>NZ_SMKO01000081.1 GCF_004348685.1 Nonomuraea deserti | reverse complement strand
CCCCTGCCACCACCCGCCACCGGCCGTCCCGCCCCCGGACAGGCAGGCCGGCCGACACCCGACCGACCGGCCACCAACCAGGGCATGCCCGGCCAACCGGCCAGCAACCAGGCACCCGACCGGACCGAACCAAAGACACCCGACCGACCGGCCACCAACCAGACCACACCCGAACAGACGGCGGCCGAACGGAACATGCCCGGCCGGCCGGGCACCGGCCAGGGTGTGGCCGGCCGGGCCGCGGCCGGTGGGGGCGTGCCCGGCCGGGCGGACGGGACGGGGGCGCCGGAGGACCGGGCGCCGACCATCCGTGTCCGCCCCGGCCCTGGAGGGCAGGAGCGGCGCGGGGCCGGTGATCGCCCCGCCGGCACGCTGCGCCTCGACCACCCCGGCGGAGGTGCGGAGACGGAGGATCCGGCGGCCCGCCTGCGGCGGCTGCTGCACGCGCTGCTCGCCGAGGACCCGGCACGGCGCCCGGACGCGTGGACGGCGCAGCGGACGATGCGGGACATCGCCGCAGCGGAACGGATGGGGCGGGCGGACCGGGCCACCGGCAAGACCACGGTGGAGCTGCGGCTGGGCCGGCGGCCGGCGCTGCGGGCGCGGCCGTGGGCGCTGGCCGCGGTCGCGGCGTGCCTGGCCGTCGTGGTGGCCGGGACGTCGGCGGGCGTCGCCGCGGCGTTCGTCCCGGACCGTACGGCGACCGTCGCGTCCTCCACCGCCGGGCCGCCCTCGGGAGGCGGGCGCGGCGGGACTCCGTCGCCCGCGGGCACCACCCGCACCCCGCCGCCCGCGAACCTGCCCGCGACCCCGGTCGTGCCCGCGGGCGCGGACTCGGGGACGGGCGACGTGACCACCCAGCCGGACATCTGCCGCCTCCTCACGGATGAGCAGCTCGCCCAGCTGGTGCCCGACATGGACGAGCCGTTCCCGTTCGAGCAGCGCAGTTGCGACTGGAGCTCCGATGTCTCGGTGGACGTACCGGATCGGCTGACCTACACGCTGAAGGTGGGCGTCGAACGGAGCGAAGACGTCGGCGAGGCACGGCAGAACTTCGCCTTCGCGCGCGACTCCGCCTATCGCATGGCGCATGCCACGCTGGACGGCACCATCGTCTACCGCGAGCCCCGGAAGCTGGAGGGGCTCGGCAACGAAGCGTTCGCAGCCGACTGGACGCACGTGGCCAAGACGAACTCGGAGCCGGCCTTCACGGCCGCCGTGCACTTCAGGTTCAGCAACGCGGTAGTGACGGTCGAGTACCGGCGGCACGTGGAGGATGACCAGCGCATGCGCGAACTGGCGGTGCAGGCGGCCCGATGGGTCGGGATGGCGCTCGCCCGTGGCAACTGACGGTCTGCTCGCCGGGCGCTACCGGCTGGGGAGCTCGCTGGGCGAGGGCGGCATGGGCATCGTCTGGCGGGCCTGGGACGAGCTGCTGGGCCGCGAGGTGGCCGTGAAGGAGGTGCGCCTGCCCGGCCACATGCCCGCGGACGCCCGGCAGGAGCTGTGCGAGCGCACGATGCGGGAGGCCAGGGCGGCGGGCGGGCTGGCGCACCCGTCCATCATCACGGTGCACGACGTGCTCGTCGCGGACGGCCGCCCGTGGATCGTCATGGACCTGGTGTCCGGGCCCTCGCTGGAGCGGTTGCTGGCCGGCGGCGAACGGCTGTCGCCGCAGCGGGCCGCGCTCATCGGGCTGCACCTGCTGGACGCGCTGGCGCTGGCGCACGAGCGGGGCGTGCTGCACCGGGACGTCAAACCCGCCAACGTGCTGCTGGCGGAGGGCGACCGGGCGGTCCTCACCGACTTCGGCATCGCCGTGCGCTCCGGGGAGGCGGCGCTCACCTCGGCGGACGCGGTGGTGGGCTCGCCCGGTTACATGGCGCCCGAACGGGTGCGCAACGACCGCGCGGCCGGGCCGTCGTCCGACCTGTGGTCGCTGGGCGCGACGCTCTACGCCGCCGTCGAGGGCCGGGGGCCGTTCCACCGGGACAACCGGCTGGCGACCCTCGGAGCCGTCCTGACCCACCCGGCCCCTCCCCCGGCGCACGCGGGTCCGCTGGGGCCGGTGCTGCTGGCCGTGCTGGCCAAGGATCCCGGTCAACGCCCTGGCGCCGAGGCGTTCCGTCAGGCGCTGTACGCCGTGGCGCACCCGGACCAGGCCGGCGGCACAGCGGGCGGCACAGCGGGCGGCACCTTGGGCGGCACCTTGGGCGGCGCTGCGGGCGGTGCTTCGGGCGGTACTGCCTGGGAGCATGCCCGGGGACCCGGCGGGGGGCACGGGACGAGGCCGGGCGGCGGCGCGTACCCGCCCGGGCAGGCGGCCTCCCCGTCGTTCCCCAGTGGGACGGCTCCGGGCCCGCGCACCGCGCGCGACGGGATCGACACCGTGGACCGCCCGTTCCCACCGGCAGCCCGGCGGAGGCGGCCGCTGGTGGCGGCCGCCGTGGCGGGCGCGGTGGCGGCGTCGGCGGTGACGGCGGCCGCGCTGCTGATGACGAACGCCACCGCGACGACCGGCCCGCCCGGCACCACGGCCAGCGGCCCGACCAGCGCGCCGGCCACCCGCCAGGCCACCACTGGCCCGCCGGCCACGGCCACCGCCACCCCGGCGCCGGGGACCGCGACCTCCGTCTCCACGCCGTCCCCGTCGCCCACCGCCGCTACCGTCTCCGACCCGTGCACCCTGCTGACCGAGGCGCAGGCGGCCGCCCTGTCCGGCGGCACCCCCTCCCCCGAGGGCAGCACCACGTGCGTCTGGCAGGGGCGTACGAGGCTCGAAATCAAGATCAACGGGTATCCGCGGGAGAAGACCGCCGAGGAGACCCTCGCGCTGCACCGCGCCGGCGCGGTCACGGAGGCCGGCGCGAGCAAGGGCCAGCTCACCACCGTGCGGACCTCCGCAGTGCGTAACGTGTCGGGCCTGGGCGACGAGGCGTTCGCGCGGGACGCGGGGACCGTGTCCGAGTTCGGTGACAGTGCCGAGACGACCGTGTGGCTGCGAACCGGGACCACCCTCCTCAAGGTCACTCACACCGCGCGGGAGCAGTCGAAGGTGACGGACGAGGTCCGCGACGGCGCGATCCAGGCCGCCCGCCAGGCGCTGGCCAACCTGTCCTGACGGCGCCACGGCCCGCCGGCTGGGGTGGTCCCTGCGTGACGCCGCCGCGATGCGAGGGCACGCGGGTCAGCCTGTGGTCGCAGCCCTGGTGCGACCACCGTGGCAGGCGAGGTTCGTCAGGAATGAGGACGATGACGGCCGCCGGCCCTTCGAGGATGGAGATCGTTCACCGCCGTCCATCGAAGGAACGTGTTCATGTCCCTCCTGACCTGCCGCCACGTGGCGGCCACCGTACTCGTCGCCGCGGGGCTGCTGTCCCCCCTGCCGGCGAACGCGCAAGCGAGGGAGCCTGCCGGGGTACGCCAGGCGCTCGACGCGATGGTGGCCGCGGGCGCTCCCGGCGTCCTGGCCAGGATCGACGACGATCGCGGCACCTGGATCGCCACCAGCGGGGTCGCCGACCTGGAGACCCGCGTGCCGGTGCCGCGCGAGGCGCGGTTCCGGATCGCCAGCCTGACCAAGAGCATGGTGGCCGCGGTGGTCCTGCAGCTGGTGCGGGAGGGCAGGGTGAGCCTTGAGGAGAAGATCGCCACCCGGCTGCCCGGCCTGGTCGAGGGCGACGACCGGATCACCGTACGGCACCTGCTCAACCACACGGGCGGCCTGGCCGACTACGCGCAAGCGCCCGAGTTCGCCGACCCCGCCCGCTTCGGCAAGACCTACACCCCGCGGCAGCTCGTCGCCGTGGCCGAGCGGCTGCCACGACCGGAGCGGGGCCGCTTCTCCTACTCCAACACCGGCTACATCCTGCTCGGGCTGCTGGTGGAGAAGGTCACGGGCCACGACCTGGGCGCCGAGCTGGAGCGGCGGATCTTCCGCCCGGCGATGATGACGCGCACGTACCTGCCGCTGACCCGGCGGAACGTCCGCGGCCCGCACGCCACCGGCTACTACCTGCCCAAGGGCGCCGACCCCGACGCGCCGGGAGCGCTCAAGCCCATCACCCGGCTGAACCCGTCGTTCGCGTGGGCGGCGTACGGGGTGGTGTCGGACGCCCGCGATGTGAACCGCTTCTACCAGGCGCTGTTCGGCGGCCGGCTGGTCGCGCGCGACCTTCTCGCCCAGATGCGTACCGGGGTCGGCACGCCGCAGGCGCCGGTCTTCCCGCGGTACGGGCTCGGGCTGGAGTCGGCAGGGCTCACCTGCGGCGAGATGTGGGGTGCGACCGGGGCCATCCCGGGCTACCAGACGTTCGCCTTCGCCGACGCGACGGGGAAGCGCCGGATGACGCTCTCGGTCAACGTGCAGCGCAGCGATCCGAAGGTGGCGCCGATGTTGCTGGCGGGCGTCGACGCGCTCAACCGTTACTTCTGCGGCGAGCCGTACAAGCCGCCGACGAAGTGACGCCGAGCCCGGTGATCGCGTAGGCGCCGGCCGCGATCAGCACGTCCACCCAGCACAGTCCCCTCCCCCAGGCCATCGGCACGGCGGCCGCCAGCGCCGCGAACGGCGCCAGCACGGATCCCCAGAGTGCGGTGGCCGCCGCGACCGGTCTGCGCCCCGGCGCGGGCGGGGCGGCGGCCTCCCGGTTCTGATCGGCGATGCCTGTTGCCGTTGGAGCCATCCCAGATCCGCCTCCCGTCGAACGGCTGAAAGCGCTTCGGGAAGCCCACGCCTGCCCGATCAGAAACCGTCATACCGCCCATCGATCCGGATTTGGCATTGACTAGGGTGATTCTGGGCCGGACGTCGGCGCGTGTTTGCCACCGGCCTACCAGACGCCGCTGAGCGGCCGCTCAGGCGTACCGATATGATCCCACTAAACCTACTCATTTAGTGCATATCGCTCGGGAGTAATGGTGAACAGCAAGCTCGCCGGCGTCGTGGCCGCACTGGCGCTCGTTCTGGCCGCGTGCGGCTCCGGACAGGAGGGCCCGGCGGGAGTCGGCACGGCCACGCCCGACGCCGCGGCCGTGATCGAGATCGGATCCCAGTACGAGCCCCAGAACCTCGACAACACCGCCGGCGGCGGGCAGGGCGTGACCGAGGCGTTCAACGGCAACGTCTACGAAGGGCTGTTCCGGCTGACCGACGCGGGCAAGGTGGAGAACCTCCTGGCCAAAGGGTACGAGGTCTCCGACGACGGCCTGACGTACACCTTCGAGCTGCGCGAGGGCGTGACGTTCCACTCCGGCAAGGCGCTGACGCCGGCCGACGTGAAGCACAGCATCGAACGGGTCACCGCCGACGACTCCCAGTCGGCGCGCAAGAGCAGCCTCGAGGCGATCGAGTCCGTGGAGACCCCCGACGACGGCACCGTGGTGGTCGAGCTGGCCCACCGGTCGGTGTCGCTGGTGTACAACCTCACCTACGTGTGGATCGTCAACGCCGACGCCAAGGATCTGGCGACCGCCGAGGACGGCACCGGGCCGTACGAACTGGGAGCCTGGAAGCGCGGATCCACGCTCAGCCTCGACCGTTTCCCCGGCTACTGGGGCACGCCGCCCGCCAACAACGGCGTGGTGTTCCACTACTTCACCGACGCCACGGCGCTCAACAACGCGCTGCTGACCAACGCCGTGGACATCGTGACCAGCCAGCAGAGCCCCGACGCGCTCGCGCAGTTCACCGGCAACCCCGACTACCGGGTCAGCGAGGGCCACTCCACCACCAAGCTGCTGCTCGCCTTCAACGACAGGAAGGCGCCCTTCGACGAGCCGCTCGTGCGCAAGGCCGTCTCGTCGGCCATCGACGACGCCAAGCTGCTGGAGTCGATCTGGGCGGGGCACGGCAGCCTGATCGGCTCGATGGTGCCGCCGACCGACCCGTGGTACGAGGACCTCACCAAGGTCAACCCGTACGACGTGGAGCTGGCCAAGCGGCAACTGGCCGAGGCCGGCTACGCCAAGGGTTTCCGCTTCACCCTCGACACCCCCAACTACGACCCCCACCCGACGGCCGCGACGTTCATCAAGAGCGAGCTGGCCAAGGTCGGCATCACGGTCGACATCAACGTCATCACCGCCGACGAGTGGTACTCGAAGGTGTACAAGAACCACGACTTCGCCGCCACCCTGCAGGAGCACGTCAACGACCGCGACGTGGTCTGGTACGGCGACCCCGACTTCTACTGGGGCTACGACGACAAGCAGGTGAGCGAGTGGATCAAGGACGCCGAGCGCGCCAGGACCCCTGAGGAGCAGACCGAGCTGCTCAAGAAGGCCAACCGGCGGATCGCCGAGAACGCGGCCGGCGACTGGCTCTACCTCTACCCGCAGATCGTGGTGGCCGCCTCCAACCTGTCCGGATACCCGGTCAACGGCCTGAACTCGCAGTTCTACGCGTACGGGATCAAGAAGAGCTGATGGGGCGCTACCTGCTGCGCCGTACCTCGTTCCTGCTGGCCTCGCTGCTGCTGGCGGCGTCGCTGCTGTTCGTGCTGCTGCGGCTGCTGCCCGGCGACCCGGCCAACGCGCTGGTGTCGGTCGGCGCGACGCCGGAGCAGCTCGCCGCGGCGCGCCGGCAGATCGGCTCCGACCTGCCGCTGCCCGAGCAGTTCGCCTCGTGGCTGGGCGGGCTGGCAAGGCTCGACCTCGGCACGTCGTTCGTCAGCAAGCTGCCCGTCGGCTCCGAGATCGCCGCGCGGCTGGCCGTCACCGTGCCGCTGACGCTGCTCGCGTTCACGCTGGCCGTGGTGGTCGCGCTGCCGGTGGGGTTCCTGGCCGCGTGGCGGTCGGACCGCTGGTACGGGCCGCTGCTGAACGGGGTCGCGCAGCTCGGCGTCGCGGTGCCGGTCTTCTGGATCGGCATACTGCTGGTGACCGTGTTCGCGCTGCGGCTGCGGGTGTTGCCCGCGGGCGGCTTCCCGCGCGAGGACTGGGCGGAGCCGGGGCGCGCGCTGACGTCGCTGCTGCTGCCGGTCGTCACGATCGCGCTGGTGATGTCGGCCTCGCTGATCCGCTACGTCCGGTCGGCGACCGTGGACGTGCTGGGCAGTGACTTCCTGCGCACCGCCAGGGCGATGGGCGAGTCGTTCGGCGGCGCGATGTGGCGGCACGGGCTGCGCAACGCCTCGGTGCCCGTCATCTCCATCCTGGGCATCGAGCTGGCGACCACGTTCCTCGGCGCGGTGGTCGTGGAGAGCGTGTTCACCCTGCCCGGCCTCGGCACCCTGCTGATCAAGGGCATCGCCGAGCACGACTACCCGGTCATCCAGGGTGTGCTGGTGGTCAGCACGCTCGCGGTGCTGCTGATCGGTTTCGCGGCCGACGTCGTCCAGCGGCTGGTCGATCCGCGGCTGCGCGCGCACGTCGGCGGAGGGCGTCCGTGAAGGGCCGGCACACGTTCGCCGCCGGCTGCGTGCTGGTCGGGCTCGTGCTCGCCGTGGCCGTCGTGTCGCTGGTGTGGCTGCCGTACGATCCGTCGGACACGACGGGCGGGCGGCTCGCGCCACCGGGCGGCGAGCACCTGCTCGGCACCGACAAGCTGGGCCGCGACCTGCTGACCCGCCTCATGGTGGGCGCCCGCATCGCGCTGACGGTGGGCGCCGGCTCCGTGCTGGTGGGCGGGGTGCTGGGCGTCGCGGCCGGGCTGCTCGCCGGGTTCGCCACCCGCTGGCTGGACGACGCGCTGTCGGCCGCGCTCGACATCCTCATCGCGTTCCCGACGCTGCTGCTGGCCATGCTGGTGGTGGCGGTGCGCGAGGCGTCGCTCGGCTCGGCGATCGTGGCGATCGGCCTGGCCATGTCGGGCGTCGTGGCGCGGCTGACCCGGGTGCTGGTCAAGCGGGTGCTCGCGCAGGACTACATCACGGCCTCGCGTACGTCGGGCACCTCGTGGCCGCGCCTGGTGACCGAGCACGTGCTGCCGAACATCTGGCCGACGCTGCTGGTCAACCTGGCTCTCCAGCTCGGCCTGGCCGTGCTGGCCGAGGCGTCGCTGTCCTACCTGGGGCTCGGCCCGCCGCCGCCGAACGCGTCATGGGGCCGGCTGCTGCAGGAGGCGCAGGCCACGGTGCTGACCGCGCCGCTCGGCGCCGTCGCCCCCGGAGTGCTGCTCGTCGTGCTCGTGGTGGGCGTGAACCTGGTCGCCGACGGCCTGCGCGACCTGGCCGACCCGACGCGGAGGAGCAGCCGATGAGCCTGCTGAGGGCGGACGACCTGTCCGTACGCCACCCGGGAGGCCACGAGCTGGTCCGCGGCCTGTCGTTCGGCGTCGAACCCGGCGCGCGGCTCGGCCTGGTCGGCGAGTCCGGGTCGGGCAAGTCGCTGACCGCGCTCGCCGTCATGGGGCTGCTGCCCGCGGGCATGACGGCCGGCGGCAGCGTGGTGCTCGGCGGGACGCAGGTCGTCGGCGCGTCCGGCAGGACGCTGGACCGGATACGCGGCCGGTCGGCGAGCATGGTCTTCCAAGAGCCGCTGACCGCGCTGGACCCGCTGATGCGGGTCGGCCGGCAGATCGCCGGGCCGATCCGGCGGCGGCGCGGCCTGCGCGGCGGCGCCCTGCGCGCCGCCGTCATGGAGGCGCTGTCGGAGGTACGCCTGCCCGGGCGGGTGGCGGGGGCGTACCCGCACGAGATCTCCGGCGGGCAGCGCCAGCGGGTGGCCATCGCGATGGCGCTCGCCTGCGAGCCCGAGCTGCTGATCGCCGACGAGCCGACCACGGCGCTGGACGTGACCGTGCAGGCCGAGGTGCTGGCGCTGCTGGACGGGCTGGTGGCGGGCCGGGGCATGGCGCTGCTGTTCATCGGCCACGACCTGGCCGTGGTCGCCGACGTGGCCGATCGGGTCGTGGTGCTCAAGGAGGGCTCGGCGGTGGAGTCGGGAAGAACGCGGGACGTCGTAGGGGAGCCGCGGCATCCTTACACGCGCTCGCTGGTCGACAGCGCGCGGGCGCTGGAGGGCGAGCTGGATCGGCTGGCCCCGTGAGTGCGGGCATGGAAGGCGGCGGGGACGTGCCCGTGCTGGAGGCGCGCCGGGTCGGCTTCGCCTACCGCGGCGGGCGGCCGGTGCTGGAGGACGTCTCCGTCTCCGTGACGGCGGGGCGCAACGTGGCGCTGGTCGGCGAGTCCGGCGCGGGCAAGACGACGCTGCTGCGGCTGCTGCTCGGCCTGGCCAGGCCGAGCAGCGGGCAGGTCCTCTTCGACGGCGCCGAGCCGGCGGCGCGCGACCGCGCGTTCCGGCGCGCCGTCCAGCCGGTGTTCCAGGACCCGTACTCGTCACTGGATCCGCGCCGGCGGGTGGGCCGGATCGTCACCGAGCCGCTGCGCTCGCTGGGCCTGCTGGCGGCGGGATCGCGGGCGGCCAGGCGGGCCGAGGCGGCCGAGCGGGCCGCCGAGGCGCTGGAGTCGGTGGGACTGCCCGCCGACGCGGCGCGCCGCTACCCGCACGAGTTCTCGGGCGGGCAGCGCCAGCGCATCGCCATCGCCAGGGCCGTCGTGTGCGGGCCCCGCGTGCTGCTCGCCGACGAACCGGTCAGCGCGCTCGACGTGTCGACCCGGGTGCGGGTGGTGGAGCTGCTGGCCGAGCTGGGCAGCAGCAGGGGGCTGACGCTCGTGGTCGTCTCGCACGACCTGAGCGTGGTGGCCGCGCTGTGCCAGGAGGCGGCGGTCATCGAAGGCGGGCGGGTGGTGGAGAGCGGACCGACCGAGCGGGTGCTCGGCTCGCCCGCGCATCCGTACACGCGCCGGCTGATCGAGAGCGTGCCGAGGCTCAGCCGCGCCGCCCGGCTCAGGTAGCGAGCCTCACACGCCCCGCAGCGCCGCCGGCGGCACGGGTATGGCGGGGAACGGGTTGTCGGGCAGCAGGATCACCCGGCGCGCCCCATGGGACTGCCCGGCGGCGTCCAGGTGGAGCAGCGCGGCGCCGATGCCGGCCGCGCCCACCATGTATCCGGTGTCGGCCGTCACCTCCTCCGGTCGCAGCCGCCGGTAGGCCTGGTACCAGCGGTAGCCCCGCCCGTCGTGGTCGGTGGCCCGGCCGATCAGGTCGGCGGCGAGCGTCCTGGCGTACTCCAGGTGGGCGGGGTTCCCCGTCGCCGCCCATAAACCGGTGAACAACTCGATCAGGCCGGCCGCGCCGCAACACTGGCAGGCCACGTTCCAGTACCCCTCGGTACGGCGGCGCGGCACGCCGCTCTGCACGATGCCGCGCGCGAGCCGTTCCACCCAGTCGAGGTCGCCCGGGTCGCCCGCCACCCGGTGGAGCTCGTAAAACATCCTGGCCACGCCCGCAGAACCGGAGCAGAAGCCCAGATAGTGCAGCCCGCGCCCCTGCGGCACGTGGTGGGGGACGACCGCGCACGCACCGGTCACCACGCTGATCTCGCGGACGAAGCCGGCACCGCTGCGCGCCGCCGCCAGGAACCGGTCGTCGCCCGTCACGCCGTACAGGCGGGCCAGCAGGAACGCGGTGCCCGCCGTACCGGCCAGGAAGCCGGGAGTGACGGCATCGGACGGCAGGCCGGGGCCGTCGCCGAAGAGGTGCCCCGGCACCGGGAGCCGGGCGATGCGCAGGCCGGCCTCCACCGCGGCCTCCTCGCACGACGGCAGGCCGAAGCGGGCGGCCGCGGACAGGAGGCCGAGCACGACGCCGCCGCCGCCGCGCTGGGCCGGGTCGCGCGACCAGCCGGCGTTGTCGCCTGAGGACCTCCCCAGGTGGACGATGTGCTCGGCGATCGCCCTGGCCTCCGCCTCGAAGCGGTCCTCGCCGAGCGCCCAGCCGGCTTCCATGAGCGCCACCATCGTGCCGGTGAGCCCGTGGTAGAGCGTGACGTCCTCGCGCTCGCGCCAGGTGGCGGCGAGCCACCGCGCGCCCGCTCTGGCGTCGTCGAGGTAGGCCTCGTGGCCCGTCGCGGCGGCCAGTTCGAGGAAGAACAGCACGATGCCCGCGCCGCCCGAGTAGAGGGACCAGGGCTCGGGGGTGACCGCCGAGCCGCCGCGCAGGTCGGGATTGGCCAGCCAGCGCCTGCCGTGCTCGTCGTCGGCGGCGGCGGACCTGATCCACCGCGCCGCGCGGATGGCGGCGGACACCGGCGAGTCGGCGCGGGCGCTCGATGGGCGGGTCCTGTCCATGCTCACCACCCCATCTTCCCATACTTTTGGTAGGGAATTAAGTGTTACTGGCCGCGCCGCCGGCACGCTGGTGCAGCCGTGCCGCAGTACCCTCCCTGCGGGCGGGGTCGGGAAGACGCCGCCGTCACGCGTGCGGGCCCACCGTGACCGTGCCGATGGTCAGGCTCGGCCGGCCCTCCATCACCACGCCCATCCGCTCCACCTGCTCGTCCAGCTCGCGCAGGTGCGCCCGCGACAGGGCGCGCAGCGGCTCCACCGTGATCCCGATTCTCCGCCCCGAGCGCCGCTGGTGCCAGACCCCGCCCACGACGCCGTCCACGAGCAGCACGGGGAAGTTCCCCGCCTGCCCGCCGTTCAGCGCCCGGCCGGCCGCAGCGCCCGCGTACAGCAACTCGCGCGGCCGCCCGGCCACCACGTAGGCGTCGAAGTACGGCAGCAGCCGTACGCCGCGGGGCGGCTCCGCGGGCGGCTCCGTGTCCCCCGCCAGCACCCAGGCGGGCTTGCCCGCGAACATGACCTCTTCGCGCTCCACGGCCGCGAACGCCTCCACGGCCCACCGCGTGGGCCCGCCCGCCCAGCGCGCGAACTGCTCGGGGGTGGCCGGCCCGTACGCCGCCAGGTAACGCCCGGCCAGCCAGGCGGCACCCGCCGCCCCGTCAACATCCACCGGCCCGGCCCGCCCGGGACCGCCGTCAGGGGCGGCCGGAGTGCCGCGATCAGGGCCACCGTCGCGGGCGGCCGAAGCGCCGGGATCAGGGTCACCGTCGCGGGCGGCCGAAGCGCCGGGATCGGGTGGGGTGACGGGGGCGGCGGTGTAGGTGACCTTGCGTCCCCTCCCCGCGCCGAAGACGAACGCGCCCCGGTGCGCGGCCAGCGCCAACGCCTGGCGCCAGCGCGGCCACCAGCCCTGGAACGCGGGCATCACCAGGTCACCCGCCCACGGCCCGGTGGCGGTGACCACCGCCTCGCTCAGCTCGTCGATGGTCAGCTCGGCCCCGGCCAGCGCCTCGCGGACGGCCGCCACCACCAGTTCGGTCTGCTCGGCGGTCATCCTCCAGCTCGCCGGCGTGGCGTCGTACGCGGGCGGCAACGACGACATCGCGCTCACCCATCTCGGCAGGTCGCGGGCGGGCAGCAGATGGACGGTGCCGCGCGGGCCGTACGTCTTGACCAGGCTGCGCTCGACCCACAGGGCCTCGCGGACGTGGGCGCGGGTGGCACCGTCGAGCCTGAGCCCGATGGACGCCTCGGCGGCCGACATGACCTGGGCGTGCACCCCGCACATGGCCCCCGTGATCGCCGCCGGGGTCGCCGCCGCGATAGCCTCCGGGTGCGCCGCCTCCGCGCTCCCGCCGAGCCCTGACCGTCGCAGCCTCCTGGCGCTCACCTGCGGCCACGTCAGTTCGATCACCATGTCCTCCTGAGTCGACGGCGACCGACCGTAGAGGGAATCACGGAAAGCCAGGTTCCGCAATGGGACCCGCACTGGCCCTTTTTGCCCCACATGGACCGCCTCCGTCACTCACCTCCGTCACTCCACGTCCGCCGCTCGATGCCGCCACCCAGGGCCGCCACTCAGTGGCCGTCACCCACCGGCCGTCACTCAGTGGCCGTCACCCAGACGGCGGGCGATCTCCAGGATCGCGTCGCCGGGAGCGCCGAGCCGGACCGCCTCGCCGATCGCATACCGGCTGATGTCAGGATCGGGATCGGCCATCGCGCGCGTGACGTACGCGACCTCGCGCGCCACCGCGGCCAGCCGCACCCCGACGAGCCGTTCGTACGGGTCGCGCCGGGCCAGCAGCTCGTCCAGCAGGACCCGCAGCTCGGGCCCTCCGTCCCGGGCGTGCGCGGCCAGGCGGCGGCACCGCTGCCCGTGGGACAACGGTTCCATCTCGGCGATCAGGGCGTTCGGTGTGAGGGCATGAGACCGCATAACCGCCCCATTATGGCGCTACGGCGCGCCGCCGTCCTGAGCGAGCTGCTTCCGCAGTTCGGGGCCGTGGACCGGATGCGCGAGGGCCGCGGCGAACTGCGCCCTGAGATAGTTGAGCGGCCGATCCCGTGTCCCACCAGGTGCCGTCGATGACCTGCCCGTACACCGGGTGCGTCAGCGCATGATCGTGCAGGGCGTCGGTGAGGTAGATCTCGCCCTCGGGGCGCCGGTGCCACGTGCGCGTCCGGGCTTCCAGCTCGTCGATGACGCCGGGCGTGATGACGTATCCGCCGATCGCGGCATAGCGCGAGGGAGCCCGATCCGGGGCCGGCTTCTCCACCAGCCCGGAGATCAGGAGCCGTCCGCCGCCGAGGTCTTCCTTGACGACGGGGACGCCGTAGCGAGGGGCGTCTTCGAGCTCCATCGGCATCAGGGCCAGGACCGGGGCGCGCGTGGCCTCGTAGGCGGCCTTGAGCTGCTGCGCCCGCGGCACCTCCGCCACGAAGACGTCGTCGGCCCACAACACCATGAACGGCTCGTCGCCGATGACCCGGGCCGCGTTCAGTACGGGGGTGCCGTTGCCATAGGGGCCGTTCTGGTACAGGTACGTGATGTGGGCCAGGGATGACACCTCGCGGACCGCGTCGGCCAGATCGGGTTTGCCGGCGGCACGGAGTTGCAGCTCGAGATCGGCGTCGGGGGCGAAGTGCTGCTGGATGAGGCTCTTGCGGCCCGACGTGACGATGATGATCTCGTCGATGCCCGAGTCCACGAGCTCCCGGATGGTGTGTTCGATGACCGGCTTGTCGCCGATCGGCAGCATCTCCTTGGGGAGCGCCCGGGTCAGCGGCAGCAGGCGGCTGCCCAGACCGGCTACCGGAATCACGGCTTTGCGGACCACGTGTGTTCTCCCTTGATCGTGGGCCCCGACGTTACCTGCCCCGATCGGCGGGGGTCGAGGCGAGGACGTGGGTCACGCGCCGCAGGCGGCCCGTACGTCCGCGACCAGCCGCGCCGCCGCGTCGATGGTGCGCTCGATCTCCTCCGGCGTGTGCCCCACCGACGCGAGCAGCGCCTGGGCTCGTTCGCCGAACCCGCCGGGCGCGGACGGCAGCCGGTCCGCCGAGGCGATCATGGCCTTCTCGTTGACGAGCCAGGCGCCGTCGTTGGCGTGGAGCGCGTGGCAGGCGACGCCGAGCGCGCGGAACAGGGTCGCCGCCGTGTACGCCGGGTCGCGGCCGGCCGCGCCGTACCGGGCGGCCGACACGGCGAAGTCGCACTCCCACAGCCCTCTGAGCAGGGCCTCGCGCAGCGCCGGCGGGTAGGCGGCGGTGACCTCCTCGCGCAGGGCGGTGAGTTCGCCGCCGTCGTCGGCGAGGACCCGGCACAGGGCGACCTCGCCCGCGTACGCGTGGGAGTAGAAGCCCAGCGGGTGGCCGACCTGGAAGCCGATCTCGTAGCGGCCCGCCCGGCAGTCCCGCCACACGCGGTGCACGCGGTCCAGGTCACGGTAGATCCAGTCGACCCGCCACCCGTCCACGGTGAGCCAGCCGCCGCCGTCCACCCACGGGCCCCAGCCGCCCGGCTCGGTCACCTCGGCGGGCTCGCCCGTCAGCTCCGTGGCGAGCGCCCGCAGGTCGCCCACGGCGAGCGGGCCGCGGTAGTAGAGGCCGAGGTCGATGTCGGAGTCGGGGCGGTGGGTGCCGCGGGCGCGGCTGCCGCCCAGGACGACGGCCACGACCCCGGGCACCCCGGCCAGGCGGGCGGCGATCGGGTGGAGATCAGGTTGTTGCACGAGCCGATCCTAGCGGTCGGTCCGGCCCTGCTTGACAGATTTTTTTGTCGGTGACATCGTTCATGCATGGACGAAGTGGCGGTGATCGAAGACCCCGCGGCGGCCGAGGCGTCCCTCGACCCCATGCGCTCGAAACTGCTGGCCGAGCTGGTCGAGCCCGGCTCTGCCACGTCGCTGGCCGCCAGGGTGGGCCTGGCCAGGCAGAAGGTCAACTACCATCTGCGGACGCTGGAGAAGCACGGCCTGGTGGAGCTCGTCGAGGAGCGGAGGAAGGGCAACGTCACCGAGCGCGTGATGCGGGCCACCGCCGCGTCGTTCGTCATCTCGCCGACCGCGCTGGCCTCCGTGCAGCCCGACCCCAGCCGGTCGCCCGACCGGCTCTCGGCACGGTGGTTGCTGGCGCTGGCGGCGCAGCTCGTACGCGATGTGGGCGCTCTGATCAACGGGGCGGCCAAGGCGCGGAAGCGGGTGGCGACGTTCGCCATCGACGGCCAGGTGCGTTTCGCGTCGGCGGCCGAGCGGGCGGCGTTCGCGGAGGAGCTGACGCAGTGCGTGGCCTCGCTGGTCAGCAAATATCATGACGAGTCTGCTGAAGGCGGGCGTGATCATCGGCTGATCGTGGCCGTGCATCCTTCCGTGAAGGAGCGGTGACGTGGGACACGAGTTCGAGTTCCCCCAGGAGGCCCTGGTCGAGGCGGCCCCCGAGCAGGTGTGGGAGGCCATCTCGACGGGGCCGGGCATCGATTCGTGGTTCATGGGCCGCAACGAGGTCGCCGGCGGGGTCGTCCGTACGGCCTTCGGCGGCTTCGAGCTGCCGGAGTCCGCGGTGACGGCGGCCGAGCCCGGCAAGCGCTTCGCCCACCGCAGCGCCACGGGCGAGGACGGGCGCTTCGTGGCCTACGAGTTCCTCATCGAGGGGCGCGACCAGGGCAGCGCGCTCGTGCGCCTGGTGACCAGCGGGTTCCTGCCCGGCGACGACTGGCAGGACGAGTTCGAGGCCATGTCCAGGGGCATGGAGATGTACTTCGCGACGCTGGTCGAATATCTCGGCCACTTCGCGGGACGGGCGGCGACGCCGGTCACGGAGTTCGGGCCGCCCGTCGGCGACTGGCCGCGCGCCTGGGAGCTCCTGCACGCCGCGCTCGGCGGCCCGCCGTCCCCCGGCGACCGCGTGCGGTTCGGCCCCGGGCCGGTCGAAGGAGTGGTGTACTTCCGCAACTCCCAGACCCTGGGCATCCGCGCCGGTCACGCGATCTACCGCTTCCTCCAGGGCTTCCACGGCGCCATGATCGCCGCACACCTGCTCTTCGAGGACGAGCGCGAAGGCGAGGGTGAGCGCTGGCGGGCGTGGCTGGACGAGCTGTACGCGAACGGCACGTGACGACCACCGCGACCGGGGCAGGAAGGCGGGCATGAGAGTCGTCGCGCTGTCCGACACGCACGCGCCCAGGCGATGGCGCTCCTGCCCGCCCCGCGTCGCCGGGCACGTGCGCGGCGCGGACCTGATCCTCCACGCGGGGGACGTCTGCGTCCCCTCGGTGATCGAGGAACTCGCCGCCTACGCCCCCGTGCACGTGGTCAAGGGCAACAACGACGGCCCCGACCTGGACGCGCCGGAGACGCTGGAGCTGACCCTCGACGGGCTGCGGATCGGCATGATCCACGACAGCGGCCCGGCCAAGGGCCGCCTGGCCCGCATGCGGCGCCGCTTCCCGCGGGCGGACCTGGTCGTGTTCGGCCACTCGCACATCCCGCTCGACGAGTCGGACGGCGGCCTGCGGATCTTCAACCCCGGTTCCCCGACCGACCGCCGCCGCCAGCCGCACGGCACGCTCGGCCTGCTCACCATCGAGCACGGGGCACTCACCCGGGCCGAGATCGTGCCCGTCACCTGACGACGTCGTCGCGCGACTTGTCGAGGTTGGCCTTGAGCTCCTCCATGACCTTGGCGTAGCCGAGGTAGCTGTAGCGTTCGGCGGCGTGCCACGGATAGAGCTGGCCGGCCCTGACCGCGGGCAGCTTGGCCCAGGTGGGCTTCCCGGCCATCTCCTCGATCTTCATCGACTGGGCACGGGCGTCCACCAGGATCACGTCGGCGTCGTACTTGTCGGCGTTCTCCCAGCTCAGCACCTCCCAGAAGCCGCCCTCGCTCTCCGTGGGCCGGTCCGGCGAGACGATCTTCAGGCCCAGCTCGCCCCAGTACTTGATGTCGGGGTGGTCCGGCAGGTAGGCGACGTACAGGTTCTCCGGGGTGCCTGTGACGATCATCACCTTCAGGTCCGGCCGGGCGGCGGCGAGCGTTTTGAGGGCGTCAGCGGCCGCGTCGAAACGTCTCTTGGCATCGGCCACGGGCGCGGCGTCCGGGTCCGCGCCGAGCGCGGCGGCCAGCCGGCCGTACGTCTCGATGATCTCCACCAGGGGTTTGCCGCTGAGCTGTACGCCGACCGTGGGGGCGATCTGGTCGATCACCTTGACCGACTCCTCGGGGACGTACCAGAGGGTGTTCTTCTGGTACATGCCGGCCACCAGCAGGTCGGGCTGGAGCGAGGCGTACTTCTCGACGTTGAACTCGCCCCAAACGTTGCCGATCGACTCGACCTTGGAGATGTCGACCTCGCCCACCTCGGGGTCGCGGCCGCCGTCCTTCAGCCGGTGCGGGCCGAACACCGCGACGGGCCGCACGCCGAAGTCCCACAGCGCCGCCGCCGCGCCCGACTGGGCGACGACGCGCTGGGGGCGTTCCGGGAGGGAGACGTGCTTGCCGCGGTCGTCGGTCCAGGTCCATGGCCCCTGACCGGACGCCGGCGGCGCGGCGGCGGGCGGCGGGGCCGTCCCGCCGCAGGCGCCGGCGCCGAGCAGTGCGGCGGCGCCGATGACGGCCAGGATGCGTCGCGGGACAGCGGCCATGGATGCTCCTCTTCGCGGCAATCTACGCCCTAGTGGACGACATATTAGATTAGCCTTACCTAACCGAAAACCCCGGCCCGGCGCGTGCCACCGGGGACGGGCGGAGAACCGTGCACACCGTACGGGCGTAGCGGGAAACGCTCCCCGTACGACCGGTGGTGTAGCGGACGTGGCGACGGCCGCCCGATGCCCGCGGGGGACGCCCGCACGACCCTTGGCTTAAGGGCGACGGTAAGGCGAACGGAAAGAAGCCGTAAGCGCCCTCCCGCACAGTGGTCGCAGATCACAAGAGAGAAGGGCCGGAAGATGAGCCAGCCGTACACCATCCAGGACGAGATCACGCTTCCCGGTTTCTCCGGGGCGGCGCACCTGCCGGGCGAGGCCGGTTACGACGCGTCGCGCCGCTCGCTGAACCCCGCGGTGGACTCCAGGCCGGCGCTGGTGGCCGAGGCGCAGAGCACCGCCGACGTACGGGCGGCGCTGCTGGCGGCACGCGGGCACGGGCTGCCGTTCGCGGTGCAGGCGACCGGCCACGGCACGCACGTCCCCTGCGACGGCGGCATCCTCGTCAGGACATCGCCGATGGCCTCGGTGCTGGTCGACCCGGCCCGCAGGGTCGCGCGGGTCGGCCCCGGCGCCCGCTGGGGCGAGGTGGTCGCCGCCGCCGCGCCGTTCGGCCTTGCGCCGCTGTCCGGGTCGTCGCCCTCCGTCGGCGTCACCGGCTACACGCTTGGCGGCGGGCTCGGCTGGCTGGCGCGCCGGCACGGGTTCGCGGCCGACAGCGTGGTGCGGGCCGAGGTCCTCCTGGCGGACGGCAGGCACGTGACGGCGAGCGCCGGCAGCCACCCCGAGCTGTTCTGGGCGCTGCGCGGGGGCGGCGGCGGGTTCGGCGTCGTCACCTCGCTGGAGTTCCGGCTCCACCCGGTCGAGCAGGTGTACGCCGGTTTCGCGTACTTCCCGATCGAGGCGGCGGGCGAGACGCTCGGCGCGTACCGCGACTGGATCGACGGCGCTCCCGACGAGCTCAGCACGGCACTCGTGTTCAAGCGCATGCCGGACGGCGAGGAGGTGCCCGCGCCGGTGCGCGGGCGGCACGTCGTGATGCTGAAGGTCGTGCACGCCGGGACGGCCGAGGAGGCGCGGCGGCTGCTGGCGCCGCTGTACCGGGCGGCGGGCCCGGCGCTGCTGGACGACACCCGGACGACCACGTACGCCGCCACCGCGATGGGCGGCACCCCCAACCGGCACATGGACATGTTCGACACCGTCCCCGACCAGGTGATCGACACGCTGGTGCGGGCGGCGGAGCAGGCCCAGACGGTGGAGATCCGGCACTGGGGCGGGGCGATGAGCCGGCCCGGGCCGGACGCCGGGCCGGTGAGCCACCGCGCGACCAGGCTCTCGGCCATCGTGGACACGCCGGTTCCCGGGCTGGCCGAGGCGCTGCGGCCGTACGCGAACGGCGGGACGTTCCTGAACTTCCTGGCCGACCCGTCGCGGACGGCGGCCGCGTACACGGCGGCGGACCACCGGCGGCTGCGCGAGGTCAAGCGCGCGTACGACCCCGACGGCTTCTTCCGCGTCGGCCACGTCATCCCCGCCTGATCGCGCCGCGCCGGTGGACGGCGTCTTCATAAGGTGGGACGTATGAGGCACTTCGGGATTGAGCGGGTGCCCTCGTCTCCGGGTTCCGACCGGCCGATCCTGCGGCGCCGGCCGATCGTCGCTCTGGCCGCCGCGCTGCTCGCCGGGCCCGTGCTCCTGGCGCGGCACCGGCCCCGGGGACCCTGGTCGCGTGGGGGTCATGGTCGCCGGCGCCGGCCCGGGGCGTGACGGTGGGCGCGTCCGCCGGTTTGGCACCGCACGGACGCGGTCAGCGCCGCCCGGCGCAACCACCGTTCACCGCCGATCGAGCAGCGCCGCGGTCTTCAGGCGCTCGGGTGCTCCGATGGCCGTGAACAGCTCGTGAGCACGGCGCCAGTGGCGCCGGGCCTGCTCGGGGGCGTGCGGTTCCCGGGCGTGGCCGAGCGTGAGCAGGGCACGGGCATGCTCCAGCCGCTGCCCCGACCGGTGAGCGAGCCTCAGCGCCTGCTCGCACGCGCGTACCGACTGTGCCGTGTCGCCGTCCGCCAGGTGCACGGCGGCGAGCAGGCCGTACAGCCGGGGCAGGTTCAGCGGGTTGGCGTCCTGCGCCAGCTTCAGCGCGCGTTCGGCCTCGTCGCGCGCGTCCGCGTGCCGGCCGCCGCGGTAGTGGGCCTCCGCCAGGCCCAGCAGCACCTGGTCCAGGTCCGTGCCCGTCCGCTCGGCCAGCCGCAGCGCGGCCTCGAGCCGGGCGAGCGCGGAGTCCATCCGGCCGAGCTCCAGCTCGGCCTCGGCCATGCCGCTCAGCGAGGCGATCTGGCAGCGCCGGTTCTCGACCTCCCTGGCGATGGCCAGGCCCTGGGCGAACGCGTCCACGGCCTGGCCGTGGCGGCCCGCGTCGCGGTGCACCCAGCCGTATGTCTCGTACGTGACCGCCACGGCGTACCGCAGTCCCCCGGCGCGGGCCACGGACAGCGCCTGGTCCAGACATTCCAGCGCCTCCCCGAACCGGGCCTGCTTCTGGCGGACGAGGGCGAGGTTGACGAGGGTGAGCGCCTGGAGCAGCCGGTCGCCGGCCGCCTCGGTCAGGGGGAGATTGGCCACCAGGCATTCCTCGGCCCGGTCGAGCCGGGCCAGCATCAGGTAGGCGGAGGCCAGGTTGTTCTGCGCGCGTGACTCGCCGCGTTCGTTGCCGAGCGCGCGGTGGATGGCCATGGCCCGCCGGTAGCGCGGAAGGGCTCGCTGCGGCTTTCCCAGCTGCTTGCGCGCCACGCCGCCGCCCTGCAGCGCCGTGGCCTCGGCGTGCGCCCAGCCGGCCCTGCGTGCCAGCGCCAGCGCCAGCTCGTACTCCCGCATCGCGCCTTCGAGGTCGGCCATGAGCCACCGGACGAGCCCGAGGGAGTTGCGCATCGCGGCCTGCCCGATGAGGTCCTCCTCCCGCTCGGCGGCGGCCAGCGCGATGCCGGCCAGGCGCAGCCACTCCGCGTGCGTGCGCCGGTGTTGCAGGAGGTCCGTCATGGCCTCGACGAGGAGCCAGGCGTAGGGGCGCGGGCCGTGCTCGGCCGCGTGCGACACGGCGGCGGCGAGGTTGTCCCATTCGGCGTCGAACCAGCCGACGGCCTCCTCCGCGCCGCCGAACTCCGTCGGCGTCACAGCGGGCCCGCCCGGGTCGCCGGGCGGCCGCGGGGCCACGAAGCCGGCCGCCGCGGTGGCGCGAACGACGGTGCGCAGGTAGTGCTCGAGGAGCCGGTGGGCCGCCGCGTGCCGCTCCTCCGGCGGATCCTTCGCGAGGGTGAGCCGCACCGCGTACTCCACCACCAGGTCGTGAGCGGCGAAGCGGCGCGGGCCTGTCTCCTTGAGCAGGTGGATGCGCACCGCCGCGCCGAGGAGGTCCTCCGCGTGCTCCCGGCCCGTCCCGGCCAGGGCGGCGGCGGCGTCGGCGGAGATGGCGGCGCCCCGCGCCACGCCGAGGAGGCGGAACATCCGCCGCGCGGGAGGCGGCAGCGCCTGGTGCGACAGATCGAGGGCCGCCTGCACGGCGACGCTCTCGTCGCCGTCCACGCGCAGGCGCACCAGCCGTCCCCGGTCTGCCAGCTCGCGCACGTAGTGGCCGATCATCCGGTGCTCGTGGTCGCCGATCCAGGACATGGCGATGGAGAGCGCGAGCGGCAGCCGGTCGCAGAGCGCCACGAGCTCGGCCGCGGCCTCCTGCTCGCGGCGCAGGCGCTCCTCGCCGATGCCGTGCGCGATCAGCCGCAGGGCCTCCCGCTGGTCCAGGACGTCGAGCGTGACCCGCTCGACCCCGTCCAGCGTGACGAGGCCGCCGAGGCGGTTCCTGCTGGTGATGACGGCGCGGCAGCCGGGGTCGCCGGGCAGCAGCGCACGGACGTGCTCGGGTGCGGCGACGTCGTCCAGCACCACCAGGACGCGCCGGCCCGCCAGGAGCGAGCGGTAAAGCGCGATCTGGGCGTCCAGCTCGACGGGGATGTCCTTGGCGGCCTGGCCGAGCCCCTGCAACAGCAGGCGCAGCGCCTCCGGCAACGTCATCGGCTCGCGCTGGTCGAAGCCGCGCATGTCGACGAACAGCTGCCCGTCGGGAAACCCGGCGGCCGCCCGGTGCGCCCAGTGGACGGCGAGCGCGGTCTTCCCGACCCCGGCCGGGCCCACCACCAGCGTCACCCGGCCGGCGTCCATGCGCCGCAGTTCCTCCGCGCGGCCGACGAAGCCCCTGGGCAGGGGCGGCAGCTGGCGCGGCACCGGCACCGCGGGCGACTCCCCGGACGGGTCGGCGGGCGGCCCGGCGGACGGTCCCACGAGCGACCCTGCGGACGGGTCGGCGGACGGGTCGGCAGGCGGCCCCGCAGGCGGACCGGCGGGCGGCCCCGCAGGCGGATCCGTGGCGGGCTCGCCTGCCAGCAGGCGCTGGTGGAGGCGCTGCAGCTCGCCGCTCGGCTCCACGCCGAGCTCGCGGACGAGCCGGGCGCGTAAGCCGCGGTACACCTCCAGCGCGTCGGGTAACCGCCCGCCGCCGGCGAGCGCCCGCATGAGCAGGCCGTGCGGCCGCTCGCGCAGCGGCACCTCGGCCAGCAGTCGCGTCAGGCCGGCGACGGCCGCCTGCCCTCTGCCCATCTCCACGAGGGCCGCGGCGCGGCCCTCGGCTGCCTCGTGCTTGAGCTCCTCGAGCCGGTGCCGCTCGGCGTGGGCGACGGGGCCGGCCAGATCCTGGTACGGGTCGCCGCGCCACAGTGCCAGCGCCTCGTCGTACCGGGCGGCCGCCTCCGGGTGCCGGCCGTCCTCTGCCGCACGGTGCCCCTGCCCCACCAGGGAGGCCAGCTCGGCGATGTCCGTCGCGGGGGCGCGGACCAGGTATCCCGGGCTTCTGGTGACGATCACGTCCTGGCCGTGAGCGCCGAGCGCCCTGCGCAGCTCGGTGATCAGGGCACGGACCCTGGCCGGGGCGGAGGGCGGGATCCCGTCGCCCCAGAGGCGGTCGGCCAGCCGTTCCACGGACACCACATGGCCGGCGTCGAGCAGCAGCGCCGCGAGCAGCGCACGCTGCCTGCCGGTCAGGTGGACGGCCCGGCCGTCGACGGCGGCCTCCAGCGGGCCGAGGAGGAGGAAACGGACCCCGGGCACACGGCCGACGCCAGCCGTGGCTCTCCCGAAGATCAATTTCCCTCCAGGCGCGATCCATGCGGGATCCATGCGGCCGGATGCCACAGTCCTGCCACATCATCTCAGAGATTGGCTGATGCACCGATGAGGCCACGACTCAAGGACATCGCGTGGGAGCGGGTCGGGGATGAGCTGCGGCTGGTGTACGACCCCCGCGACCAGCTGGTCCTGTCCGACCCCGACGGCACGGTGGAGAAACTCCTCGCGCTGCTCGGCGAGGGCGGCAGGACCGTCGCCGAGCTCGCGGACGAGCTGTCGCTAGACGTGGCGGACGTGGAGGGTGCCGTCGCGGCGTTCGACGACGTGAGCCTGCTGGAGGACGGCGACCGGCTCGGCCGCCTGGAACCCGCCGCCGCGGAGCGCTACTTCAGCAATCTGGCCTTCTTCGAGTCGTTCAGCACGCTCGGCCGCAGCCGCGAGGACCTGCAGCGGCGCCTGCGCGAGTCGCACGTCCTGGTGCTCGGCACCGGCGGGCTCAACTCCAACACGATCCCGCACCTGGCCGGGCTCGGCGTGGGCAGGATGACGCTGCTCGACCGCGACACGGTGGATCCGCGCAACTTCGCCCGCCAGTACCTCTACCGATGGGACGACATCGGCGCCCGCAAGGTGGAGCGGGCCGCGGAGTGGGTCAGGGCCTTCGACCCGGCCGTCGAGGTCGAGGCGATCGACGCCGACGTCGAGGGTCCCGAGCAGCTTCATGAGCTCGTCGCCCGCACCCGGCCCGACGTGGTGGCCTCGGGCATCGACCGGCCGAACCGGATCGACCTCTGGGTGAACGAGGCGTGCGTGCTCAACGACGTGCCGTTCGTCCGCGGTGGCATCTCGGTCACCACGGGGACCGTCTGGTCGGTGCAGCCCGGCGTCAGCGCGTGCCGCGCGTGCGTGCCCGCGGACCCGTCGAACCCGGCCGACTTCGACGACCCCGACGACCCGGCGATCGCGGGCGCCATCGCCGCCACCCGCCTCTTCGTCAGCAAGCCCCAGCCCAACCGCGGGATCGGCCCGGTCGCCGGCCTGCTGGGGGCGTTCGGCGCCTTCGAGGTGCTGCGTTACCTGACCGGTTTCGAGCCACCGGCGTACGCCGGCCGGCCGCTCAGCATCGACTTCGCGCACGGGTGTGCGACGAGTCAGGACGAGTGGCCTCGCAACCCAGCCTGCCAGGTATGCGGAGGGAGGTGATCCTTGTGAAGATCGAGATCAAGCGGGTCGAGAACACCCGTCTGACGCAGCTCATCCACCCGGACTCCTGATTCCGGGGCGCAGGGCCGCATCCCGGCCACACCGGGGTGCGGCCCTGCCCATGCCGTACCCGATCATGGAGAGAGAGAATGACCACGTCCGTGGATGCGGGGCTGCGCGAGCGAGCCGCGCGGCTGACGGTCTCCTTCGACGGAGAGGCCTGGATTCTCGGGCGCCCCGAGCTGGGCGTCTTCGTCGCGGTGCCCGAGCCCGGCGCGGTGTTCGTGACCACTTTGCAGGAGACGGGCTCGCTGGCCGAGGCCACGGCGCGGGCCGGCGAGATCGCGGGCGAGCCGGTGGACGGCACGGATTTCGTCGAAGGGCTCACCGCCGCCGGGCTGCTCGACCCGCCCGCGGAGACGGCGCAGGTCCGCGGGCACATCAGGTGGATCGAAGGGGTCAGCCCCAAGGCCGCGGCCCGGCTGTTCGGCCGTGTCGCCTGGTCGTTCTACGCGGCGGCGGCGCTGTTCGTGCTCGGCGTGCTGGTGTCGCAGCCCGGTCTCCGCCCCTCGTGGGAGGACGCCGTGTTCCTGCCCAGCCCGGGGCTGTCGGCGTTCACGTGGCTGCTGCTGGGCGTCGTGTTCGGCGCCGTGCACGAGGCCTGGCACTGGCTCGCGGGGCGCGCGGTCGGCGTGCCGGCGATCTTCCGCGTCAGTTACCGCGGCGTGTACGTCGTCTTCGAGACCGACCTCACCCAGATCGTCACGGTGCCGCGCAACCGCCGCTACGGCGTCTACCTGGCCGGGATGGCCGTCGACACCGTGGTCCTGGCCGTGACGCTCGCGCTGCGGCTCCTCGCCCCGCCTGCCGGCGTGGACGGCTTCCTCGCCGCCGTGGCGCTCTTCCTGATCTTCGGCATCGTCTGGCAGTGGGCCGCCCTGCCGCTCCGCAGCGACTCGTACGCGCTGCTGGCGAACGCGCTGCGCTGCCACAACCTCTACCGGACGACGTGGCTCACCGCGAAGAGCCGGCTGTTCCGGCTCACCGAGGCCGAGAGCGCCGAGCTGGCGGAGGCCGGGGAGCGGGACCGGCAGATCGCCCGCTGGTTCGTGGTGCCGTACGTCGCCGGGATCGCCGTCATGGCCTGGATGCTGGTCACGGTGGTGCTGCCGCTCATGATCTCGCTGGGCGGCTGGGGCGTCGCCCAGTTCGCCGGCGGCGCGATCGGCTCGGCGGGCTTCTGGGAGGCGCTGGCCGTGGCCGTCTACATCGCCGCGCAGCTCGGCCTGCCGCCGCTGCTCGCCCTCCGCGAGCGGCGACTCCGCCGGGCGGGCGCCCTGCTCTGAAGGTGCCGCGTCGGCACGGCCGCGGCGCGGCGGCCGTGCCGCTGCGATCTCACCCGGCTGCGACGCCGGGCGGGGACGGCCTATGGGCGCATCCCGCGGTCGGAGACGTGTTCCGAGGTGCCGACGTGGCGCTGTTTACGCATGCCGGCCAGGCCCAGCAGGCCCAGCAGGCCGAGCAGGCCCCACAGGCCGGCATTACCGCCTCCGTCCCTCTCTTGCTGTGGTGCGGGTGTGACCTGGCTCTGCGCGACGGGCGCGACCGGCGTGTCGGCCGTCGCTGCGGCGGCCGGGACGAGCGTCAAGAAGAACGCCAGGCCCAGCCCGGTGAGCGTCTTACGCATTGGGTTTTCCCCCGATCCGGCGGTCTCACAACCGCGGAGACCGCCTATCACGCCTTCCCCCGGAAGGCTACCGATAGCGGGGCGATCTCCATTTCCCCTGCTAGATGGCCTCTACCATCGTCACGCCCGCCTCAAACGCCTTCTCCCGTCAGGTGCGGCCACGGCGCGCACGCTCCTACGCGTAACTCGGCGATCCGGGCCGGCGGCCGCGCCGAACCGGTGTCGGAGCGATCGTCAGGCTCGCCGCATCCGTCCGCGCGGTGGAGCTCCTGGCGGACGCGCCGGAAAAATCGGTTCCCTGTGTCACTCCCGTGTCACTACACTCCCCACCGAACGCCGCACCGCATCGACGAGGAGAGGAGCCGGCCGTGCGCCACAGCACCGCTGCCGTCGTCCCTCCGTCGCGGCACGAGGTGATCCTGGTGTCTTCGTCGCCCCGATGCCGGCTGCGCGGCCGCCATCGGACGCCCTGACGAAGCGACCTCTCCCACCCCCGCGGGCCTGATCCCGCGCCGGGGTTCACGCACGGCCTCGAGTTCCGGCCGTCCTTCGTCCGGGGAATCGCGCTGTCCTGTTCGACGACACCCCGAAAGGGTCATCGGCTGTGCGCGCCCATTTCTCCACCTCCCTGACGACCGTCCGCAATCTCGGCATCCTCGCCCACGTCGACGCCGGCAAGACCACCGTCACCGAACGGATGCTCTTCCTCGCCGGCGCGACGTACAAGCGGGGTGAGGTGCACGACGGCACCACCGTCACCGACTTCGACTCCCAGGAGCGCGACCGCGGCATCACGATCTTCGCCGCCGCGGTGAGCTGCGACTGGGACGGGCACCGGATCAACCTCATCGACACCCCCGGCCACGTCGACTTCTCCGACGAGGTCGAACGCTCGCTGCGGGTGCTCGACGGCGCGATCGCGGTGTTCGACGGCGTGGCGGGCGTCGAACCGCAGAGCGAGTCCGTGTGGCGGCTGGCCGACCGGTACGGCGTGCCGCGGATCGCGTTCGTCAACAAGCTCGACCGGGCCGGCGCCGACCTCGACGCCGCGGTCGAGTCGATCCGCCGCCGGCTACATCCCGCGCCGCTGGTCACGCAGCTGCCGATCGGGCGCGAGGACGGCTTCGCCGGCGTGGTCGACCTGGTGCGGATGCGGTCGCTGACGTGGACCGGCGGCGCCTACGAGGCGGGCGAGGTGCCTGGGGAACTGCGCGAGGAGGCGCTGCGGCGGCGCCGGCTGCTGGAGGAGGCGGTGGCCGAGCTGCACGCGGAGGCGCTGGAGGAGTTCTGCGCGGGCCCGTCGATCTCCGCGCGCACGCTGGCCGCGGCGCTGCGCGACCTGACCCGCACGGGTGCGGGCGTGGTGGTGCTGTGCGGCTCGGCGTACCGGGACCGCGGGGTCGAGCCGCTGCTCGACGCGGTGGTGGCGTACCTGCCCTCGCCGCTGGACGTGCCGGCGGTGCGCGGCCAGGACGGCGCGGAACGCCCGGCGGACCCGGCCGCGCCGCTGGCCGCGCTGGCCTTCAAGGTGAACTCGACCGCCACCGGGCGGCTGACCTACGTACGGGTGTACTCGGGCACGATGCGGAAGGGGGACACGGTGCTGGACGCCGGCACGGGCCGTACCGAGCGGATCAGCCGCATCCTGCGCGTGCAGGCCGACCGGCACGCCGAGGTGGACCGGTCGGTGGCCGGGGACATCGTCGCCGTCGTCGGGCCGAAGGCGGCCCGGCCCGGCACGACCCTGTGCGCGCCGGGCTCGCCCCTCGTGCTGGAGCCTCCGGGCGCGGCCGACCCCGTGGTGTCGGTGGCGGTCGAGGCGCGCAGGAGCACCGACGCCGACCGGCTGGCCTCGGCGCTGGCGCGCATGGCCGAGGAGGACCCGTCGCTGACGGTCCGCACCGACGCCGAAACCGGGCAGACGCTGCTGTCGGGGATGGGCGAGCTGCACCTGGAGGTGGCGGTGGAGAAGGTCCGCCGCGACCACGGGCTGGCCGTCGCCGTCGGCCGGCCTCAGGTGGCGCTCAGGGAGACGCTCGTCCGCGGCGTGTCGGGCCTGCTCTACCGGCACGTCAAGCAGGAGGGCGGCGCCGGCCAGTACGCCCACGTCACGCTCGACGTGGAACCGCTGGCCGAGGGCGACTTCGCCTTCTCCTCGACCGTCACCGGCGGGCGGGTGCCGCGCGAGTACGTGCGCGCGGTCGAGGCCGGCTGCCGCGACGCCCTGGCCGCCGGGCCGCTGGGCGGGCACCCGGTGACGGGCGTGCGGGTGACGCTGACCGACGGCGCCACCCACGTGAAGGACTCCTCGGAGTTCGCCTTCCGCACGGCCGGGCACCTCGCGCTGAGCGAGGCGCTGCGGGCCGGGACGATGGCGCTGCTGGAGCCGGTGGCCGAGGTGACGGTCACGGTGCCGGACGACGCGGCGGGCGCGGTGCTGGGCGACCTCGCGGCCCGGCGCGGCCGGATCACCGGCTCCGCGACGCGGTCGGGCACGGTCGTGATCACCGCGATCGTGCCGCTGGCCGAGGTGTTCGGCTACGCGACCCGGCTGCGCAGCCGTACCCGGGGCCGCGGCACCTTCACCGCCCGCCCGGCCGGCTACGCCCCGGCACCGTAGAACCGGCGCCGTGGAACCGGCGCGCGTACGGCCCCGTCGCGAGGGCGGGGCCGTACGCGATTCCCGGCGGCGGACCCGAGGGCCTGCCGGGTCTGGGGCCGAGGGCCGGGGCCCGTTGAGGGCTCAGTGTTCCCGGTGGTCGGCGGCCACGCGATTGGAGCGGCCGGCTCCGCGACTGCGAACGTCGTGAGCACCATCAGATTCTCCCGAGGTCGCCTTGAGGCGGCGGATGAATCGGGAGCGGGATGGCCGCCAAGGCCCGAGCGTGCCCTGACCTGTCAGGTCTGCGCATCACGGATGTCCTTCCCGCTTTTGTCGGCGCCAGCCGGTATCGTGGTGGTGTCGTTACCGAGAGTGATGGGGGGTGGGTGTGTGCGCAGGTCGTTCCGATTCCTGCTGCGCCTCACCGCCCGGCAGGCGGCGGCGCTCGCGGCGTGCCTGGAGGACCACCGCACGCTGTACAACGCCGCTCTGGAGCACCGGCGCACCGCCTATGCCAGGGCGGGGGTGAGCGTCCGGTACGGCGATCAGTCGGCCGAGCTGAAACACATCCGTGCCGATGACCCGGACGGGCAGGGGCGTTGGTCGTTTTCCTCCCAGCAGGCCACGCTGCGACGGCTCGACAAGGCATTCCGCGCGTTCTTCGACCGGGTTAAAGCCGGACGCACGCCGGGCTTCCCGCGTTTCAAGGGGTGCGGCTGGTTCGACACGGTCGAGTGGCCCAAGGACGGCGACGGCTGCCGGTGGGACTCCCAGCCCGAGCACTCGACCGCCACCTACGTGCGGCTCCAGGGCGTCGGCCACGTCCGCGTCCACCGGCACCGCACGGTCCAAGGCCGGGTGAAGACGATCGCGGTGAAGCGGGAGGGCAACCGGTGGTTCGTGGTGCTGTCGTGCGACGACGTGCCCGCCGGACCGCTGCCCGCCACCGGCGCGGCCGCGGGGGTCGACATGGGCGTGGCATCCCTCGTCACGACCAGCGACGGACAGCCTCTGACCAACCCCCGCCACCTGGCCGCGTCCGCCGACCGGCTGGCCGCCGCGCAGCGGGCTCTGGCCCGCAAGAAACGGGGCTCCAAGCGGCGGCGCAAGGCGGTGACCCGCGTCGCCACGCTGCACGCCAAGGTGCGCAGGCAACGTCTGGACGGCGCGCACAAGGCCGCGCTCGCCCTGGTCCGCACCTATGACGTGATCGTGCACGAGGACCTGCGGATCACGAACATGACCCGCTCGGCGTCCGGCACGATCCAAACCCCCGGCCGCAACGTCGCCGCCAAGTCCGGCCTCAACCGAAGCATCCTGGACGCGGGCTGGGGGGTGTTCCTGACGATCCTCGCGCACAAGGCTGAAAGCGCCGGTCGCAAGCTGATCGCGGTGAACCCCGCCGGCACCTCCCGCACCTGCTCGCGCTGCGGGCACTGCGCGAAGGAGAACCGCGTCACCCAAGCCGAGTTCGCCTGTACGGCGTGCGGGCATGCCGCGCACGCCGACGTGAATGCGGCGGTCAACATCATGAGGGCAGGGCTTGCCCTTCGCCAGGCTGCGCAAGCGGCTTAGCGAGAAGCCGCTCTCTTCAGGGAGCGGAGGAGTCACCATCAGAACGACTGCGGCTGAACCGCGCATCGGCCCCTCCTGGATCGCCGTATGGGGATCATTGAAGGCCGTCTTGCCCCGCCCGGCAAGACCCAGGCCGCACGCGCCCTGGCTCAGGAGGCCGTGACGTGCGGCACGTCCTGGTAGAGGGCCCAGTCGGCGCTGATCGCACTCGCCGTCTTCAGCAGCAGCGGCAGGTGCTCCTCGGTCAGCTTCTCGATGGAGGTCTCCGCGGCGTGGGCGTTGACGTTGACGGCCGCGATGACGTTGCCGAGCCCGTCCCTGAGCGGCGCGGCGATCGACCGGATGCCGAGGGCGAGCTGCTCGTCCGTCATCGCCCACCCCTTGGCCCGCACCTCGCGCAGCACCGCCTCGCGCTCGCCGGCGTCCGGCCGCCAGCGCGGCTCGATGCCGGAGCGGCTCGGCTCGGCCAGGACCCGCTCCACCTCGGCGGGGGAAAGCGCGGCCAGCAGCACCTTGCCCAGGGACGTCTGCAGCGCCGGGAAGCGCGTGCCGATCTGCACCGACAGGGCGACGATCTTCGGCACGGCGACCCTGGCGACGTAGACGATGTCGGAGCCGTCGAGCTGGGCGATCGAGGAGGACTCGTGCGTCTGCCTGACCAGCCGCTCCAGGTGCGGCCTGGCCACCTCCCACAGCCCTGTGGAGCGGACGTAGGTGACGCCCAGCTCCAGCACCCGCGGTGTGAGGGCGAATCCTCCTGCCTCCTGGCGGGCGTAGCCGAGCTCCTGGAGCGTGAGCAGGATGCGGCGGGCCGTCGGCCTGGCCAGGCCGGCGGCGGTCGCCACCTCTGTCAGGGACATGACCGGGCGCCCGGGCTGGAAGGCCCTGATGACATCGAGGCCGCGGGCCAGCGCCTCGATGAAGTCAGGTCCTGTGTCACCGCGTGCCATCGATGCCCTCTCGTTCGGATCCGCCTGCACCGACTTTAGACGGTCGGCACGGCCGCCCGTCCGCACAGTGGCCGGTCACAGGCGGTGCGTGGAGTCGCTGCGGTAGTCGGTGTACGTGTACGGGTTGTCGAGGATCTTCGTCGCGGGGATCTCCGGGTTCATGCCCTTCTCCCACGCCTCGTCGCCCATCTCGGAGCGCAGGTGCTCGACCGTCCGCTCGACCTGGCGGCGGGCCGCGGCCAGATCGACGCCGACCAGGCGGTGCTCGTGCTTGACCACGCGGCCGTCGACCAGGACGGTGTGCACGTCGCCGCGCTGCGCCTGGAACGCCACGTGGCCGAACGGGTTGAGCAGCGGGAACGACACGGGCGACGCGTCGTTCTTGATCAGCACCAGGTCGGCCTTCTTGCCGGGCTCGACGGTGCCGAGGTCGTCGCGGCCGAGCGCGCGGGCGCCGCCCCGGGTGGCCCAGGCGACGACCTCGTCGGCGCGCAGGCCGCAGTGCGTGACCGTCTCGCCCTTGGCGTGGGCCTCCAGGTGCTCGCGCGAACGGTCGGCGCCGAGGGTGGTGCGCATGGCGGAGAACAGGTCGCCGCTCCACCAGACGCTCGTGTCCATGGAGAGCGACACCGGGATGCCGTGGGCGCGGACGGCCCACGTGGGCGGGTAACCCTGCCCGGCGCTCTGCTCGCTCTCCGTGGAGACCGAGATGGAGCCGCCGGTGGCGGCGATGCGGTGGTAGGAGTCGGCCGACAGCGAGGCGGCGTGCACGTAGATGGTCTCGGGGGTCATGAAGCCGTGCTCGTGCATCAGTTTGATGCCGTCGTCGCTGGTGGCGCCCCACACGCCGGTGTGCGTGGTGACGGGCACGCCGAGCTCGCGGGCGACCTCGAAGGCGGGCTTCTCCGGGAAGGACGGGTCGCCGAGCACGTCGAAGGCGAGCTGGAAGCCGAGCAGGTCGTCGCCGGTGACGCGCCGGGCGACGAAGTCGCGGAACTCGGGCGTGGCCGTCCATTCGGCGGGCGGCTGCTGGATGTTGCCGTACGCGAGCACGTACCGGCCCGGCACGGACTGCAGCGCGTCGGCGGCGGCGTCGGCGTGGTCGACGGTCTGCAGGCCGTGCGACCAGTCGACGACGGTGGTGACGCCGGCGTCCAGGGCCTCGATCGCGGCCAGCGTGTTGCCCGCGTGCACGTCCTCGGGCCTGAAGAGCCTGCCGTGTTCCAGGTAGAACCAGACGAAGTACTGGGTGAGCGTCCAGTCGGCGCCGTAGCCGCGCATCGCGGTCTGCCACATGTGGCGGTGGGTGTCGATCATGCCGGGCATGACGATGCCGTCGGAGGCGTCGATCTCGACGGCGTCCTGCGGGGCCTGCAGGTCCTGGCCGACGGCGGCGATCCGGTCCCCGGTGACGAGGACGTCCGTGCGGGGCAGCACCCGGTGCCCGTCCATGGGCAGCACCGTGCCGCCGCGCAGCACCACCGGGCGCCCGGAGTCGAAGTCGTTCATGGCACGCTCCTCGTTGGCGAACAGTTGTCCGCTATACGGTCACCGCCACTGTGATGAGCGTTCGCCCAGCTGTCAAGGTGCTTGACGTCATAGCCTTTAGATGCTGGGATCGACTGGGCGGACATATGTCCGTTCAACGGACGCGAGGATGGGACTCGATGACTGACACCGAGCCGCGGGGGCCGCTGTCCGGCGTGCTGGTCGCCGACTTCTCCAGGGTCCTGGCCGGGCCCTACGCCACGATGCTGCTGGCGGACATGGGAGCCGACGTCGTCAAGGTGGAAGGGCCCGGCGGCGACGACACCCGGACGTGGACGCCCCCCGCCAGGGGCGAGGAGTCCACCTACTATCTCGGGGTCAACCGCGGCAAACGCTCGATCGCCCTCGACCTGCGCGACGAAGGCGACGCCGAGGCGGCCAGGGAGCTGGCCCGGCGCGCCGACGTCCTGGTGGAGAACTTCCGGCCGGGCGGGCTGGACAAGTACGGCCTCGGCTACGACGCCGTGCTTGCCGCCAACCCCGGCATCGTGTACGCGTCCATCAGCGGCTTCGGCTCGGGGGCCGGGGCGCGGGTGCCCGGCTACGACCTGATGGTGCAGGCCATGTCGGGGCTGATGAGCCTGACCGGCGACCCCGACGGGCCGCCCTACCGGGCCGGGATCAGCGTGTTCGACGTGATGGCCGGCAACCACGCCGTCATCGGCATCCTGGCCGCGCTGCGCCACCGCGAGGCCACGGGGCGGGGCCAGCACGTCGAGGTCAACCTGATGTCGTCGGCGCTGACCGGGCTGGTCAACCAGAGCTCGGCGTACGTCGCCGGGGGCGTGGTGCCGTACCGGATGGGCAACGCGCATCCGAGCGTGTTCCCGTACGAACCGCTGCCCACGGCCGACCAGGACCTCATCGTCGCCGCCGCCAACGACGGCCAGTTCCGCAAGTTGTGCGAGGTGCTCGGCATCCCCGAGGTGGCCGACGACCCGCGCTTCGCCCGCAACGCGAGCCGTACCGCCAACCGGGAGGAGCTGCGGCCGATCCTGGTCGAGCGGCTCGCGCTGCGCCCCGCCGACGAGTGGTTCGACCTGCTCCTGGAGGCCGGGGTGCCGAGCGGGCCCATCAACACGATCGACGGCGGGTTCGCCGCGGCGGAGCGGTTCGGGCTCGACCCGGTCGTGGAGGTGGGCGAGGGCGAGCGGGCGGTGCCGACGACGCGGCACCCGATCCGGTTCTCCGAGACGCCCGCGGGGTACGCGCTGCCGCCGCCCGAGCTGAACGAGCACGGCGCCGAGCTGCGCAAATGGCTCGCGGAGGAGCAGCCGTGACGCCCAGGGACTACCCCACCGCGCTCGGGGCGTCGTCGCCCACGTCGATCACCCTGCTCGGCCACGACCTGGCCGCCGACGTGATGGGCGAGGTGGGCTTCGGCGAACTGGCCTTCTGGCTGGCCACGCAGCGCCGCCCGTCGCGGGGCGAGGTGCGCGTGTTCGAGGCAGTGCTGGCCGCGCTGGCCGACCACGGGTTCACGCCGACCGCGATCGTGACGCGGCTGACCTACCTGTCGGCGCCCGACTCCGTGCAGGGCGCGCTGGCCGCCGGGCTGCTCGGCGGCGGCTCCCGGTTCCTCGGTGTCACCGAGGACTGCGGGCGTTTCCTCGCCGGCGTGCTCCAGGAGCACGATCCCCTCCCCTCCGACGACGCCGGCTGGGACACGCTCGCGCTGGAGACCGTGACCTCATGGCGCGAGTCGGGGCGGCGCGTGCCCGGGCTCGGCCACCACGTGCACAAGGACGGCGACCCGCGCACACCGCGGCTGTTCGAGATCGCGGCCGAGGAGGGCGTGTTCGGGCCGCACCTGTCGCTGTTCGCCGCGGTCGGCCGGGTGCACCCCCGCGTGCTGGGCAGGACGCTGCCGCTCAACGGCGCAGGCGTCTGCGGCGCGGCGCTCGCCGATCTGGGACTGCCGCTGGAGCTGCTGCGCGGGTTCGCGCTCCTGGCCAGGACCGCCGGGCTGATCGGCCAGCTCGCCGAGGAACTACGCCACCCCGTGGCCAACGAGATCTTCCTGTCCGTGGACCTGAACAACCGGTCCGTGCCCCCCGACCCCTACGGAGAGACGCATGGCTGAACTCGTCGCGGTCATCGCATCCACCCACCACCCCTTCTACCACCGCGCCAGCACCTCCACGGGCGAGGACCGCCCGCCGTTCGCCGACGAGTGGGTGCGCAAGGTGGAGGCGTTCAGGGAGACCCTGACCAGGGCCAGGCCCGACGTGCTGGTCATGGTCGGCTCCGACCACTTCCACCAGCTGTGGCTGGACAACATGCCGCAGTTCCTCGTCGGCAAGGCGCCCTTCTACGACGCCAACTTCTACAACGAGGAACGCGAGTTCGGGCTGCCCAGAATGGTGTTCACGGGGCAGGAGGACCTGTCGGCGTACATCCTGCGCGAAGGCCTGGACGCGGGCTTCGACCTGGCCTTCTCCAACGAGCTGCGGATCGACCACTCGATCACGTGCCCGATCATCACCCTGCGCCCGCAGAACGACCTGCCGATCGTGCCCGTCTACACCAACATCTTCGCCCCTCCCCTGCCGCGGCCGAAACGGTTCGTGCAGCTCGGGCGTACCATCAGGGACCTCGTCGAGTCGTGGCCCTCCGACCAGCGGGTCGCGGTCATCGGCACCGGGCACCTCTCGCTCGAGCTCGGCGGGCCGCGCCAGTTCGGGCCGCACGGCCCCGACCCGGAGTTCGACCGCAAGGCCGTCGAGTGGATCTCCACCGGCGACCTCGAGGGCTGCCTGTCGGAGGTCACCCTGGACAGCCTGTGGGAGCCCGGCAACGCCACCCACGGATTCATGGACTTCATGCTGATGATGGGGGTCGCCGGCGAGGGTAAGAAGGCCGACTATGTGGACACCTACGACCTGTTTCACACCATGGAGGCCTACTTCACGTGGTACCCGAACGGAGGTGACGGGTCATGAGCAAATACCTGCTGAACAAGTTCCTCTTCACCGTCGACCGCGACCCCGAGCTGGTCGAGCGCTACCGCGAGGAGCCGCGCGCCACGGTGGAGATGTGGGAGGCCGAGTACGCCAACCGCATCCTCGGCTGCCACACCGGCGAGTCGTCGACGTGGCTCCGCTTCGACGACGTCGAACGCGAGGCCCTGGCCGCCCACGACTACCCGAAGTTGTTCGAGCTGGGGGCGCATCCGTTCCTCACGCTGACGCTGTTCATCGCGATGTTCGAGCGCGACCATCCGCCGCTGGGCTTCCAGAAGGAATACGCGCGGCGGCTGTCCCACATGAGCCTGCCGTACCCGGACATCGCCACATGACGGGTCTGGACGTGATGCCGTGATGCGGGCCGTCACGATCGAGACGTGCGGCCTGCCGCCCGTGGTGACCGAACGGCCCGCGCCCGTGGCATCCGGTGCCGAGACGGTCGGGGTCATCGCCGCCCCGATCACCCCGCTGGACCTGCTGTGCGCGGGCGGCGCCTCATACTTCGGGACGCCCGCCGTCCCCTACGTACCCGGCGTGCAGGGTGTGGGGGCCGTCGGCGGGCGGCTCGTGTGGTTCCCCACGTCGGCGGGGATGGCGCCGGGCGACGGCAGCATGGCGGAGCTGGCGGCGGTGCCCGCCGAGGACCTCGTCGAGTTGCCCGCCGGCGCCGACCCGTTCGCCGTGGCCGGGCTGGGCTTGTCGGCCGTGGCCGCGCACATGGCGCTGACCTGGCGCGGTGAACTGGCAGCCGGCGAGCAGGTGCTGGTGCTCGGCGGCGGTGGCGTGGTGGGGCAGGCGGCCATCCAGCTCGCCCGTCTGGCGGGCGCGCGCCGGGTCGTCGCCGCCGCCCGCTCACCGGAGGCCCGCGAACAGGCCCGGGAGGCGGGCGCGGACGCCGTCGTCGCCCTGGACACCGACGACGTGGCCGCGCTGGCCGCTCGCTTCACCGCCGCCTGCGAAGGGCCGCTGGACCTGGTGGTCGACCCGCTCTTCGGCGCCCCGGCCGCCGCGGCCGCCCGCAGCCTGCGTCCCGGGGGCCGGCTCGTCAACCTCGGCAGCTCGGCGTCGGAGACGTCCCCGCTCGACTCCGCCACGCTGCGCAGCCGGTCGTTGCGGGTGCTCGGCTACACCAACAACGAGCTGACCAGGGAGCAGCGCGCCGCGGCCATCACGCTGATCGCCGAGCGGGTGGCCGAAGGGCGGCTGGCGGTGGCGCACGAGGTCGTACCACTGGAGCGGGCCGCCGAAGCCTGGCAACGCCAGGCGGCGGGCCAGGCCGCGGGCCGCATCGTCCTGAGCGCCACCTGACCGGCCTGGACCCTGACCGGTCAGAGCCCTGGCCGAATCGGACTCCCGACCGGCCTGGGCCCTGACCGGTCAGAGCCCTGGCCGATTCGGGCTCCTGACCGGCCCGGGCCCGAGGGCTTCTGGGCTGGGCTGGACCGGTTCAGGCCAGCTGGGCGACGCCTGATCGCGGGGAGGAGAGCACCGGCACTCCCCCGTCCGCCTGCGTGACAATCCTGGCCATCGACGCCTGGGCGAGCACCACGACGTCCACCTGCCCCGTGAGCCGGCCGAACCCGTCGAGGACCAGGGCGTCATGGCGGGCCGGGTCGCCGCCGCGCAGCGCGTCGAAGGCGCCGTCGCACAGGTGCGGAACGACCTCCCGCGCAGCCCCGTGACGGGACGCCGCCCGCTGGACGGCCCTGGTGGTCGGGCCGAGCGTGGTGGCGAGCGTCGCCAGAACACCGATCCGGTGCCCGGCCCGCACCGCCTCCTCCGCCATCGGCTCGTCGATGCGCAGGATCGGCAGCTCGGCGAGCGGGCGCGCCTGTTCGGCGGCCTCGCCGATGGAGGAGCAGGTGACGAGCAGCGTCCCGGCTCCCGACTCCTTGGCGTACATCGCGTACGAGACCAGCCTGCGCAGGACGTGCGGGGGCGGGCCGTCGTTGGCGATGGTGTCCTGGAGCAGGCTCTCGTCGGCGAAGTGCAGGATCCGCGCGCCGGGCCGCAGCTCGGCGGCCAGTTCGGCCAGCGGCGCGGCGAGCGCGGGGACGGTGTGCAGCATCGCGATCGCCGGCCCGGTCGCCGGCCCGGTCGCCGGCCCGGTCGTCGGCGCCGTCATCGGGCGTTCCACGGGCGGGCGAACGAGTCGACGATGGACGCCAGCCGCACGAGCCGGGGCACCGAGCGCGTACGCAGCTCGGCGGCCAGGTCGGCGGACCCCACCACGTCGCTCCAGATCGCCCGGCCGGCCAGCATTCCCGACGCGCCAGCCCGGCAGGCGGCCCGGACGGCGGCGGGGAAGTCGTCCCGTTCGACGCCCTGGGAGAGCACGACCCACGGGACGGGGATCACCTCGTCCAGCCGGGCGCACTCCTCGGCCAGCCGTTCCTCGGGCGCGGCGCCGCCGAGCGGAACCTGGGCCTTGTACAGGCTGGGCCGCAGCCCGGCCAGTTCCCTGGCGGCCTCCCGGATCGCGGCGGGCCCGTCGAAGCCCGCCTCCTGGCCCTGGACGGGCTTGGCCACGCCTTCGAGCACGGAGAGCAGGCCCGCCTCGGAGCATCCGCGGACGAACGCGGCGGCCGTCTCCAGGCGGCGCTGCCGGTGCTCGTCATCGCGCCAGATGAGCAACAGCTTGGCCGCGACCGCGCCCGTCCGCCGCGCGGCGGCCAGGTCGATCGTCTCGTCGATCGCCGTGTCCTCGACGGGGCCGTCGGGCGCCTGCTGGAGACTGTCCACGGCGATGATCAGCCCGCCGGGGACCATGCCCTCGGCGGCCACCCGGTCGAAGCCGTAGTCCCGGTCGATCAGGAACCCGGAGGCGTGCGGCCCCACCTCCCGCGCCACCGCCAGCTTGAACCCGGCCAGCGTGTCATCGTCCACCCGCTCCCCCGTGGCGGCGGCGAACATCTGCCTGAGGCTCTCCCGTTGATCCATCGCGACCATGGCGAACCCACCGGACGGGCGGGCCAGCAGGTCGAGCGTGGGGGCGGGCGTGGTGGTCTCCTGGCTGGTCATAGGTGCTCCGATCTGATGGTTGGTCATCCGTGCTCCCGCCGGCGGGCGGAGGCCAGGAAGCGTTCGTACAGGGGGAGGTAGGCGGCGGCGAGGCCGGGTTCGTACGGTTGCGGCTCGCGGGGCAGCACGGGGACGTCGCCGAGCGAACCTCCCGCCTGGCCGGCGATGAGAGCGGCGCCCGCGCAGACGGCGTCGTCCGCCCGTACGACCTCGACCGGCACGGGCGAGACCGCCGCCTTCACGCGCATCCAGAGCGGGATCCGCACCTGCCCGCCGAAGACCACGAGCCGCTCGGGAGCGGCGCCGGTCACGGCGGCGAGTTCGGCCACGGTCCAGCGGGTGTGCAGGCAGGTGCCCTCCATGGCGGCCGCCAGCAGGTCACCGAACGTGTTCCCGGGCCCGATCCCGGACATCGTCACCCGGCGTTCGCGGTCGGGCGCGGGCGCCACCCTGCCGCGCAGGTACGGCTCGGCGATGATGCCCGTCGGCAACCGCACCCCGTCCAGCAGTCCGGGCAGAGCGGCGTACCTGTCCCGTCCCGCTCCCTTTCCCCCGGCACCCCGCTCACCCGAGCCACGACCCGCGGGGTCCGCCATGGCCCGCGCTTGGGGGTCGTCGGGGGTGGCGCTCAGGCCGAGGAGCCAGTCGAGCATGCCGCCGCTTGTCGGCAGGCCTCCGACCAGGACGGTGCCGGTGCCGTCGAGCGAGGGGTCGGCCGTGATTCCCAGGGCCAGACCGATGCGCGGGTCCGGCCGGTGCGCCGCCGGCGCCAGGACCGCCTCCGCCGTACCCATGGAGTCGGCGACGTGCCCGGGGCGGCGTACACCCGACGCCCAGGCACCCACCGCGTGGTCGTGACCGGCGATCACCACGGGGATGCCGGCCGCCACCCCGCTCACCTTCACCGTCAGCCCGCCGACGGGCTCCACCGCCGGGACCGTGGGTGGCAGCTGCTCGGGACGCAGACCGGCCAGGGCGAGCAGGTCGTCGTCGTAGTCGCCGCGTACGACGTCGTAGGCGAGGGTGCGCGCGGCCAGCGTCTCATGGGTGCGCAGCACGCCGGTGAGCGCGTACGCCACCGCGTCGGGCACGCTCGCCCACCACCGCATCGCCGCCGGCACGCCCGGCTCGTGCGCCCGCAACCAGAGCCACTTCGCCAGCGGCGCCTTCCCGTCCACCCACCGCCCGGTCCGCGCGTAAACCACCGCCG
>NZ_SMKO01000080.1 GCF_004348685.1 Nonomuraea deserti | reverse complement strand
CTCTCCAAAAAAGGTCTGAACCCAACTAAATAAAGGAATCCGTCAAAACCGACCATGTCGGTCGACGGGGTTGTGCATCATGCACTGGCTTTTAACACACTGTTGAGTTCTCAAGAAACGCACGCGTGCTTCCTTGCTCGGATTCTCCTGAATCCGAACCCGGAGGCGCTTTTACTTGCTCCACTTTATCAGGCGGCCTATTTCTCCGTCAAACCCGATGGCTTGAAGAAAATCGGTCGACCTTCTTAGGATGGCGCAACCCGCTTCCGCAGGCAGCCCCCGTAACTTACCGTGCCATCCGAGGCGTGTCGAAACAACCGATTTTTCGGCGATCGCGACGCGCCCGCAGACGGCTCGGGCTTGAGCACGCCGAAGCGACTCCGCCGATTGGCTCGTCTCTATCAAGGGGCTTGCCCTGGGGCCCGTCCACCTGACCGGCGTCCGGCTCACACCCGGGGCGAACTGAAAGACTAGGTCGCGATCCGCGACACGTCAAATCGTTCCGCCCATCCCGGCGTGGCGGCCGGTCACGATTCGGGCGTCGCCCGGGCGATGGCCTCCACGCAGCGGGCCAGCAGGGCCCGCAACGCCGTGCGCTCCTCGGCGCTGAACTCGGCCGCGATCGCGCGTTCGATCAACACCGCTTGCTCGTCCGCGGCGTCCAGCGCCGCCCGACCGGCGGACGTGAGCCGGGTCTCCAGGACGTTGCGGTGCCAGGGGTGCGGCGAACGTTCGACCAGTCCGTGTTCCTCCAGGTTCTTGAGCACCACGGTCATGGCCTGCGGGGTGACGAGACACGCTCGCGCCAGCGCTGCGCCCGAGATGCCGGGACTGTCGGACAAGGCGAACAGCGCGGCGTACTGCGGAACGGTCAGCCCGGCCGGCCGGACGGCTGCCTGCTTTGCGGCGATCAGAGCCTGCTCGGCGCGCTTGATGTCCAGTCCGAGTCGTTCGTCAGCAGGCATGCCCATGGCGGCGAGCGTACAACCTCATACAGAAGTTCTAGCCTTGATGGATATCAAAGGTTTGATACTGTGCCGACGTCCCATGACCTGACAAGCGAGGAGAGCGCAGATGATTCCCGCAAGCCACCTGGACCTGCTCAGCCGACCGCTGTTCGCCCACCTGGCGACTGTCGGCCCCGACGGGGCCGTCAACGTCAACCCGGTATGGACGGTCTGGGACGGAGAGGTCCTGCGGTTCACCACCACGACGGACCGCCGGAAGTGCAGAAACGTCATGGAGAACCCTCAGGTGGCGGTCTCCGTCAACGACCCCGACGCGCCGTACCGCTATCTGGAGATCCGTGGGGTGGTCGAGCGGGTGGAGCCCGACCCGTCGGGCGACTTCTTCGACACGCTGGCCGACCGCTACGGCCTGGAGTACGAGCGGCCGGTCGCCGATGCCGAGCGGCGGGTCGTGATCGTTATGAAGCCGACACACACCACCCGGCAATAGGGCGCGCTCAGCGGCGGATGGTGATCGTCTCGGCGAGGGCCCGCACCTGCCGTGGCGACTCGAACAACTCCGCCGCCATGCCCGCCTCCCGCGCCGCGACGACGTTCACCAGGTTGTCGTCGAAGAACAGGATGTCCTGCGGCGCCGCCCCGATCCTCTCCGCACAGATCTCGTACGCCCGCCGCTCCGGCTTGGCCGCCCCGATCCGGCACGAGAACGTCAGCGAGGCGAACCGGCCCAGCCACTCACCATGACGCGATTCCCAGAAGGGCACCAGCTCGTCGATGATGTTCGACAGCAGGCCCAGCCGGTGCCCCTGGTCCGCCAGTTCGTGCACGACCTCCACCATCGACTCGTCCACGTCGCTCCAGCTGTCCAGGTCGGCGTCGATGAGCGCGGGCACGTCCGGGAAGCGCGTGCCCAGCCGGTCGGCCACCGCGCCCCAATACGCGACACCGCCCTGGCCCGCGTCATAGGACGGCCGGCAGGCCCAGTACGCCTCCCAGAACCGCTCCTCCGATACGCCCGCCAGTTCGACGAGCCGCCGCCGGCTCTCCGGACTCTGGGTCCGGGCAATCACGCCATAAAGGTCGAACACCATCACATTGGCCATGCGCCCGACCCTACGGCGCGTATCCTGCCCCGGTGACCACTGCCGCCACGCTAGCTCCCCCTGCCCGTTCCGCCGCGCGTGTCCGCACGTCAGCGCCCTGGTGGATGGCGTCCATCGCCGGGATCGCGGCGTTCACCGGCACGGGCTCCGCCACCCTGAACGGCGACGAGCTGGCCACCGTCAGCGCAGCGTCCCGGTCGTTGTCCGGGATGTGGGAGCTGGCCCAGCACATCGACGGCCATTTCTTGCCCTACTACCTGTTCATGCATTTCTGGGTGAAGGCGGGCACGGCGGAGCTGTGGTTGCGGCTCCCGTCGGCGGTGGCGATCGCCGTGGCGGCCTGGTTCCTGGCCGATCTGGGCCGGCGCCTGCACAGCGTCCGGGCCGGCGTGGTGGGTGCGGCCGTTTTCGCGATCCTGCCGACGGTGTCCTATTACGGGGCCTTCGCCAGGTCTTACGCCTTCGCCGCCGCCGCGGTCGTCCTCTCGTTCTGGGCACTGCACCGGGCGCTCGCGCGGCCGGCCGCCCGGCGGTGGGTGCTCTACGGGGTGGCGGTCGCGCTCGTGTGCTCCACGCACCTGTTCGCGGTGCTGGTGCTGCCCGCCCAGCTGTTCCCGGCCCGCCGCGACGTGCTGGCGCGGATGGCCGCGGCGCTGGCCGCCGGGTGTGTTCCCGCCGTGGTGCTGGGGCTCATCGGGTACGGCGAGCGGCACGCCATCAGCTGGATCCCGCAGCGGGGGCCGGAGGTATGGCTGAAGTTCCCGAAGATGGCGGCGGGGACGACCGGGCTCGGCGTGATGCTGTTCGCGCTGGCCGTGGCAGGGGCGGTGCTGCTGTGGGCGGCGGTGCGCGGGCGGGCGCCGGGCGTGGCCGGCGGTCCGTGGGTGTTGGCGCTGGCGGGGTGGCTCGTGCTGCCCCCAGTGCTGCTGCTCGCGGTGTCCCACCTGGTGACGCCGGTCTACGTCGACCGCTACCTGTTCGTGACCGCGCCCGCGCTGGCACTGCTCGCCGGGATGGCCGTGGCCGCTCTCCCCCGGTTCCACGTGGCGGCCGCCGTGGTGGTCGTGCTGCTCGGGTGCGTGCTGTCGGTCCAGGAGCACGTGGACGTACGCGAAGAGAACGGGCGCTTCGAGAACATCCCGTGGGCGCTGCGCGTGATCAAGGCCGAGCCCGACGACGCCATCGTGTACGGGCAGAGCCAGCTGCGCGCGGGCTTCGACTACTACGCCGACTCCTTGATGCCGGTCGACGTGCTCAGGGCGGGCGACGTCCCCGACCCAGGCGGGTTCGGCTATCCGGAGCGCTCCGATGTCTCGGCTGCCCTGGAGCGGCGCGATCGGGTGTGGGTCGTCTGGCGCGGGACGAAGAAGTCGGGGCTGGAGAGCGACGGCGTCGACCGGGTCGGGGAGGTGCGGCAGGCGGGCTTCGAGCTCGGCCTCGCCAAGCACTCCGGCGATCTGCCAGGGCTGACGGTGGCGTTGTTCACCCGCCCGTGAAGGCCTCCGAGGAGAAGGCGGGCCCTCCCCGAACGGGACGAGGCCCGCCTCGCGCGGCGGTCAGCCGACCTCGACGCCGCCGATCGACTTCTTGCCGCGGCGCAGGACCATGTAGCGCCCCGCCAGCAAGTCATCGGAGGTCGGCACGTAGGACTCGTCGGTGATCTTCACGTTGTTGAGGTACGCCCCGCCCTCCTTGACCGCCCGCCTGGCCGCCGACTTCGACTCCACCAAGCCGCTGTCGGACAGCAGGTCGACGAACGCCGCTCCGAGCGACTCGACCTTGGCCTTCGGCACCTCGGCGAGCGCGGCGCCGAGCGTGGCGGCGGGAAGCTCCTCCAGCGCGCCCTGACCGAACAGCGCCTTGGAGGCGGCCACGACCGCGTCGAGTTCGCGCTTGCCGTGAAGGAGTTCCGTGAGGTCCTCGGCCAGGGCGCGCTGGGCCTGGCGGGCGAAGGGGCGTTCGGCGACGGCCTTCTCCAGTTCCTCGATCTCCTCGCGGCTCTTGAACGTGAACACCTTGAGGTAGTGGATGACGTCACGGTCGTCGGAGTTGAGGAAGTACTGGTAGAAGGCGTAGGGCGAGGTCATCTCGGGATCGAGCCAGAGGGCGCCGCCCGCCGTCTTGCCGAACTTCGTACCGTCGGCCTTGGTGATCAGCGGCAGGGTGAGCGCGTGAACGTGCGCGCCCTCGATGCGGCGGACCAGGTCGGCGCCCGCGGTGATGTTGCCCCACTGGTCGCTGCCGCCGATCTGCAGCGTGCAGCCGTAGCGGCGGAACAGCTCCAGGTAGTCGTAGGACTGCAGGATCTGGTAGCTGAACTCGGTGTAGCTCAGGCCCTCCCCCGACAGGCGCGCGGACACGGCCTCCCTGGCCAGCATGCGGTTGACCGGGAAGTGCTTGCCGATGTCGCGCAGGAAGTCGATCGCGGTCAACTCGCCGGTCCAGTCGAGGTTGCTCACCATGAGCGCCGCGTTCGGCCGCGCGTCGAAGTCGAGGAACCGGCCGACCTGGCCGCGCAGACGTTCCACCCATTCCGCGACGATGTCGCTGGAATTGAGCGCGCGCTCGGTGTTGCGCCCGCTGGGGTCGCCGATCAGGCCGGTCGCGCCGCCGACCAGGCCGATCGGGCGGTGCCCCGCGAGCTGGAAGCGGCGCAACGTCAGCAGCGGCACGAAATGGCCGACGTGCAGCGAAGGAGCGGTGGGGTCAAAACCGGAATAGACCGTGATCGGTCCCTTGGCCATGGACGCGCGCAGGGCGTCGAGGTCGGTGGACTGCGCGATCAGGCCTCGCCACGCGAGGTCATCGAGAATGTCGGTCACGGTGCCGGCTTTCCAGTAGACGGGTTGACGTTGATTCGATACAAGCGTGCCTGATCGCTCGGGCAGGCCGCCACTTGGATACGCTTCGTGTCCATGTGGAGGGTCCGTCGCGAGCTGGCCGTTTTGAAGATCTTAGGGGGTCTGGCATGCGCCGGACTCGCCCTTTACTGGTGGGCCGGAGCCGACGTGGGCGGCGTGATCCTGGCCGTTCCCGCGGCCGTGCTTCTCGGCGCGATGGGCCTGCGTGACCTGCTCGTTCCCGTACGGCTGGCGGCCGACGAGAGCGGGATCACCGTGGTGCACGGGTTCGCGGGCAGGCGGCACGTGCCGTGGGAGGCGATCTGCGACATCAAGGTCGACGTCCGCAGGCGGTGGGGGCTGCGCAGCGAGATGCTGGAAATCGACACCGGGGACTTCCTGCACGTCTTCAGCCCTCACGAGTTGGGCGCCTCCCCCACGGACGTGGCCGCGGCGTTGCGGCGCCGGGGCACGTGAGCGCGGTACGGCGAGACGGTCGGGTCGCCGTCGATCCAGAACCGCCACGGCGTCTCCTTGGCCGTCGAGACGCCCGTGCGGGGGCCTGACCTGATGGCGGACGGGTCCGCGGGGCGGCCCTCCAGCATGACCACCGCGCCGTGCGGGACGCCGGTGAGCCGGTGATCCCGCGTTAAGAGCGTCTCCGTCTCGCCGGGCGCGCCCGGCCAGATCGCGTCGATCCCGTTGTGCTCGCGGAGCAGGCCGAGGGCGACCGCGAGCCTGGCCGGACCGCGGCCGAGATCACGATCGGCGACCCGGCGGCCGGCTCCCGCGGGCGCGGAAGCCGAGCCGCCCGTACGGCGGGCGCGGGCGACGTCCACGCCCGCCACCACCTCGCCCGCCCGCAGCAGCACGGCCGAGCCCGAGCCCTCCGGCAGGCACACGAGGTTCGCGCAGAAGTGCATGCCGTAGGTGAAGTAGACGTAGACGTGGCCGGGCCGGCCGAACATGACGGCGTTACGCGGTGTTCTGCCGCGATAGGTGTGGGCCGCCGGATCCTCTCCCGGGCCGCCGTACGCCTCGACCTCGGTCAGGCGCACGGCGACGGGACCGTGCACGAGGACGCGCCCGAGCAGGTCGGGCGCCACCTCGGGCGACGGCCGGTCGAAGAAGCTCCGCGGCAGCGGGGCGGAGCTCAGCTGCCCGCCGCCCATGCCGCCTGCGCGTCGACGGACTCGCGCAGCGCGACGAGCTGGTCGCGTACGCGGTCGGGTGCGGTGCCGCCGTAGGCCTTGCGCGCGGCCAGCGCGCCGGGCACGCTGAGCACGTCGCGGACGTCCGGGGTCAGGTGCGGCGACACCTTGACCAGCTCGTCGTCGGTCAGCTCGCCCAGGTCCTTGTCGTTGACCTGGCACCACACCACGAGATGGCCGACCGCCTCGTGCGCCTCGCGGAACGCCACCCCGCGGCGCACGAGCAGCTCGGCCAGGTCGGTGGCGAGCGCGAACCCGTCGGGGGCCGAGGCCTCCATGCGGGCGGTGTTGACGCGCATCGTCGCCACCAGGCCGGCCATCGCGGGCAGGACCAGCAGCAGCGTGTCGACCGCGTCGAACACCGGCTCCTTGTCCTCCTGCAGGTCACGGTTGTAGGTCAGCGGCAGGCCCTTGAGCGTGGTCAGCAGCGCCGTCAGGTCGCCGATGAGCCGCCCCGACTTGCCGCGGGCCAGCTCGGCCACGTCGGGGTTCTTCTTCTGCGGCATGATCGACGAGCCGGTGGAGTAGGCGTCGTCCATCTCGATCCAGCGGAACTCCTGCGAGGCCCACAGAACGATCTCCTCGCCGAGCCGCGACAGGTGAATGCCGATCATGGCCGCGTCGAACAGGAACTCCGCCGCGAAGTCGCGGTCGGCGACGGCGTCCATCGAGTTGGGCGCGGCGGCGGAGAAGCCCAGCTCCTCGGCAACGGCCTGCGGGTCGAGCGGCAACGACGATCCCGCCAGCGCGCCGGCCCCGAGCGGGGAGATCGCGGCGCGTTTGTCCCAGTCGGTGATGCGGTCGATGTCGCGGGCGAAGGCGTGCACGTGGGCCAGGAGCTGATGGCCGAACGAGACCGGCTGCGCGTGCTGCAGGTGCGTCATGCCGGGCGCGGCCGTGCCGGCGTGCTGCTCGGCCTGCGCCATCAGCGCCGTCTCCAGCTCGACCAGGCGGGAGACGATCGTACGGGCGTGATCGCGAAGGTAGAGGCGCAGGTCGGTGGCGATCTGGTCGTTGCGCGAGCGCCCGGCGCGGAGCTTGCCGCCGAGCGAGCCGAGCCGCTCCAGCAGGCCGCGCTCCAGCGCGGTGTGCACGTCCTCGTCGGCGACCGTCGGCCGGAACTCGCCCGCCTTGCAGGCGCGCTCCAGGTCGTCGAGCGCGCCGATCATGCGCTCGAGCTCCTCCTCGCTGAGCAGCCCCGCCCTGTGCAGCACCCGGGCGTGCGCCCTGGACGCCGCCAGGTCGTACGGGACGAGCCGCCAGTCGAAGTGCACGCTCACCGACAGCCGGGTCAGCGCGTCGGACGGACCTCCTTCGAAGCGTCCGCCCCACAGCCGCATCGGCTTGCCATCACTCACCGTCATCTCCTCCGTGCCGTGTTCAATGATCGCGCCCGCTTCGTGGTCGTCGGCATCGTGTCTCGCTGCTCCCCCGAGCTCCTGCGCTCCGGCCGCGACCTTAGTGCAACTCAACGCCTTTTCGCGTCGCGCGCGGCCGCGATCTTAGCCGGGAGGGAGAAGAGCTGGACGAAGCCCTTGGCCAGTGACTGGTCGAACGTGTCGCCGGTGTCGTAGGTGGCGAGCGAGAAATCGTACAGGGAGTCGTCGGAGCGGCGGCCGGTCACGGTGGCGTTGCCGCCGTGCAGGGTCATCCGGACCTCCCCGTTGACGTGCTTCTGGACGTCGGCGATGAGCGCGTCGAGCGCGTTCTTGAGCGGCGAGAACCACAGGCCGTCGTAGACGAGCTCGCTCCACCTCTGGTCGACGCCCCGCTTGAAGCGGGCCAGGTCTCGCTCGACGGTGACGCTCTCCAGCTCCTTGTGGGCGGCGATGAGCGCGATCGCGCCGGGCGCTTCGTACACCTCGCGCGACTTGATGCCGACCAGCCGGTCCTCGACCATGTCGATCCGGCCGACGCCCTGCGCGCCGGCGCGCCGGTTGAGCTCGTCGACCACCTGGAAGGGCGTGAGGGCCCTGCCGTCGACCTTGACCGGGACACCCTGCTCGAACGTGACGACGACCTCGTCGGCCGGGCGCGGCTGCTTGGGGTCGGCGGTGTAGGAGTAGACCTCCTCGGTCGGTCCGTTCCAGATGTCCTCGAGGAAGCCGGTCTCGACGGCGCGGCCCCAGAGGTTCTGGTCGATGGAGAACGGGTTCTTCTTCGACGTCTCGATGGGCAGGCCCTTGGCCTCGGCGTACTCGATGGCCTTGTCGCGGGTCCAGGCGAAGTCTCTCGCGGGCGCGATGATCTCGAGATCGGGGGCCAGCGCGGCCAGCCCGGCCTCGAAGCGGACCTGGTCGTTGCCCTTGCCGGTGCAGCCGTGGGAGACGATGGTGCCGCCGAAGCGCTTGGCCGCCGACACCAGGTGCTTGACGATGAGGGGGCGCGAGAGCGACGACACCAGCGGGTAGCGGTCCATGTAGAGGGCGTTGGCCTGGAGCGCGGGCACGCAGAAGTCGGCGGCGAACTCCTCTCTCGCGTCCACGACGACCGACTCGACCGCGCCGCAGTCCATGGCCCGCTTCTGGATCTGCTCCATGTCCTCGCCGCCCTGGCCGAGGTCCACGGCGACGCAGACGACCTCGGCGTTCATCTTCTCGGCGAGGTAGGGGATGGCGACCGAGGTGTCGAGACCGCCGGAATATGCGAGAACCACTCTGTCGGGCATTGTGCTTCGTCTCCAGTGCTGAATGTCAGGATGTCCCGTGCGGCGGAGCCCACTCACGCGGAGTGGGCTAACTACGTCGGTCGGCCACCTTCAGCAACGCGTCGGCGACCGCCTGACCGCCGGTCGGATCGCGGCTGATGACGAGGATCGTGTCGTCACCCGCCACGGTCCCGAGAATGGACTCCCAGTCGGCGTGGTCGATGGCGGAGGCCAGGAACTGGGCCGCGCCCGGAGGGGTTCTCACGATGACCAGGTTGGCCGAGGCCTCCGCCGCGACCAGCAGCTCTTCCGCGATGCGGTGCAGCCGCGCCGCCGGGGTCTCGCCGGTGCCGAGCCTGGCCAGCGGGATGCGGCCACCGCCCTCGCCGGGCAGCGCGTAGACCAGCGAGCCGTCCTCGGCGCGCAGCTTGAGCGCGCCGAGCTCGTCGAGGTCGCGCGAGAGCGTGGCCTGGGTGACCTCGACGCCGCTCTCGGCGAGCAGCTTGGCCAGCTCGGGCTGGGAGCGCACGGCCTGCCGCTGCAGCAGGTCGGTGATCTTCGCCTGCCGCGCCGCCTTGGTCATCGGAATGATCATGCGCCCTCCGGGCTCCTGATCGGGTCGGCGTGCGTGGCCAGCCAGTGCAGCAGCGCCTTCTGGGCGTGCAGGCGGTTCTCCGCCTGGTCCCACACGACGCTCCGCGGGCCTTCGAGGACCTCCTCGGTGATCTCGTTGCCGCGGTAGGCGGGCAGGCAGTGCAACACGATCGCGTCGGGCGCGGCGTGGCGGAGCAGCTCGGCGTTCACCTGGTACGGCATGAGCGCGGCGACCCGCTCCTCCTTCCCGTCCTGCCCCATGGACACCCACGTGTCGGTGGCGACCACATGTGCGCCGTCGACGGCGGCCACCGGGTCGGTCAGCGCGACGACGGAGCCGCCGGACTTGGCGGCGATCGCGGCGGCCTGGTCGAGGATGACCGGGTCGGGCTGGTAGCCGGCCGGGGCGGCGATCCGTACGTGCAGGCCGGCCGTGGCGCCGCCGAGCAGGTAGGAGTGGGCCATGTTGTTGGCGCCGTCGCCCAGGTAGGTCAGCGTGAACCCGGCCGTGCGGCCCAGCCGCTCGTTGACGGTCTGCAGGTCGGCGAGGATCTGGCAGGGGTGGAACGCGTCGGTGAGCGCGTTGACGACCGGCACCCGGGAGTGGGCGGCCATCTCGTCGATGAGCTCCTGCCCTGAGGTGCGCCAGACGATGGCGGCGACCTGCCGGTCCAGCACCCTGGCGAGGTCGGCGGTCGGCTCGCCGCGGCCCATGAGCACCGAGACGTTGTCGACGACCAGCGGCAGGCCGCCGAGCTCGCCGATGCCGGTGTGGAAGGAGATGCGGGTCCTGGCGGACGGCTTGTCGAACAGCACCGCGACGGTGCGCGGCCCCTCGAACGGCCGGTAGCCGAACCGGTCCTTCTTCATCGCGGCGGCGAGCTCCAGCACCTCCGCCTGCTCGGCCGGCGACAGGTCGTCGTCTCTGAGGAAGTGACGGATGGTCATGCGGCCGCCTCCGTAAGGATCCGCGGGAAGGACGCCACCAGGGCGTCCACCTCGTCGGCCGTCACGACGAGCGGCGGCGCCAGGCGCACCGCGTCCGGCTGGAGCGCGTTGACCAGGAAGCCGGCCGCCGCGGCGGCCTCCTGCACCTGGGCCGCGCGCGGCTCGCGCAGCACCGTGGCCAGCCACAGGCCACGACCGCGCACGCCCTCGAGCAGCGGGTGGTCGACGGCCTCCAGCCCTTCGCGCAGCCGTGCGGCCACCGACCTGACGTGGCCGAGGTCGAGGTTGTCGAGGACGGCCAGCGCCGCGGCGCAGGAGACCGGGTTGCCGCCGAACGTCGAGCCGTGGTCGCCCTTCTCGAACAACCTGCCCACGTCGCCGAAGCCCACGCAGGCGCCGATCGGCAGGCCGCCGCCCAGGCCCTTGGCCAGGGTCAGGATGTCGGGGGTGATGCCGTCGGCCTGGTGGGCGAACCAGTGGCCGGTGCGGCCGATGGCGGACTGGATCTCGTCGGCGACCAGCAGCGCGCCGGTCGAGTCGCAGATCTCGCGGGCCGCCTCGAGGTAGCCGTCGGGCGGCGGCACCACGCCTGCCTCGCCCTGGGTGGGCTCCAGGAAGAGCGCGATGCAGTCGCCGGTCACGGTCTCCTTGAGCGCGTCGGCGTCGCCGTACGGGACGAAACGCACCTCCACCGGGAACGGGCCGAACTGGTCGCGGATCGCCTTCTTGCCGGTCAGGGAGAGCGCGCCGATCGTGCGGCCGTGGAAGCCGTTCTCGGCGGCGACGAAGTAGGAGCGGCCCTCGCGCCTGCCGTGTTTGAGCGCGAGCTTGTAGGCGGCCTCGTTCGCCTCGGTGCCGGAGTTGGCGAAGAAGACCCTGGCCGGGGCGTCGAGCATGCCGAGGAGCCTCTCGGCGAGCAGGACCTCGGGCTCGTGCAGGAACAGGTTGCTGGTGTGGGCGAGCGTGGCGACCTGCCGGGAGACGGCCTCGACCAGGGCGGGGTGGGCGTGGCCGAGCGAGCTGACCGCGATGCCGCCGATGAAGTCGAGATATTCCCTGCCGTCGACGTCCCATACGCGGGTGCCCTCGCCTCGGGCCAGCGCCACAGGGGGGACCCCGTAGTTGCCCATGAAGGCTTCTTCGAACCGTTGGAACAGGTCCATCAGGGCATCACCATCGTTCCGATCCCTTCGTTGGTGAAGATCTCCAGCAGCATCGAGTGGGGCACGCGGCCGTCGAGCACATGGGCCCGGGGCACGCCCCCTTGCACGGCCGTCAGGCAGGCCTCCATCTTGGGCACCATGCCGCTGGACAGGGTGGGCATCATGGTCGCGAGCTCGTCGGCGCTCAGCTCGTCGATCACGTCGGTGTCGTCGGGCCAGTTGGCGTACAGGCCCTCCACGTCGGTGAGCACGATCAGTTTGCGGGCCTGCAGGGCCACGGCGAGCGCGGCGGCCGCGGTGTCGGCGTTCACGTTGTAGATCTCGCCGTCGTCTCCCCGCGCCACGCTGGAGACGATCGGGATGCGGCCGTCGTCGAGCAGGGCGCCGACCGCCCCGGGCTCGACCTTGATGATCTCGCCGACCTGGCCGATGTCGACCGGCTCGCCGTCGACGATCGCGTGTTTGCGCACCGCGGTGAACAGGTGGGCGTCCTCGCCGGACATGCCGACGGCGAACGGGCCGTGCCGGTTGACCAGGCCCACGATGTCGCGGTTGACCTGGCCGACCAGCACCATCCTGACGACCTGCATGGCCTCGGGCGTGGTGACCCGCAGCCCGGCGGTGAACGTGGACTCGATGCCCAGCCGGTCGAGCGCGCTGCTGATCTGCGGGCCGCCGCCGTGCACGACGACCGGGCGCAGGCCGGCGTGGCGCAGGAAGACGACGTCCTCGGCGAAGCCGGACTTGAGCGCCTCGTCGGTCATCGCGTTGCCGCCGTACTTGATGACGACGGTCGCGCCGTGGAAGCGGGTCAGCCACGGCAGGGCTTCGATCAGCGCCTCTGCCTTGGTGTGCGCGGTGGTCAGCCTCATGAGGAGTACGCCGAGTTCTCGTGGACGTAGGCGGCCGTCAGGTCGGTGGTGTGGACGGTCGCGGTGTGCGGGCCGGCCGACAGGTCGATGGTGATCGTCACGTCTCTGGCGCTCATGTCCACCTTGTCGCGGTCGTCACCCACCGCGCCGCCCCGGCAGATCCAGATGCCGTTGATGGCGACGTTGAGGCGGTCGGGCTCGAACTCGGCGTCGGTGGTGCCGACGGCGGCCAGCACGCGGCCCCAGTTGGGGTCCTCGCCGTGGATGGCGCACTTGAGCAGGCTGGACCGGGCGACCGCGCGGCCCACTTGCACGGCGTCGTCCTCGTCCGCCGCGCCGACCACCTCGATGGCGATGGCCTTTGAGGCTCCCTCGGCGTCGACGAGCAGCTGCCTGGCCAGGTCGGCGCAGACCTCGGTGACCTTCTGCTCGAACTCGTCGAGGTCGGGCCTGACCCCGGAGACGCCGCTGGACAGCAGGAGCACGGTGTCGTTGGTCGACATGCAGCCGTCGGTGTCGAGCCGGTCGAACGTGACGGCCGTGGCCCTGCGCAGCACGGTGTCGAGCTCGTCGCCGGTCAGGTCGGCGTCAGTGGTGATCACGCAGAGCATGGTGGCCAGGGCGGGGGCGAGCATGCCGGCGCCCTTGGCCATCCCGCCGACCATGTAGGCGCCGTCCTCGTCGGCGCCGCCGCGCTTGAACGAGATCTTGGAGACGGTGTCGGTGGTGCGGATGGCGTCGGCCGCGGCCAGGCCGCCGTCGCGGGCGAGCTGGGCGGCGGCCGTATCGACACCCGCCAGCAACTCGTCCATCGGCAGCCGCTCGCCGATGAGGCCGGTCGAGCAGACCGCGACCTCGCCCGCGGAGTCCTGCAGGAGTCCGGCCACCTTCTCGGCGGTGGCGTGCGTGTCCTGGAAACCCTCGGGGCCGGTGCAGGCGTTGGCTCCGCCGGAGTTGAGCACGACCGCGCGCACCCGCCCGCCCGCCAGGACCTGCTGCGACCAGAGCACGGGGGCGGCCTTGACGCGGTTGGCGGTGAAGACGCCCGCGGCGGCGCGGCTGGGTCCGTCGTTGACGACGAGAGCGAGATCGCGGGCGCCGCCGGGCTTGATCCCTGCGGCGACTCCCGCGGCCCTGAAACCTAGGGGTGCCGTGACGCTCATGCCACCGCCTTCTGCGGGGACGGGAGCGATGAGCTCCCGTGCTCGTCGGTTGATGCGCTGCGCTTGCTCAAGGTGCAACTCCTGTCAGGGGGAGGCCGAGCTCTTCCGGCAGGCCGAGGGCGATGTTGACGCTCTGGACGGCGCCCCCGGCCGTGCCCTTGGTGAGGTTGTCGATGGCGATGACGGCGACCACGCGGCCCGCGCGCTCGTCGAGCGTCACCTGCAGGGCTGCGGTGTTGGCGCCGTAGGTCATGGCGGTGGCCGGCCAGACGCCCTCCGGCAGCAGCTTGACGAACGGCTCGCTCTTGAGCGCGACCTCGTACGCCGTGCGCAGCGACTCCTTGGTGACGCCGGGAGCGGCCGGGGCGGAGCAGGTGGCGAGGATGCCGCGGCTCATGGGGGCCAGCGTCGGGGTGAACGAGACGCGCACGGGAGCGCCGGCGACCGCCGACAGCCCCTGCTCCATCTCGGGCGTGTGCCGGTGGGCGCCGCCCACGGCGTACGCGCCGGCCGAGCCCATGACCTCGCTGCCGAGCAGGTGGGGTTTGAGCGACCTGCCCGCGCCGCTGGTGCCGGAGGCGGCGACGACGACCACGTCGTGCCCGGCCAGCCCGGCGGCGAACGCGGGCGACAGGGCGAGCAGGACGGAGGTCGGGTAGCACCCGGGGACGGCGATCCTGGTCGCCCGCCTGAGCACCTCGCGCTGTCCGGGCAGCTCGGGCAGGCCGTAGGGCCAGGTGCCGGCGTGCTCGCCGCCGTAGAACTCCTGCCAGGCGGCGGGGTCGGCGAGCCGGTGGTCGGCGCCGCAGTCGACGACCAGCGTCTCTTCGCCGAGGGAGGCGGCGACGGCGGCCGAGTGGCCGTGCGGCAGCGCGAGGAAGACCACGTCGTGCCCGGCGAGCGTGGCGGAGGTGGTGTCGTCGAGGACGCGGTCGGCCAGTTGCGGCAGGTGCGGCTGGTGGGCGCCGAGACGGCTGCCCGCGCTCGAGGCCGCGGTGAGCGCCCCGATCTCGAACTCCGGATGGCCCAGCAGGAGGCGGAGCAGCTCTCCGCCCGCGTAACCGCTGGCTCCCGCGATCGCCGCCCTCATCCCGCCGCCTCCTGCATATTCATGCATCATAGCTCATGACCTTGCTGGTGAAAATGATGCACTGGCGAGGATGAATATGCAAGCCGAGATGAGCCCAGACGACCACATCGTGAGACCCGGCGGCCTCTGGTGACGCGTCCAGCGCTACCGCCCCGCAAGGGTCATAAGGGTCATGACCTGGGCGGACGCGTGGACGCCCGCGAAGAGGGCCGGAGCGCGCCGCCCGGCTTCCCCGGGGGCGGCCCTGGCGACGGGGGCATCGGACGGCCAGGGCAGAACGGACCCGGCACGCGGCTGCCGGCATGAGGGGCGCCGGGCGGCTCCTTGCATGCCTTCACCTATGACCCGGCGACCGCGATGTTAATCCTGGGTGTCGCAGATTCTCAGGAGGGGACGTACCGGGCGGGCCCGTTCCCAGGCCCGCCCCGGTCCCGTGTCAGCGGAGGAAGGCGGCGGCCACGCCCGCGTCCACCGGGACGTGCAGCCCCGTGGTGTGGGTCAGGTCGCCGCCGGTGAGCGCGAAGACCGCGGCGGCCACGTGCTCGGGAAGGACCTCCCGCTTGAGCAGGGTGCGCTGGGCGTAGAACTCGCCCAGCTTCTCCTCCTCCACCCCGTAGACGGCCGCGCGGTTGGCGCCCCAGCCGGAGGCGAAGATGCCGGAGCCGCGCACCACGCCGTCGGGGTTGACGCCGTTGACGCGGATGCCGTGCCCGCCCAGCTCGGCGGCCAACAGCCGCACCTGGTGCGCCTGGTCGGCCTTGGCGGCGCCGTAGGCGACGTTGTTCGGGCCGGCGAAGACGGCGTTCTTGGAGGAGATGTAGACGATGTCGCCGCCCATGGCCTGGTCGATCATGACCTTGGCGGTCTCGCGGGAGACCAGGAACGAGCCGCGCGCCATGACGTCGTGCTGCAGGTCCCAGTCGGCCAGGGTGGTCTCCAGCAGCGCGCGCGACAACGACAGGCCGGCGTTGTTGACCACCAGGTCCACGCCGCCGAAGGCGAGCACGCCCGCGCGGACGGCCGCGACGACCTGCTCCTCCGACGTGACGTCGACCGCGACCGCCACGGCCACGTCCGACTCTCGGTACGCACCCGCGCCCAGCTCGGCGGCCACCTTCTCGGCGGCGGCCACGTCGCGGTCGGCGACGATCACGCACGCGCCCTCGGCGGCGAGCCTGCGCGCGGTGGCCGCGCCGATGCCGGAGCCGCCGCCGGTGACCAGCGCGACGCGCGTGGCCAGCGGCTTGGGCCTGGGCATGCGGCGGAGCTTGGCCTCCTCCAGCTCCCAGTACTCGATGCGGAACTTCTCCGACTCGGGGATGGGGGCGTACGTGGACACGGACTCCGCGCCGCGCATGACGTTGATGGCGTTGACGTAGAACTCCCCGGCCACGCGGGCGGTCTGCTTGTCCTTGCCGAACGAGAACATGCCGACGCCCGGCACGAGCACGATCGCCGGGTCGGCGCCGCGCATGGGGGGCGAGGCGGGGATGGCGTGCCGCTCGTAGTAGGCGGTGTAGTCCGCGCGGTAGGCGGCGTGCAGCTCGCGCAGCCGCTCGGCCGCCCGCTCCAGCGGCGCGTCCGGGGGCAGGTCGAGCACGAGCGGCGCGACCTTGGTGCGCAGGAAATGGTCGGGGCAGGACGTGCCCAGCGCCGCCAGCCTCGGATGCTCGGCCCGGGAGACGAAGTCGAGCACCTCGGGCGTGTCGGTGTAGTGGCCGACGACGCGCATGTCGGTGGCGGCCAGGCCGCGGATCACCGGGAACAGCGCGGCGGCGCGGGCGTGCCGCTCCTCCTCCTGCAGCGTCCGGTGGATCACCGGGCCGAACGGGTCCTCGCGGCCGTGCTCGGACAGGTACGCCTCGGCGGTCCTGATGATCTCCAGCGAGCGGGCCTCGCACTCCTCGGACGTCGAGCCCCACGCGGTGATGCCGTGGCCGCCGAGGACGCACCCGATGGCCCGCGGGTTCGCCTCCTTGATCGCGGCGATGTCGAGGCCCAGCTGGAAGCCCGGCCGCCGCCACGGCACCCACACGACCCGGTCGCCGAACACGCGCCCGGTCAGCTCCTCGCCGTCGGCGGCGGTGGCCAGCGCGATGCCCGCGTCGGGGTGGAGGTGGTCGACGTGCGCGGCCTCCACGAGACCGTGCATGGCGGTGTCGATCGACGGCGCGGCCCCGCCCTTGCCATGCAGGCAGTAGCCGAACGCCGCCACCATCTCGTCCTCGCGCTCCACGCCCGGGTAGACGCCCTTGAGTGCGCGCAGCCGGTCGAGGCGGAGCACGGCCAGGCCCGGCTCCTTGAGCGTGCCCAGGTCGCCGCCGGAGCCCTTGACCCAGAGCAGCTCGACGTCCTCGCCGGTGACCGGGTCGGGCGCGGCGCCCTTGGCCGAGGTGTTGCCGCCCGCGAAGTTGGTGTTGCGCGGGTCGGCGCCCAGGCGGTGGGAGCGTTCGAGCAGTTCGTTCACGACGTCCATGGTGGTTCAGGCCCCCCAGCCGGCCTGCTGACCGCCGACGCGCTCGGCGGCGATCTTCTCGAAGTGTCCGGACTTGGCGTACGCGCTCATCGGGTCGGGCGCGAGGCCCATCTCCTCGCGCAGCTCGGCCAGCAGCGGGCGCACGTCGGTGTTGTAGGCGTCCATGAAGACGGCGTTGGCGCCCAGCACGTCGCCCTCGGCCTGGGCGGCCGACAGCGCGTCGCGGTCGACCAGCAGCGCCTTGGCGGTGGCCTCCTGGACGTTCATGACCGAGCGGATCTGGCCCGGGATCTTGGGCTCGATGTTGTGGCACTGGTCGAGCATGAACGCCACGCCCGCTTCGGGGTCGAGCCCGCCGCCGCGCACGACCTCGTACATGATGCGGAAGAGCTGGAACGGGTCCGCCGCGCCCACCATGAGGTCGTCGTCGGCGTAGAAGCGGGAGTTGAAGTCGAAGCCGCCGAGCTTCCCCTCGCGCAGCAGAAACGCCACGATGAACTCGATGTTGGTGCCCGGCGCGTGGTGCCCGGTGTCGACGACCACCTGCGCCTTGGGGCCGAGCTTGGCGCAGTGCGCGTACGCGGTGCCCCAGTCGGGCACGTCGGTGGCGTAGAAGGCGGGCTCGAACAGTTTGTACTCCAGCAGGAAACGCTGGCCGTCGCCGAGCCGCTCGTAGACCTCGGCCAGCGCCTCGGCCAGGCGGTCCTGGCGGGCCCTGATGTCGTCCTGGCCCGGGTAGTTGATGCCGTCGGAGAACCACAGCTTGAGGGTGTCGGAGCCGGTGGCGTCCATGATGTCGACGCACTCGAGCAGGTGGTCGGTCGCCTTGCGGCGCACCCGGGCGGAGGGGTGGGTGACGCTGCCGAGCATGTAGTCGTCGTCCTGGAAGACGTTGGAGTTGATCGCTCCGATGCCGACGCCCGCCTCTTGGGCGTGCCGGGCCAGATCGGCGTAGTCGTCCACCTTGTCCCACGGGATGTGCAGCGCGACCGTGGGGGCGATGCCGGTGTGCGCGTGCACCTGGGCGGCGTCGGCGAGCTTCTCGTACGGGTCGCGCGGCACCCCCTTCTGGGCGAACACCTTGAACCGGGTGCCGCTGTTGCCGTACGCCCAGGAGGGTGTCTCGATGTGCTGCGCCCGCAGCACGGCCTTGATGTCAGTCATGACTCCCCGATCAATCCAGGTGGAAGACTTCGGTCAGCGGTTTCATGCCCTCGTCGGGCCGGCCGTCGAGGTCCTCGAAGAACGGCGCCATCTCCGCCTGCCAGCGGGCGTTGACCTCGGTCCCGGCCATGGCCTGCTGGGCGGCCTCGAAGTCCTCGGTCTCCAGATAGCCCACGAGCAGGCCGTCGTCCCTGAGGAAGAGCGAGTAGTTGTGCCAGCCGGTGCGCGACAGCGCCTCTCGCATCTCCGGCCAGACCTCGCGGTGGCGCTCGCGATATTCCGCCAGCCGCTCCGGGCGGACTTTCAGCAGGAAGCAGACGCGTTGCACCGACACTCCCTTCAAAACGTTTTAATGTTTCGCCAGGAAACTATGATTCCAGCTGCCCCCTGTCAATGCGCATCCGGCTCCTCCGTGGGTTCGGCGCAGGTGGGGGCGGAACCGGTCGCCGTCCGCGCCCCCGGATGTCAGCCGGTGATGACGCGGGCATCACCGGCGGCCACGGTGACGGATTCGCCCGACGCGGTGGTCACGACGGCGTCCTCGGCCGTGTGGTTGATCGCGAACAGGTGGGAGCGGCCGTCGGGGTGGGAGCGCCGCACGACCTCGACCCCCGGCGGGCTCGTCGCGGGCGGCCTCACCTCGGCCTCGGCGCAGACCGCGGCGATCACCTCGGCCAGGGCGTCGTCCCCGAGCCTGGTGGTCAGGTAGTGGGCCGTGCCGTCGCCCCACGCGTTGCGGGTCCAGGCGGGCTCTCCGGTGGCGTAGGTGTCGAGGACCTTCGCGCTGGTGGCGCGCGCGACCTCGCTCCACACGCTCCCCGACCCGCCGGAGGCCAGCCGGATGGGGCCGTCCAGCGGGAAGAACTCCTCCACGGTGACGCCCAGCAGGTCCCGCCACGCCCCGGGATAGCCGCCGAGGCGCACCCGGTCGTGCTCGTCGACGATCCCGCTGTACGGACCCACGAGCGTCACGCCGCCCGCCCGTACGAACGCCTCCAGGTTGGCCGCCCCCGAGTCGCTCACCAGGTAGAGCGCCGGCACCAGGACCAGGCGGTAGCCGGTCAGGTCGCCTTCGGGGTGTGCCAGGTCGCAGGTGATGCCGGCCCGCCACAGCGCGGCGTGCCAGCGCTTGGCCTCCTCCACCGGGTCGAGCTCGGAGGAGGGCTGGGCGGGATGGTCCTGCGCCCACACGCTGGAGTGGTCGATCAGGATGGCGACGTCGGCCTTGACCCTGCTGCCCGCCACCTCGGCGAGCCCGGCCAGCTCGGCCCCGAGCGCGCTGACCTCGCGCCAGACCTTGGTGTCGACGCCGGCGTGGGGGAGCATCGCCGAGTGCCACTTCTCGGCGCCGGCGCGCGAGGCCCGCCACTGGAAGAACATGATCCCGTCGGCGCCCCTGGCCAGATGGGCCAGGGAGTTGCGGCGCAGCTCGCCGGGCGCCTTGGCGCGGTTGCGCGGCTGCCAGTTGACCGCGCTGGTCGAGTGCTCCATCAGCAGCCAGGGGCGGCCGCCGTTGAGCGAGCGCGCGTAGTCGGCGGCGAAGGCCAGGTCGATGTGCGGCTCCGCGCGGGCGCCGATCAGGTAGTGGTCGGTGGAGACCACGTCGAGCTCGGCGGCGAAGGCCCAGCAGTCCATGTCCCAGTGGGCGCCCGCCATGAGGTTGGTGGTCGCGGGCACGCCGGGGGCGAGCTCGCGCAGCAGGTCGCGCTCGGCGATGTAGAGCTCGACGAGCGCGTCGGAGCTGAACCTGCGGAAGTCGAGCTGCTGGCCGGGGTTGGCGAAGCTGGGGGTGTCACGCGGCGGCAGGACTTGCGCCCACTCGCCGTAGTGCTGGGACCAGAACGCGGTGCCCCAGGCGTCGTTGAGCGCCTCCAGGGAGGCGTAGTGGGAGCGCAGCCAGGCGCGGAACGCGGCCGCCGAGGTGTCGCAGTAGCAGCGGGCGTTGTGGCAGCCGTACTCGTTGTGCACGTGCCACAGGGCCAGGGCCGGGTGGTCGCGGTAGCGGGTGGCCACCTGTTCCGTGACGCGCAGCGCCTTCTCGCGGTAGATCGGCGAACTGGGGCAGAAGCCCTGCCTGCTGCCGTGGTGCAGCCGCCGGCCGGCGGAGTCGACCGGCAGCGCCTCGGGGTAGGCGTCGCCGAACCAGGGCGGCGGGGAGGCGGTCGGCGTGGCCAGGTTGGCCGCGATCCCGTTGTCCGCCAGCAGGTCCATGACGCGGTCGAACCAGCCGAAGTCGAACCCGCCCTCGGCGGGCTCCAGCAGCGACCACGAGAAGACGCCCACGCTGACCCGGTTGACGCCGGCCTCGCGCATCAGCGCGACGTCCTGCTCCCACGTCTCCTCGGGCCACTGCTCGGGATTCCAGTCGCCGCCGTAAGCGATGACATCCGGCATGAAGCCTGCCTTTCGAGATACTGTTAGCGCTCACAGCTGGTGACGCCAGGTTCACGGAGGGATTAAAACGTTCCGCGGCGCACGGCACAAGCCCCGGTCGCCCGGCATGCTCGGCATGAAGCCCATCCGGCATACGTGCGGCGCGCCCGCGAGGCGGGCACGGGTTGTGCGCGCGACGCCGCCGGCCCCGGCGGGTGGTTGCCCGGACCAACAGGGCTCCCCAGTAATAGAACGTTTTACTCCCCGCGCGGGAGGTTAGGGTCCGGTGCACGGCGGTGTCAACGCGGATCGGCGTCACGACCGGTGCCGCGACTGGCGCGCGCATCGTTAGTACGTTTTAATGAGGGCTCATGGCCATGGTCAGCATCAAGGACGTCGCCGCGCACGCCGGCGTCTCGCCCGGCACGGTCTCCAACGTACTGAACCGGCCAGGAAAAGTCGCGCCCGCCACCAGGGAGCGGGTGGAGGCGGCCATCAGCGAGCTGGGCTTCGTCCGCCACGGCTCGGCTTCGACGCTGCGCGCCGGGCACAGCAGGACGATCGGCCTGAGCGTGATCGACATCGGCAACCCCTTCTTCACCGAGGTCGCCGCCGGCGTCGAGGACGTCGCCAGCGAGCTGGGCTACGCCGTGATCCTCGGCAACTCGGCCGGCTCGCAGGACAAGGAGGACCGCAACCTGCGGGTGCTGGCCGAGCATCGTGTACGCGGCGTGCTGATCACCCCGTCGGGTGAGGACCCGGCGCGGCTCGAACGGCTGCGCGAGCACGGCATCAGCGTCGTGCTCGTCGACCATCCCGCGCACCGGCCCGACCAGTGCGCGGTGGCCGTGGACGACGTCGGCGGCGGCCGGGCCGCGGTCGCCCACCTGCTGGCCAAGGGGGCGCGCAGCGTCGCCTACGTGACCGGCCCGCTGAGCATCCGGCAGTGCGTGGAGCGGCGGGAGGGCGCGCGTGCCGCGATGCGGGCCACCGGCCTCGACCCCGCGGGCCTGCGGGTGATCGAGGCGATGACGATGACCGCCCGCGCGGGCGAGAAGGCGGCCGCCGACCTGATCGCGAGCGGCCTGCCCGAGGCGGTCTTCTGCGCCAACGACCTGCTGGCCCTCGGCGTGCTCCGCGCGCTGCTGCGGGCGGGGGTGCGGGTGCCCGAGGACGTCGCGCTCATGGGCTACGACGACATCGACTTCGCCGCCGCCTCCACCGTGTCGCTCAGCTCGATGCGCCAGCCCACCTACCAGCTCGGCCGCATCGCCACCGAGCTGCTGCTCGACGAGTGCGACAACCCCGAGACGCACGCCCACCAGCACATCATGTTCCAGCCCGAGCTCGTCGCCAGGGAGTCCACGCAGTGAGTCACCGTTTCGCCGCCGTCGATCTGGGCGCCTCCAGCGGCCGGGTGATGCTGGCCGACCTGTCCGGCGGGCTGCGGCTGACCGAGGCGCACCGGTTCCCCAACGGCCCGGTGCGCGTGGCCGACCGACTCCACTGGGACATCCTCGGCCTCTACCGGGAGATCCTGGCGGGGCTGCGCGCCGCCGGGCCCGTCTCCTCCGTCGGCGTGGACTCGTGGGCGGTCGACTACGGGCTGCTCGACGAGTCCGGCGGGCTGATCGGCAATCCCGTGCACTATCGCGACGACCGTACGCGGGGCGTGCCCGAGCGGGTGGCCGCGCTGGTCGGGGCCGACACGCTGTACGACGTGTCGGGCCTGCAGGTGCTGCCGTTCAACACCCTCTACCAGCTGCTGGCCGACCGGCTCGACGGCGCCGCGACGATGATGCTGATCCCCGACCTGATCGGCTACTGGCTCACCGGCGAGCTGGGCGCGGAGGTCACCAACGCCTCGACGACGGGGCTGCTCGACGTGCGCACCAGGTCGTGGGCGCGGCCCCTGATCGAGCGGCTCGGGCTGCCGGCCGGCCTCTTCCCGCCGCTGCGCCAGCCCGGCGAGCCGATCGGCGGGCTGCGCCGCGACGTGGCCGCCGAGATCGGCTGGTCCGCACCCGTCAGGGCGGTGGGCTCGCACGACACGGCCTCGGCGGTGGCCGCGGTGCCCGCGTCGGGGCCGGCCTTTGCCTACATCTCGTGCGGCACGTGGTCGCTGGCCGGCGTCGAGCTGCCCGGCCCCGTGCTGACCCCGGAGAGCCGGGCCGCGAACTTCACCAACGAGGCCGGCATCGACGGCACCGTCCGCTATTTGCGCAACGTCATGGGCCTGTGGCTGCTGCAGGAATGCATGCGCGCCTGGCCGGGCTCCGACCTGGGCGAGCTGCTGACGGCCGCGGCGGCCGAGCGGCCGTTCGCCGCCGTGGTCAACCCCGACGAGCCGGTGTTCCTGCCGCCGGGCGACATGCCGGCCAGGATCGCGGCCGAGTGCCGCCGCACGGGCCAGCGGCCGCCCTCCTCGCCCGCCGCCTACACGCGCTGCGTGCTGGAGAGCCTGGCGCTCGGGCACCGGCGGGCCGTGCGCCAGGCGATGGAGCTGTCGGGGCGCGACGTCAAGGTCGTCCACCTGGTGGGCGGCGGGTCGTACAACGAGCTGCTGTGCCGGCTCACCGCCGACGCCTGCGGGCTGCCGGTGGTGGCGGGCCCGGCGGAGGCGACCACGCTCGGCAACGTGCTGGTGCAGGCGCGCGCGGCCGGGCTGGTCTCCGATCTGGAGGAGATGCGCTCGCTGGTCGCCGCCTCCCAGCCGTTGCGCCGCTACGAGCCGTCCGGCGACGGCCGGCTCTGGGACGAGGCCGCCGCCCGCGTGTTCTGATCCCCTCTGACCAGCGCTTTCCGGTTTTCTCCCTCGTCGGGTAGGGCACAAGTCGGACCGGGGAGCATCGGGGGGCTTCATGGATCTCACGTGGCCGCTGTTGCGGCAGCTGACCGGCAAGGACCGCACGGGCCGCGGGCAGGCGGTGAAGTCGGCCGCGACGGAGGCGTTGCGGGCCCGCACGGCCGGGGCCGACCGTGTCGTCAAGTCGATCTGCCCGTACTGCGCGGTGGGCTGTGGCCAGAACGTGTACGTACGCGACGAGCGGGTCGTCCAGATCGAGGGCGACCCCGACTCCCCCATCAGCCGCGGCCGGCTGTGCCCGAAGGGCGCGGCCACCCTGCAGCTCACCACCGACTCCGGCCGGCAGCGCCAGGCGCTCTACCGGCCGCCGGGCGCGACCGGCTGGCAGGCGATCGACCTGGCCACCGCCATGGACATGGTGGCCGACCGGATCATCGCCACCAGGCGTGAGACCTGGGAGCAGGAGCGCGACGGCAGGCGCACCGCCCGCACCATGGGCATCGCCAGCCTGGGCGGCGCCACCCTGGACAACGAGGAGAACTACCTCATCAAGAAGCTGCTGACGTCGCTCGGCGTGGTGCAGATCGAGAACCAGGCCCGCGTCTGCCACAGCTCCACCGTGGTCGGGCTGGGCACGTCGTTCGGCCGGGGCGGCGCCACCACGTTCATGCAGGACCTGCAGCACTCCGACTGCGTGGTCATCCAGGGCTCGAACTTCGCCGAGGCGCACCCGGTGGGCTTCCAGTGGGTGATGGAGGCCAAGGCGCGCGGCGCGGTGGTCATCCACGTCGATCCGCGCTTCACCCGCACCAGCGCGCTGGCCGACCTGCACGTGCCCATCCGCGCCGGCTCGGACGTGGCCTTCCTCGGCGCGATCATCAACCACGTGCTGGAGAACGACCTGTACTTCCACGAGTACGTGGTCAACTACACCAACGCGGCCACCATCCTCAACGAGGACTACCGCGACGCCGAGGACGGAGACGGCGTCTTCTCCGGTTTCGACGCCGCCGGCCACACCTACGACGACGAGAGCTGGCAGTACGACGGCATGCAGGCCGCGCCCGCGTCGGGCGACCGCGACAGCGACTACCAGCGGCGGTCCGGCCGGGTGCCGCCGGGCCGCCCCGAGATCACCGGCAGCGCCGGGATACCCATGGACGGCACGCCCCGGCGCGACGAGACGCTGCGCGACCCCCGCTGCGTCATGCAGGTCCTGCGCCGCCACTTCGCCCGCTACACGCCGGAGATGGTCGAGCAGGTGTGCGGGGTGCCGCGGCGCCTGTTCGAGGAGGTGTGCCGCCACCTGACGGAGAACTCCGGACCCGACAGGACCTCGGAGTTCGTCTACGCGGTGGGCTGGACGCAGCACAGCGACGGCTCGCAGTTCGTCAGGGCGGCGAGCATCCTGCAGCTGCTGCTCGGCAACATCGGCCGGCCCGGCGGCGGCATCCAGGCGCTGCGCGGGCACGCGAGCATCCAGGGCTCCAGCGACATCCCCACGCTGTTCAACCTGCTGCCGGGCTACATCCCGATGCCGCACGCGCACGAGCACGAGCGCCTGCACGACTTCCTGCGGGCCGACGCGCCGCACGGCGGGTTCTGGGCGAACATGCCCGCCTACCTGGTGAGCCTGCTCAAGGCCTGGTGGGGTGACTCGGCGCGGCCGGACAACGACTTCCGCTTCGACTACCTGCCCAGGCTGACCGGCTCGCACAGCACGTACGACACCGTGATGTCGCAGCTGGCCGGCGGGTGCAAGGGCTACATCCTGCTCGGCGAGAACCCCGCGGTCGGCTCGGCGAACGCCAGGATGCAGCGCCTGGGCATGGCCGAGCTCGACTGGCTGGTGGTGCGCGACCTCAACCTGATCGAGAGCGCCACCTGGTGGAAGGACGGCCCGGAGATCGAGACGGGCGAGCTGGCCACGGCGGACATCGGCACGGAGGTGTTCTTCCTGCCGGCGGCGGCGCACACCGAGAAGAGCGGCAGCTTCACCAACACCAACCGGTGGCTGCAGTGGCACCACCAGGCGGTCGAGCCGGCCGGTGACGCGCGCAGCGACCTGTGGTTCATGTACCACCTGGGGCGGATCATCAGGGAGAAACTGGCCGGCTCGCGGGATCAGAAGGACGCGCCGGTGCTGGAGCTCACCTGGGACTATCCGGTCGAGGGCGCGACGGCCGAGCCCTCGGCGGAGGCGGTGCTGGCCGAGATCAACGGCTGGGACGCGCAGGGACGGCCCCTGTCCGGGTACGCCGGGCTCGCCGACGACGGCTCCACCGCGTGCGGCTGCTGGATCTACTGCGGCGTGTACGCCGGCGGCGTCAACCAGGCCGCCCGGCGCAAGCCCTGGACCGAGCAGAGCTGGATCGCCGCGGAATGGGCGTGGGCGTGGCCGGCCAACCGGCGCATCCTGTACAACCGGGCCTCGGCCAGACCTGATGGCAGCCCGTGGAGCGAGCGCAAGCAGCTGGTCTGGTGGGACGAGCCGGCGCAGCGCTGGACCGGCCACGACGAGCCCGACGTCGAGGCGGGCAAGAGCCCGGCGTACCGGCCGCCGCCGGACGCCCGGGGCGTGGCGGCGCTGTCGGGGATCGACCCGTTCATCATGCAGGCCGACGGCAAGGGCTGGTTGTTCGCGCCCGCGGGGGTCGTGGACGGGCCGCTGCCCACGCACTACGAGCCGCAGGACTCTCCGGTGGCCAACCCGCTCTACGGGCACCAGCGCAACCCGGCGCGCAAGCTCTACCCGCACGCGGACAACCGTTACCACCCGAGCGGGGACGATCCGGGCGCTTCGGTCTTCCCGTACGTGGTGACGACGTACCGGCTGACCGAGCACTTCACCGCGGGCGGCATGAGCCGCTTCACGCCCTACCTGTCGGAGCTGCAGCCGGAGATGTTCTGCGAGGTCTCGCCCGGCCTGGCCGCCGAGCGCGGGCTCGTGCACGGCGACTGGGCCACGATCATCACCGCGCGCAACGCCATCGAGGCGCGGGTGATGGTCACCGACCGCATGCCGTCGCTGCGTCTCGACGGGCGGGTGCTGCACCAGATCGGGCTGCCGTTCCACTTCGGGCCCAACGGGCTGGCCAAGGGCGACGCGGCCAACGAGCTGGCGTCGATCTCGCTGGACCCCAACTCCCACATCCAGGAGGTCAAGGCCCTGTCGGCGGACATCCGGCCGGGACGCCGGCCGCGCGGTCCTGCGCTGCGCGAGCTGGTCCGCTCCTACCAGCGGCGGGCCGGCATCGGCGAGCACACCGGAACGGAGGCGTGAGCGATGGCCTTCGACCTGGACGAGAAGCTCGCGGACGGCCGTGTCGGCTTCTTCACCGACACCAGCGTCTGCATCGGCTGCAAGGCGTGCGAGGTGGCGTGCAAGGAGTGGAACGCCGTCCCCGACGACGGCATGACCTTCACCGGCATGTCGTACGACAACACCGTGGGGCTGGGCGCCGACACGTGGCGGCACGTGGCCTTCGTCGAGCAGCGGCGGCCGCTCGGCCACCAGGAGCCGGGCGTCGGCGACATGGACTTCCGCTGGCTGATGGCCTCCGACGTGTGCAAGCACTGCACCCACGCGGCCTGCCTGGACGTGTGCCCGACGGGGTCGCTGTTCCGCACCGAGTACGGCACCGTCGTGGTGCAGGAGGACGTCTGCAACGGCTGCGGCTACTGCGTGCCCGCCTGCCCGTTCGGGGTGATCGGCAAGCGGGAGACCACGGGCGTGGCGGCCAAGTGCACGATGTGCTACGACCGGCTGGGCGCCGGTGAGGAGCCCGCCTGCGCCAAGACGTGCCCGACCGACTCCATCCAGTTCGGCGACCTGGACGAGCTGCGCGAGCGGGCCGAGCGCCGCCTGGAGCAGCTCCGCGCGGCCGGTGCAGGCTCGGCCCGCCTGTACGGCCACGACCCTGACGACGGCGTGGGCGGCACGGGCGCGTTCTTCCTGCTGCTGGACGAGCCCGAGGTGTACGGCCTGCCGCCCGACCCGGTGGTGACCACCCGTGACCTGCCGTCGATGTGGCGGCACGTGGGGGTCGCCGCCCTGGCCCTGCTCGCCGGCGTGGCCGCGAGCGCGTGGAGGAGACAGTCATGAGCCGGACCGACATGGCCGCGAGCACGTCCAGGAGACACTCATGAGCCAGACCGACGTGCGCCTGGACGGCTCGCCCGGGCTGCGCAGCGAGCGCGAGGCCACGCCGGGCTCGGCGGGCCGCAGGCGCGAGCGCCTGCCGGTGCCGAGGGCGGACTTCGAGTCCTACTACGGCCGGCCGGTGCTGAACGAGCCGACCTGGCAGGCGCCCGACATCGCCGGATACCTGTTCCTCGGCGGCCTGGCCGGCGCCTCGTCGACGCTGGCGGCCGCCGCCGAGCTCACCGGCAGGCCGCGCCTGGCCAGGGCGTGCAAGGCCGGCGCCGTGTGCGCGCTGGGCGGGTCGCTCTACGCGCTGATCCACGACCTGGGCCGTCCCGAGCGGTTCGTGAACATGTTGCGGGTGTTCAAGGTGACCTCGCCCATGAGCGTCGGCACCTGGATCCTCACCGGCTACGGCCCGCAGGCCGGGGTGGCGGCGGCCGCCGGGCTGACGGGGATGTTCCCCGGGCTGGGCCGGGCCGCCACCATCGGGGCGGGGCTGGCCGGGCCGGCGCTGGCGACCTACACCGCCGCGCTGATCTGCGACACCGCGGTGCCCGTCTGGCACGAGGGCCATCGCGAGATGCCGTTCCTGTTCGCCGGCTCGGCGGCGGCAGCGGCGGGCGGGCTGGGCATGCTGGGCGCGCCGGTGTCGGAGGCGGGCCCGGCCCGCCGGGCGGCGCTGCTCGGCGCGGCCGTCGAGTGTGTGGCCGCCGCGCGGATGGAGCGGCGGCTCGGGCCGCTGGCCGAGCCTCTCAAGCGCAGCAGGCTGTTGCGCGCGGGCGAGGCGCTGTCGCTGCTGGGCGCGGTGGCCGGGCTGGTCGCCGGGCGCCGGGGCGGGCGGGGCCGGCTCATGGCGATGGCGGCGGGCGCGGCCCTGCTGGCGGGGTCGGCGTGCACCCGGTTCGGAATCTTCCGGGCCGGGATGGAATCGGCCAACGACCCGAAGTACACGGTGCAGCCGCAGCGGAGGCGGCTGGCGAAGGCGAAAGCGGAGCGTGATCTGCGATGAGGCGTAAGGTCGTCGAATATCTGCCGTTCATGGGCATCGTGCTGATGGTCTGCACGGCGTCCTGGCTGGCGGGCAGGTCGTATCCGGCCCGGCCGGCGGCGCTCGGGAGGGACAGGGGCGGGCACGCGTCGTCGTGAAGCCGTGCGGGGCGGGGCTGCTCCGCCGCTCCTCGTCTTAGGCGGGGTCCGGCCGCCTGGGGCCGGCCGGCGACGTACGATCAGCAGATGACCGAAAAGACCGAAACCACGCCTGGATGGCTCGCTCCCGACGAACTGGAGTCGGTGCGCGGCCAGCTGCCCGTCCTCTACGTCGACGCCGTGCCGGTGCGCGTCGACGACACCGGCGTGGTCACCCGTGTCGGCCTGCTGCTGCGCATCGCCGCGGACGGGACCGTCAGCAGGGCGCTGGTTTCGGGGCGGGTGCTGCTCCACGAGCGCATCCGTGACGCGCTCATGCGCCATCTGGAGAAGGACCTCGGCCCCGTGGCGCTCCCGCGCATCCCGGCCTCGCCGCAGCCGTTCACGGTGGCGGAGTATTTCCCGACGCCCGGCGTCACCCCCTACCACGATCCGCGCCAGCACGCGGTGTCGCTGGCCTACATCGTGCCCGTCGCGGGTGACTGCCGGCCCCGGCAGGACGCCCTCGACCTGGTGTGGTTCACCCCGGAGGAGGCAGCGTCGCCGATGGTGCAGCAGGAGATGGCCGGCGGGCAGGGCGTGCTGCTGAAGCAGGCGCTGGCCCACGTCGGCTGCCTGCCCTGATCGGAGGTCAGGGCCGCTCGGCGCCCCGGCGCACCCAGTCGTAGAGCGGGTCGCCGGGGCACGAGGTGGCATAGCCGTCCCGGTGTCCCTTGACCTCGCGCCCCGCGTCGCCGTGCTCGCGCAGGTATTCGATGGCGTCGACGAGGGCGTGGAGCAGGTCGTCGTTGGGCTTGGTGAGGCCCGAGCTGCCGACCAGCGCGAGCACCGCGTAGTGGCCGGCGTTGAGGCCGGCGCCGTTGGCCGCGGGCAGCGCGTGGGGGCCGCGGCCCATGAACGTGTGGCGGTGGGGGCAGCACACCATGCTGTAGCCGAGGTCGATGTAGGTCTCACCGCGACCGCCCGACATGTGCATGCTCTGGATGTCCCGCACCAGAGCGCCGCACTTGTCGTGATTGCCGGGCTCGGCGAGGTCGGCCGGAACCTTGCCGCCGGTGTAGTGGATTTTCACGCCCTTGGTCGATTCCAGGCGGGTGTAGCCACTGGTCGGCTTCTTCGCGTGCCACTCGGCACGGGTGATCAGATTCATGGGATCCTCTCCTGAACGGCATACTCTAGCCATCACCCTGCCAACTTTGCGTAGTGAGCAAATCACACATCGTCACGACAGTGGCCTGCCGCGGGGGTGAGGGTCGCCTGCCGTTTCGCAGGTAACGCCAGGGAAACACCCCCGATCGTCAGACTCGGATCATGTGCCGCAGGCTGCTGCGAATTGTCGTGATTCTTTCCGGCGTGGCGCTGCTCACCGCCGCGCTCATCCTGGCTCTGGACCGCCCCCATAAGGAGCACTCACCCTCCACCCTGGCGCACCTCAGGCCCGACACCCTGATCATCGAGATCACGCCGCCCGCCGCTCCGGGCGTTCCGGACAAGGCGAGGTGCCGCGAGGCGCGGGCCCTCCTATCGGAAGCCCCGCTCCCCGCGGTCGTGCCGGAAGGCGTCCAGCCGGTCGAAGTCGAGTTCGTACGCCGACACGGCGGCGGCCGGAGGGCCGGAGAAGAAGCCCGCGTGCGTCCGCGGGCAGGGATCGGCCAACCCGGTGGCCCCGGCGCATGAATGCCCGAGGTACGTGGCCTCGTGGTGCCAGTCGCTGACGGCCACGTACGTCATGAACTCGTACGCCCGCGCCACGCTCATGTGCCGCCACAGCTCGCGCGCCGGGGCGGGGCCGTCCCAGCGGGTGACGGAGAAGGCGGGCACCAGGACCGCGTCGAGCCCGTCGTGCCCGGCCAGGCTCGCCGAATACCACAGGTCGGCGCAGAGCAGGACGCGCAGGCGCCGGCCGTGCAGCTCGAAGCCGGTGCTGGGCCGGCCGGGCAGCACTCCTGAGTGCCGTTCGACGCCGTAGGGGTGGACCTTGTCGTACTCGGCCAGGAGCGTGCCGTCCGCGCCGAACACGGCGCCCCTGTTGACGGCGCCGTCGTAGTGCGAGCCGCCGACGGCGGCCATCCCGGACCGCCGGGCCAGCGAGCGGACCCGGTCGAGGTAGGCGGCGCGGGGCAGGCTCGACCCGGCCAGCTCGGGCAGCAGCATCAGGTCACCGCTGTGGGAGGCGACGAGCTCTTCGATCGCGTCGAAGTTGGCGTGGCCGTCGGGGAACCAGCGGGGAGGTTGAACCAGGAGGATCTTCACGTTTCCACTGTGGCTCAGGCGAGGTTGCCCGGGATGGCAGCGAGCAGCTCGCGGGTGTAGTCGTCCGACGGATGGTCGAAGATCTCCTCGGCGGTGCCGCTCTCCACGATCCGCCCCTCGCGCATGACGTGCACGGCGTGCGAGATCATCCGTACCACGGCCAGGTCGTGGCTGATGAACAGGTAGCTCAGCCCCAGCTCCCGCTGCAGGTCGGCGAGCAGCTCCAGGATCTGCGCCTGGACCAGCACGTCGAGCGCCGAGACGGCCTCGTCGAGCACGACCAGCTCCGGCGAGAGGGCCAGCGCCCTGGCGATGGCCACCCGCTGGCGCTGGCCCCCGGACAGCTCGTGGGGCAGCCGCTCGGCCGTCGACGCCGGCAGCGACACCTTCTCCAGCAGCTCGGCCGCCGCTTTCCTGCGGTCGGCCGCCGTACCGACGCGGTGCACGCGCAGCGGCTCGGCGATCGACTTGCCGACCGTGTAGCGGGGGTCCAGCGAGGCGTACGGGTTCTGGAAGACCGGCTGGACGCGCCTGCGGAACGCGAACAGGTCACGCCTGCCCAACGCCGTCATGTCCGTGCCGTCGAAGCGGATGCGGCCCGAGGTGAGGTCTTCGAGGCCGAGCAGCAGGTTGGCGGTGGTCGACTTGCCCGAGCCCGACTCGCCCACGATGGAGACGGTGCTGCCGCGCGGAATGGTGAAGGAGACCGCGTCCACCGCGGTGATCTCCTCGCCGGTGCCCCTGAGCGGATAGACCTTGCGCAGGTCCTCGACGACGGCCAGGTCGCCGGACGCGCGCGGCGGTTCGAGCAGGCGCACCGACGACAGGCTCGGCACGGCCTTGAGCAGCCGCCTGGTGTACTCGTGCCCGGGCTCGGCCAGGATGGCGGCGGCGGGCCCCGTCTCGACGATCTCGCCCTGGTACATGACGGCCACCACGTCGGCCCGCTCGGCGGCCAGCGCCAGGTCGTGCGTGATGAGGAAGACCGCCGTGCCCATGTCGGCGGTCAGCTGCCCGAGCTGGTCGAGGATGCGCCGCTGCACGGTCACGTCCAGCGCGGAGGTGGGCTCGTCGGCGATGAGCAGCCTGGGCCGGCAGGCCAGCCCCATGGCGATCAGGGCCCGCTGCCGCATGCCGCCGGAGAACTCGTGCGGGTACTGCCCGATCCGCCGCTCGGGGTCGGGGATGCCGGCCATGTCCAGCAGCTCGACCACGCGGGCGCGGGCGGCCCTCCCCGCGGCGACGCCGTGCACCTCCAGGGCCTCGGCGATCTGGTCGCCGATGCGCATGAGCGGGTTGAGGTTGGACATCGGGTCCTGCGGGACCAGGCCGATGCCCGCCCCGCGGATCGCCGTCATCTCGCGCTCGCTCGCCGTGGCCAGGTCGCGGCCGTCGAAGAGCACCTGGCCGCCGGTGATGCGGCCGTTGCCGGGCAGCAGCCGGTTGACCGCGGCCGCCGTGGTGGACTTGCCCGACCCCGACTCGCCGACCACCGCCACGGTCTGGCCGGGCAGGATCTCCATCGAGACGTTCTTGACGACGGTGACGTCCCGCCGCCGGGTGCGGAAGGCGACCGAGAGGTCGCGGATCTCCAGGAGCGGGCTCATACGGTCCTCGATCGTTCGGTGGTGGCCTGCAGCAGGTCGGCCCAGAGCTCCTCGGTCGGCACCGGGGCGCTCTCGACGAGCAGCCGGTTGCTCGCCAGCACGAGGGCAATGTCGCGGCCGGGCACGAAGCCGACGGCGCAGCCCACGTAGCCGGGGTGGCCGAGCACGGTGACCGTCTCGCCGGCGAGCGCCAGGTCGTACCTGCGGAAGCCGAGCGCCTGCGCGGGATCGGGGCCGGGGGCGAAGAACTCCCGTGCCACCTCGGGCCGCCACAGCCGGTCGTGCTCCTCGTAGCGGGACATCGCGGTGCAGTATTTGAGCAGGTCGGGCACGGTCGAGAAGAGCCCGGCGTGCCCGGAGACCCCGTCGAAGGCGTGGAAGGCGTTGCCGTCGGCGACCTGACCGAGCACGGGCCCGCGGCGCCAGCGGGCGAAGTCGCCGCTGCGGTAGGGCACGGGGTACGGCTCCCCCGTGTCCAGCATGCGCATCTCGACCCGGTCGTCCAGGGCGCTCATGGCCACCTCGTTGCCGGCCGGGCGGGCGTAGGTGGTCGAGGTGAGCCCGAGCGGCCTGGTGACCAGCTCGGCCACGGCCCGCTCCAGGCGCAGCCCGGTGACGGCGGAGACGATCCGGCCGAGCAGGATGAAGCCGAGGTCGGAGTAGTGCCGTGCGCGGCCGGGACGGTAGCGCGGCGGCGGCAGCCGCGGCTGGATGTAGAGCGGCCACCACTCCCACAGGCCGCCCCGGTGCAGCAGCAGGTCCCGCACGGTGATCGCCTCGTACGATCGCGGCAGGTACGCGCTGAGCGGCGCGTCGAGGTCCACGAGCCGGTCGGACACCAGGCGGATGAGCGCCGTCGTGGTGGCCAGGACCTTGGTGACCGAGGCGAGGTCGTGGTAGGTGCCCAGGGTCATCGTGGCGACGCCCTCGCGCTCGCCGTCGATCCAGCGCACGGTGCGGTGGCCGGTGCACTCGGTCAGGTCGAACCAGGGCGTGCGCGCGGCCATGACCACGCCGGGTGGCGCCTTCATCGCGTCAGCACCAGAGCCCGGGGCGACCCGGCGAGCGGCGCGGGCAGCACGAGCGGGCCCGCGCCCGGGGTCAGGGTGCCGAGGACGCGGGCGGCCCGCGCGCCCGTGCCGCCGGGCACGGTGCCCGGCAGGCCGTGCGCGCTCAGCCAGCCGATGAGGGCGAACGCGATGGCCTCCTTGTCGTCGGCGGGCGCGCCCAGGTCGTCGGACGGCCGCACGTCCACGGCGGGCAGCGCCGAGCGCAGCCCGTCCATGATCACCGGGTTGCGGCAGCCGCCGCCGGAGACGACCAGCGTGTTCACCCCCGCGGCCCGCACGTCGCCGGCGACCGTGCGCACGGTCAGCTCGGTGAGCGTGGCCACCAGGTCGGCGTCGCCCACCTCGCCGCCCGCCGCACCTCCAGCCCGGGCCAGCGCCTCCTCGACGTAGCCGGGGTGGAACAGCTCCTTGCCGGTGCTCTTGGGCGGAGCCAGCCGGTAGTAGGGCTCGTCGAGCAGCACCTCCAGCAGCCGCGGCCGCACCCGCCCCGACGCCGCGATCCGCCCGTCCTCGTCGAACCCGCGGGCGTTCAGCCCTCTGCCCGTCACCACGGCGTCGATGAGCGCGTTGGCCGGGCCGATGTCGTAGGCGTACAGCTCGGTGCCGCGCACCACGGTCATGTTGGCGATGCCGCCCAGGTTGAGCGCGCCCGCGCCGCCGTCGTACGCGCCGAGCAGCAGCCCGTCCAGCACCGACACCAGCGGGGCGCCGTGCCCGCCCGCCGCGATGTCCCTGATGCGCACGTCGGACAGCACAGGCGTTCCCGTGCGCTCGGCGATCCAGGCCGGCTGGCCGATCTGGAGGGTGCCGCGCGCGTGCGCCCCCTCGACCCAGTGGAAGACGGTCTGCCCGTGCGAGACGATCAGGTCGGCGGGGCCACCCTCGGCGATCGCCGCGGCGGCGGCCTCGGCGAAGCACTGCCCGATGAGCGTGTCGAGCACGCACACCTCGGCCAGCGTCGCGGGCGCGGGCGGCAGCGCCGCGATCAGCCGGGCGCGCAGCTCCTCCGGGTACGGCGTGCTCGCCGTGTGCCCGACCCGGCCGTGGAGCACGCCGCCCCTCAGCTCGAAGTCCACCACGGCCACGTCGATCCCGTCGTGCGACGTGCCGGAGATCATCCCGAGAACCTTCATGCCCGCTCCTCCAGCGCCGCGCGCAGCCGCCCGCCGGCCCCGGCCAGCCGCGCCGCCGCGTCCCGCGGGGCCAGGCCGAACCGGGCGGCGACGACCGCCTGTTTCACGTTGTAGCCATTGGCGTCCAGCACGGCCAGCGCCTCCTCGCGCCCGGCGCCCGTGATCGTGCCCACGATGCGCACGGCACGCTCGCGCAACTTGCCGTTGGTCGCCTTCACGTCGACCATCAGGTTGCCGTACGTCTTGCCGAGTTGCACCATGACGATCGTCGAGAACATGTTGAGCACGAGCTTCTGCGCCGTGCCCGCCTTGAGCCTGGTCGAGCCGCTGACCACCTCGGGGCCGACGAGCACCTCGACGGCGTGGGCGGCGGCCGCGCTCAGCGGCGTGCCCGCGTTGCACGACAGCCCCACGGTCAGCGCGCCCAGCTCCCGCGCCCGCCGCACCGCGGCCACCACGTACGGGGTGCGCCCGCTGGACGCGATGCCCACCACGGTGTCGAGCGGCCCCACACCGGCCGCGTCGACGGCCGCCGCCCCGGCCTCCTCGTCGTCCTCGGCGCCCTCGCAGGGCGACACGATCGCGCGCTCACCGCCGGCGATGATCGCGAAGACCTGCTCGGGCGGCGTGCCGAACGTGGGCGGGCACTCCGAGGCGTCCAGCACGCCGAGCCGCCCGGGGGTGCCCGCGCCCACGTAGACGAGCCGGCCGCCGGCCCGCACGCGCTCGGCGGTGGCCTCGATCGCCTCGGTGATCCGCGGCAGCGCCTGGGCGACCGCGGCGGGGACCGTGGCGTCGGCCGCGTTCATGGTCGCGGCCAGCTCGCCCACGCTCATCGTGTCGATCCCGGCGAACCGGGGATCGGCCGTTTCCGTCGTCAGGTGTGAGAGGTTCACCGCTTGCCTCGGTTTCGCGGGTCGAGAGTGTCACGCAGGCCGTCACCGAGCAGGTTCAGGCCCACCACGAGCAGGACGACGACGGCGCCCGGCGCGAGCAGCGTCCAGGGGGCGATGAACACCAGGCTGCGCGCCTCGAAGATCATCGAGCCGAGCGACGGCGCCGGCGGCGGCGTGCCCAGGCCCAGGAAGCTCAGCGACGCCTCGGTGAGCACCGCCCACGACAGCGAGAGCGCGACCTGGACGACGACGATCGAGGTGATGTTGGGCAGGACGTGGCGCAGCATGATCTGCCAGCGGCTCAGGCCGGTCGAGACGGCCGCCTTGACGTACTCGATCTCCCTGAGCGACAGCACGGGCCCGCGGGTGACGCGGATGAAGATGGGCACGTACACGATCGCGATGGCCACGGCGATGGTGAACCGGTTGCGGTCCAGCACCGAGGCCAGCGACAGCGCCAGCAGCAGCGGCGGGAACGCGAACAACACGTTCGTGACGCCGCCGATCGCGCCGTCGGCGACGCCGCGGTAGAAGCCGGACACGAGCCCGCCCAGCGTCCCCACCACGGTCGCGAACGCCACCGCCACGACCGCGACGAACGCGGAGTTGCCCACGCCGGCCGCCACCCGGGAGAACACGTCCCTGCCGAACTGGTCGGTGCCGAACAGGTGCTCGCCCGACGGCCCGCGGAACCGCGACGGCGGATGCTGGGCGATCGGGTCGTACGGCAGCAGCCCCGCGTACGACAGCGCCGCCACGGCGGCCAGCAGCACGAGGATGACGACGCCCGCGACCCCGGCGGGGCTGCGCCGCAGCAGCGCGGTCATGACGCCCTCACCCGCGGGTCGATGATTCGGTAGAGGGCGTCGGTCAGGAGGTTGACGACGACGAACGCCAGCGCGATCACCAGCACGGTGCTCTGCACGACCGCGTACTCCTTCTGCTGGATGCCCAGCAGCACCTGCCGGCCGATGCCCGGCACGGAGAAGACCTGCTCGACCACCACGGCGCCGCCGAGCAGGTAGCCGAACTGCAGGCCCGTCATGGTGACGATGGGCACGAGCGCGTTGCCGAGCACGTGCCTGACCTGCAGCCGCCGCTCCGGCACGCCCTTGGCGCGGGCGGTGCGCACGAAGTCGTGCGAGCGCACCTCGAGCACCGCCGTGCGGGTGGTGCGCAGGATCGGCGCCGCGATGCCGAAGCCGAGGACGAGCGCGGGCAGGAACATCTGCTGCAGGTTGAGCAGCGGGTTCTCGATGAGCGTGGCGAAGCCCTGCCCGTTGGGGTTGAACCCGAACGACGCCGCGAAGATCGACAGCAGCGTGGTGGCCAGCAGGAACGCGGGGATCGACAGCCCGGCCAGGCTCACGACCTGGCCGAAGGCGTCCCTGGGCGCGTTGGCCCTCGACGCCGAGAGCATGCCGAGCGGCACCCCGATCAGCAGGGCCAGCACGATGGAGAACACCGCCAGCTCGAACGTCACCGGCAACGCGTGCAGGGTCAGGTCGAGCACGCTCTGCTGGGAGCGCGCCGAGTAGCCGAAGTTCCCGGTGAACATGTTGCCGAGCCAGGCGAAGAACTGCGTGACCAGCGGCTGGTCGAGGCCGTAGTACTGCTCGAGCGCCTGCTTCTGCGCCGGGGTGAGCGCCGCGGCCTCGGTCCCGAGCCCCGCCGTGATCTGGTTGCCGGGGATCGCCCGGAGCATGACGAACACGAACACGGCCACCCCGAACAGGGTGCCCAGCGTGCTCGCCACGCGCCGGGCGGCGCGGTTGCCTGCGATCCGGCGCATCAGCTGACGGACGTGGTACGCAGGTACTGCAGCGAGCCGCTGGCCATGGGCACGAAACCCTGCACGTTCGCCGTGGTCGCGGTGTAGGTGTAGCCGGCGAACAACCAGATCCAGGCGGCGTTGTCCTCCAGGTGGGCGGCGACCTGGTCGTAGATCGGCTTGCGGGCGGCCTGGTCGGTGGTCGCCTTGCCCTCGGCGAACAGCTTGTCCAGTTCGGGCGAGCTGTAGCCGGCCACCTTGTTGAGGTTGCCGTCGCTGGTGAAGTAGCGGCCGTAGGAGCCGTCGGGGTCGGGCCGGCCGCCGTTGAGCGCGACTGCGGCGTCGAAGTCGGCGGCCACCCAGCGGTCCACGAACGCGCCCGACTCCAGCACCTCCAGCTCCAGGTTGATCTTGGCCTCGGCGAGCTGCGCCTTGAGGTTCTGGGCCTCGTTGACGGAGGTGGCGTACTCGCCCTGGGAGACGATGGTCTTGACGGTCACCCCGCCGGACTTGCCGGCCTTGGCGAGATAGCCGGCCGCCTTGGCCAGGTCGCGGGTGGGGCAGGGGCGCTTGGACGGGTCCGACTTGTAGGCCGGCGCGGTGATCGGGCCGGTCACCTCGCCCTCGCCGAGCGCGGCCGTGTCGAGCACCTGCTTGCGGTCGATGGCGCACTGGATCGCCAGCCGCACGTTGACGTCCTTGAGCTCGCCGTGGCGGGCGTTGAGCTGGAGGACGTGGTAGTTGAGCTGCGGCGTCTTGGCGACCGTGATGGTGCCGCCGCCCTCGGCGGTCTGGGCGACGAGCGGGTCGTCGAAGACCGCGAGCTGCACGTTGCCCGACTGCATCGCCGACACGATGGACGACTCGTCGGGGATCACCCGGAACTCGACCGTCGGGACCTTCGGCTTCTCGGGGCCCCAGTACTTGTCGTTCCTGGCCAGCGTGATCGACTGGCTGGCCACGCGCTTGCTCAGCGTGAACGGCCCCGTGCCGTTGGGGGTGGTGGTGAGCTCCTGCTCGGTGTCGTCGGAGGAGAGCATGGCCATGTTGACGGTGGCGAGGTTGGCCGGCAGCGCCGCGTCGGGGCCGGTCAGCTCCAGCACCACCGTGTTCGCGTCGGGCGCGTCGACGGACTTCACCGACGACAGCGACGCCCTGGCCACGGCCGCCGTCTTCTCGTCCATGATCTTCTCGAGGGACGCCTTGACGTCCTCGGAGTCGAACGTGCTGCCGTCGGCGAAGGTCACGCCCTGGCGGAGCTTGAGGGTGAGCTGCTCGCCGTCCTTCGAGGTCTCCCACGACTCGGCCAGCCCCGGCACCACGTTGAGGTCCTTGTCGAACTCCGTGAGCGTGCCGTACAGGTTCTGCAGCACGTTGACGGCCTGGAACTGGGTGGCCTTCCAGGGGAACAGCGTGTCGGGGTCGGAGGTCACGCCGACCACGAGGCCCTTGGCGGGGGAGTCGCCGCCGGCGGCGGGGCCGGAGGACGACGAGCAGCTGGTGAGGGCGATGGACAGCGCCGCGGCGATGCCGACCGCGGAGAGCGCGCCACGGGGCATGTGGTCTCCTAGGAGGAGTAGGTCATAAAATTACGCAGACCCTACCATCAGGGTATTTATTTTCCTTCCGCGGGGGATAGCGATGGGCGAGGACGCCGAGACCGTACTGATCCGCATCCGTGCGGCGATGCCCGCCCTGCGGCCGTCGGAGCGGCGCATCGCGGAGGAGTTCACCGGCGATCCGGCCGCCGCCGCCAACCTGTCCATCGCCGAGCTGGCCGCGCGCTGCGAGACCTCCACGACCTCGGTGGTGCGCTTCTACCAGCGCATGGGGTACGCGCACTACAAGGACTTCAGGATCGACCTGACCAGGGCGGTGGCCAGGGAGGAGCTGGCCCTGGGACGAGCGGGGTCGAGCCTGCCCGAGGTGTCCGGCGACATCGACCGCCACGACAGCCTGGAGGGCATCGTCTCCAAGGTGGCGATGAACGAGACGCTGTCCATCGCCGACACGGCCCGCGCGCTGGACATGGAGGCGCTCGGCGAGGCGGTGGCGCTGCTGCTGGGGGCCCGCAGGATCGACACCTTCGGCGTCGGCGCGAGCGCCCTGGTGGGGCTCGACCTGCAGCAGAAGTTGTCGCGCATCGGGCGTACCGCGATCACCTGGCACGACGCGCACTCGGCCTGGACGTCGGCGGCCACGCTCGACGGCACGTGCGTGGCGGTGGCCGTCTCGCACACCGGCGCCACCACCGACACGGTCGAATTCCTGGGGATCGCCCGCGCGTCGGGCGCCTCGACGGTGGCCATCACGAACTTCCGCGAGTCGCCGCTGGCCGGCGCGGCCGACGTGACGCTCACGACGGCCGCGCGCGAGACCAGGTTCCGCTCGGGGGCGCTGGGCAGCCGCATCGCCCAGCTCATGGTCGTCGACTGCCTGTTCACCGGCGTCGCGCAGGCCTCATACGACGCATCGATGGAGGCGCTGCGCAACACGTACGCGGTGGTGCACGACCGCGCCGTCCACAAGCGCGGCTAGGGCCCGGTCACGTACGGTTCGTAGAAGCCGGTCAGCAGGCCGGTCAGGCGGGCGAGATACTCCTCCCCCGCCTGGGCGGTCGCCGGCCGGGGATCGCCCAGCACGCCGATCTCCGACAGCGCCCTGGTGCCGTGCTCGAACAACGTCCGCGCTGTCGGCTCGTCGAAGCGACCGCCGAAGCCGGCGACCGCCCGGTCCATGTCGACCAGGTCGGGGCGGAGCGCGAGCACGATCGAGGTCTCGGCCTCCCCCGCGTGCGAGCCGCTGACCTCGGGCGGGAACCCGTGCTCCAGCCCGACGTCCGCCAGCACCCGCACGAACTCCTGCAGGTCCGTGTAGGGG
>NZ_SMKO01000007.1 GCF_004348685.1 Nonomuraea deserti | reverse complement strand
GGTGGTGGTGACGGGCGCGGGGTCGGGGATCGGGCTGGCGACGTCGCGGGCGTTCGCGGCGCACGGCGCCGAGGTGGTCTGCGCGGACATCGACCTCGACGCCGCCCGGCGGGCCGCCGGGACGATCGAGAAGGACCTCGGGGGTACGGCACACGCGGCGCAGGTCGATGTAGCGGATATGGAGCAGATGGAGCGTTTTTCGCGAAATATCATCGCCCAATATGGTGTGCCGGACATTGTGGTGAACAATGCCGGAATCGCGGTCGTCGGGTCGTTTCTCGACCACACCGTGGACGACTGGCGCAGGACCGTCGACATCAATCTCTGGGGGGTCGTGCACGGGTGCCGCCTCTTCGCCGCCGCCATGGTCGAGCGCGGCCAGGGCGGCCACATCGTCAACGTCGCCTCCCTGGCCGCCTTCGCGCCCTCCCGGCTGCTGCCCGCCTACTCCGCCTCGAAGGCCGCGGTGAAGATGCTCAGCGACTGCCTGCGAGCCGAGCTGGCCGGGCACGACATCGGGGTCAGCGCCATCTGCCCGGGCTTCGTCTCCACGGCCATCGCGCGCAACGCCACGTACACCGGTGCGGACCTGCACGACGACGCCGTACGCGGCCTGGCGCGGCGCGGATATCCACCCGAACGCGTGGCCGCGCACGTCCTGCGTGCGGTGCACAGAAATCAGGCGGTCGTTCCGGTCAATCTGGAAGGAAAGATCGGATATGCCCTATCGCGGATTTCGCCACGGGCCATGCGCGGGCTGGCACGGTTGACCGGAACCACGTCGGTATCCAGAAATCGCGGGTAACGATCGCACGTACGGGAGAAGATGACTCCGTGTCCTCGCCGCAAATTGATGAAGACTGCAGCCAGCCCAAAGCACTCAGGCGGCAACCCGCACAGCGCCGCAGCGTCCGGCGCGTCGAGCGGATGCTCGACGCCTGCGCCGAACTGCTCGACGAGACCGGGTACGAAGCCCTGTCCACCACACGCATAGCCGAGCGGGCGGGCGTGGCGATCGGGTCGGTCTACCAGTTCTTTCCCGACAAGCGCGCGATCACGCAGGAGCTCACCCGGCGCAACGTCGAGGAGTTCGTCCGCCGGGTCGACCGCAAGTTCCTGGAGGAGGACCACCGAGGGTGGTGGGAGGCGGTCGACGCGATCATCGACGAATACGTCGACATGCACCGCACGGTCGCCGGCTTCAAGAGCCTGCACTTCGGTGACGTCGTCGACCTCAACCTGCTCGACTCCGACTCCGACAACAACACCGTGATCGCCGGGCGGTTGCGCGGGTTGTTCCTGAAGGAGTTCGGCCTGGCCGACAGCCCCGAGCTCGACCTGGCGGTGCTGGTGGCGGTCGAGGCCGGCGACGCGGTGCTGAAGCTCGCCTTCCGCCGCGACCCCGACGGGGAGCCGGAGATCATCGAGGCGGCCAAACATCTGATCCGCGGCTTCCTCTCCCGCCAGCTGCGTTCCTGGTCGCCGCACGACTAGCTCAGTGGCCACCCGCGTGCGGCGGCTCCGTCAGCAGGCCGGGCAGCCAGGCGGGCACGTCGTCCGGCTGCCAGTGCCGCCGCTGGCCGAGGGCGGCCGTCGGCACCTCCTCGTAGCCCGGGGCGGCAGGCGTGCGCAGGCACGGCCCCGGGTAGGAAACGGGACGCGCGTCCCTGGCCTCCCTGATGTGCAGCCGGGTCTCCAGGGCGCGCAGACTGCGCTCCGCGGACTCGATCGCCTCGAGACGGGCCGACAGATAACCCGCGAGGCCGGGGATGAGGGCCGACAGTACGACAGCGCAGGCCAGCGTGAAGGTCATCTGCTTGGACACGCCCATCACGGCCCCCTTCGCTCGCTTGACAGCGGAGCATCTGCTATATGCCCTGTGACCTGCACGAACACGCTTAGGGGGCGCAGACTTGGGCGAGTCGTTACCGATTTGTGAGTGTGTGGATTGACCAGGCAAACAGCCGGGCGGCTCGGTAGTCTCGCGGTGTGGCGCATGTGACCCGTGAGCACCTTGATCGTCTGCTTGAGCAGGCCCTATTGGCCGACGACCACGATTCCCTGGCCAGTCGGCTCTACGACGTCGCGCTCGACTATTCCTCGGGCGACGTCTCCCGGGCTTCCATCCTGGTCCTCGCCGCCGAGGAGTGGCGAGCGGCGGGCCAGCCCGCGCGCGCGATGGAGTGTTTCCAGCGCGCGGTCGAAGACGGGGGCGAGGCGGGGTTCGACCCGCGTGCCGGCATCGCCGACACGCTCTTCGAGCTCGACCGGCCCGACGAGGCGAGGGAGGTCATCGAGACGATACGCGCGGAGGGCAACGTCTCCACGGCGACCGCTCACACGATCGCCGAGACGCTCGTCGCCTACGGAGATCTCCGCGGTGGCCTCGAATGGGCCACCCAGGCGGTCCTCGACTGTGACGAGAACGACCCCGAGCAGGTGGCGCTGCTGCGCACCCGCTACCGCATCAGGGTCGATCTCGGGCTCCCCGAGGACGAGCTCGACGAGATGGTCTCCTGACCCGATCACCCTCGCGCGACGTCGCGGCCCGCCCCCGGGCGAGGCCGCCGGTGGCCGGAGGTCACTGCACCGTGCCCGCCTGACGGGCCCGCACGACGGGCCTGACGGGCCCGCACGACGGACCCCCGCAAGGAGCCCGCGTCCAGTCGCCGCGTCGAAGGCACGTACAAGAGGCCCGCACACGGCCCCGGTCAGCGGCGCAGGACACGAAGGGGCCGCGGCCGGACGGCCGCGGCCCCTTCTGTTATGGAGATCCGGGCGCGGCAGGCACGTTCCGCGCCCGGACGAGATGGCCGGCGGACGGTGAGCTCACCGCAGGCCGAGGCCGTCGGTGAGCCCCGTGACGCCCGACACCGCGGACCGGCCGCCGGTCAGCATCGAAGTGCCCTCGACGCTCTCCACCGCCTTGGGCAGCAGCACGCCGATGACGTCCTCGCCGACCTCGCGGACGGGCTTGTCCAGGTCCTTCGGCGACCGGATGCCGGAGCCCGCGATGCGGTTGCTGTGGGAGGCCTGGCCGAGCGACATCTCCGCCGGCAGCTTGGCCAGCAGCGGCGTCTCGGGCAGGGACGGCAGGGCGGGCAGCGCCGGCACGCTCGTCATGGTCGACATGTCCTTCATGCCGGTCCGGCCCGGCACCGTGGGGAACACCACGGGCGAGGCGGAGGTCAGCATGGGCATGCCCCAGGTCGCCGCGACCCCTCCGATGTCGGCACCGCCCAGCGCCGACTTTCCGGCGGCCAGGCCCGTCAGGCCCAGCTGCCTGGCCAGCCGCCCGGTCGCCATGGCCAGCTTGCCCGACTCCTCGGCGACCATCCGGCTGCCGCCCGAGCCGCCGTCGTTGACGCTCACCCTCGACTGCTCGTGACAGAAGGACAGGGCCGAGTCCGGCGACAGCACGACCGGCTCGGTGTTCGCGCAGGAGTCAGCCGTCGAGGGGGTCGCGGCCCACCACGTGACACCAGCGGTCACAGCGGCCACCGCGAGGATGCTTCGGACTTTCTGGGATGACACTGCACGTCCCCCTGATCAATTTCGCTGATCTGACGAACGCTGAACGTAGCCAGCCCGCCGCCCGCGGGAGCGCGGCTTGTCCGAAGTGTGGGGCGAACCTTACCCATCTCCGTGCCGCATGACCGCGGCATGACACGCCGGAGCCCGCGGAGCTCGGAAACCGCTCGGATCTCCGGGCTCCGGCCGGGTCTCAGCCGCGCTGGATGAGCAGCTCGTCGTCGCCGAGCTCCACCATGACCTTGTCGCCGTCGGCGATCTCGCCCGACAGCACCGCCTTGGCCAGCTTGTCGCCGATGGCCGACTGGACCAGGCGGCGCAGCGGGCGGGCGCCGTACATCGGGTCGTAGCCTGTCAGCGCCAGCCACTCGCGGGCCGCCGGCGTGACCTCCAGCGTCAGCCTGCGGTCGGCCAGGCGCTGCGCCAGGCGGTCGACCTGCAGGTCGACGATGCGCGCCAGCTCCTCGGAGCCGAGCGCGTCGAAGAGAATGACGTCGTCGAGCCGGTTGAGGAACTCCGGTTTGAACGAGTTGCGCACCGCCCCCATGACGGCCGCACGCTTGGCGCCGTTCTCCAGCGTGGGATCGACGAGGAACTGCGAGCCGATGTTGGAGGTGAGGATCAGGATCGTGTTGCGGAAGTCGACCGTGCGGCCCTGGCCGTCGGTCAGCCGCCCGTCGTCGAGCACCTGCAGCAGGATGTCGAACACCTCGGGGTGGGCCTTCTCCACCTCGTCGAGCAGCACCACGGTGTAGGGGCGCCGCCTGACGGCCTCGGTGAGCTGGCCGCCCTCCTCGTAGCCGACGTAGCCGGGAGGCGCGCCGACGAGCCTGGCCACGCTGTGCTTCTCGGAGTATTCGCTCATGTCGATGCGGGTCATCGCCCGCTCGTCGTCGAACAGGAACTCCGCCAGCGCCTTGGCCAGCTCGGTCTTGCCCACACCGGTCGGCCCCAGGAACACGAACGAGCCCGTCGGCCTGTCGGGGTCGGCGATGCCGGCCCGGCTGCGGCGTACGGCGTCGGAGACGGCCTGTACGGCCTGCTGCTGGCCGACGAGCCGCCTGCCCAGCTCCTCCTCCATGCGCAGCAGCTTGGCCGTCTCCGCCTCCAGGAGCCGCCCCGCGGGGATGCCGGTCCACGACGAGATCACCTCGGCGATGTCGTCGGCCCCGACCTCCTCCTTGACCATGGTGTCGTCGGGCTGCGCGGCCTCCGACGCGGACTTCAGCACCTGCTCCAGCCGCGGCACCTCGGCGTACATGAGCCGGGACGCGGCCTCGAAGTCGCCGTCGCGCTGAGCCCGCTCGGCGGCGCTCCTGGCCTCGTCGAGCTGCTTCTTCAGCTCGCCGACCTTGTTGAGCCCGGCCTTCTCGTGCTCCCAGCGGCCGACGAGGGCGTTGAGCTCCTCCTGGCGGTCGGCCAGTTCCTGGCGCAGGCGTTCGAGCCGCTGGACGGAGGCCTCGTCGGTCTCCTTCGACAGCGCCAGCTCCTCCATCTTCATGCGGTCGACGTTGCGCTGGAGCTGGTCGATCTCCACGGGACGTGAGTCGATCTCCATGCGCAGCCGCGAGGCGGCCTCGTCGACCAGGTCGATGGCCTTGTCGGGGAGGAAGCGGTTGGTGATGTAGCGGTCGGACAGCGCGGCGGCGGCCACCAGCGCGCCGTCGGCGATCTGCACCTGGTGGTGGGCTTCGTAGCGGCCCTTGAGCCCGCGCAGGATCGCGATCGTGTCCTCGACCGTGGGCTCGCCCACGTAGACCTGCTGGAAGCGGCGCTCCAGCGCAGGGTCCTTCTCGATGCGCTCGCGGTATTCGTCGAGCGTGGTCGCGCCGATCATGCGCAGCTCGCCGCGGGCCAGCATGGGCTTGAGCATGTTGCCGGCGTCCATCGCGCCCTCGGCGGCCCCCGCGCCGACGACGGTGTGCAGCTCGTCGATGAACGTCACGATCTGCCCGTCGCTCTCCTTGATCTCGGAGAGCACGGCCTTCAGCCGCTCCTCGAACTCGCCGCGGTATTTCGCGCCGGCCACCATCGCGCCCAGGTCGAGCGAGATCAGCCGCTTGTTGCGCAGCGACTCGGGCACGTCGCCGGCCACGATGCGCTGGGCCAGCCCTTCGACGACGGCGGTCTTGCCGACGCCGGGCTCGCCGATGAGCACGGGGTTGTTCTTGGTGCGGCGGCTGAGCACCTGGACGACGCGGCGGATCTCGGAGTCGCGGCCGATGACCGGGTCGAGCCTGCCGCCCCTCGCGTGCTCGGTCAGGTCGACGCCGTACTTCTCCAGCGCCTGGTAGGTGTCCTCAGGGGTCTCGCTGGTGACGCGGGCGTGGCCGCGTACTTTCTCGAAGGCGTCGAGCAGCGCCTGCGGCGTCGCGCCCTGCGCCTTAAGCAGGTCGGCCACGGGGCCGCCGTCGGCGGCCAGGCCCACCAGCAGGTGCTCGGTCGAGACGTAGAGGTCTTCGAGGCGGTTGGCGTGCTGGGCGGCGGTGTTCAGCACCGTCAGGAGGTGGCGCGAGCTCGACGGCGCCCCCACGGTCGCGCCCTGCGCCTTCGGCAGCGCCGCCAGCTGCTCCTCCCCCCGTGCCCGCAACGTGCGCCAGTCGGCGCCGACGGCTTCGAGCAGCGGCACGGCCGTGCCGCCGGTCTGGGAGAGCAGCGTGGTCAGCAGGTGAACCGGGGCGATCTCGGGGTTGCCCTCGGCGGCGGCACGCCGCATGGCACCCGAGAGCGCTTCCTGGCTCTTCTGGGTGAGCTTGTAGTCCATCGTTCTAGGCCCCCGGTGGCAGCTCGTAGCGGATCAGCGCTCGGACCATCCGCATCTCGGCACGCAGGCGGTGAACCTCCTCCCGCAGCCGCAGTGCTTCGTTCTCGAGCTCGAGAATCCGCTTGATGCCCGCGAGGTTGATGCCCTCCTCCTGGGAGAGCCGCTGCACCTCGCGGAGCTGGATGATGTCGCGTGTCGAGTAGAGGCGGCCGCGTCCCGCGGTGCGGCCGGGGCTGACCAGCCCCAGCCGGTCGTACTGACGCAGGGTCTGGGGATGCAGCCCCGACAGCTGCGCGGCCACCGAGATCACATAAACAGGTGTGTCATCTGACAGGTCGAAATAGTTGGCGTCCATCGGCTACTCGCTTCTGGCTCGCTGAATGAGCTCAGCGCGCGGGTCCTCACTGGCGTTCGCGGTGTTGAATTCGGTGAGGAGCTCGCGCGACTTGTCGTCGAGCGTCTTCGGCACCACCACTTCGACCGTTGCGAGCAGGTCGGCCCTGGTGCCGTCTTTGCGGGTGACGCCCCTGCCGCGCACGCGGAACGTGCGGCCGTTGGGCGTGCCCGGGGGGATGCGCAGCGTCACCGGCATGCCCTTGAGGGTGGGCACCTTGATCTCGGCGCCCAGGGCGGCCTCCGTGAACGTCACCGGGACGGTGATCGTCAGGTTGTCGCCCGACCTGCCGAACACGGCATGCGGCTTGACGTGCGTCTGGATGTAGAGGTCGCCGGCGGGGCCGCCGTTCTCGCCCGGGGCGCCCTTGCCCTTGAGCCTGACCCGCTGGCCGTCGGCCACCCCTGCGGGGATGCGGGCCTGGATGGTGCGGGTGCTCCTGGCCCGGCCGCTGCCCTCGCACACGGGGCAGGGGTCGTCCACGATCAGCCCGCGGCCCTTGCAGTCGCGGCAGGGCTCGGAGAAGGCGAAGTTGCCCAGGTTGCGGCTGGCCGCCCCGGTGCCCTCGCAGGTGGGGCAGACCCTGGGGGTCGTGCCCGCCCTGGCGCCCGTGCCGGTGCACGCGCCGCAGGCGGCCGAACTCGTGAGCCTGAGCGACACCGTGGTGCCCTCGGCCGCTTCGGTGAACGTCAGCGTGACCTCGGACTCGACGTCCTGGCCGCGGCGCGGCCTGGACGTGGTCGAGGTGCGGGTGGAGCCGCCCCGGTTGAACAGCCCGCCGAACAGGTCGCCGAGCCGGTCGCCGGTGCCTCCGCCCGAGCCCGGCTGCGCCGTGCCGCCGAACAGGTCGCCGAAGTCGAACGGGAACCCGCCACCGCCGGCCCGCTGGCCGCCCACCCCGGACCCGAACAGCGTGCGCGCCTCGTCATATTCCTTGCGGCGCTTGCTGTCGGACAGGACGTCGTAAGCCTCGGAGACCTCCTTGAACTTGGTCTCCTTGGTCGCGTCGCCCTTGTTGGTGTCGGGGTGGTATTGCCTGGCCAGCTTCCGGTAGGCCTTTTTGATCTCGTCGGCGGTGGCGGTCTTGGGCACACCAAGGACGGCGTAGTAGTCCTTCTCCAAGTAGTCCTTGGTGCTCATCTACGGCCCTTCGTCCTCGTGTCAGTTGTCGTCGTCATCGGACGCGGGAGTGGCGTCCTCGGGCTCGGCGACGGCCACCCGCGCCGGGCGCAGCACCCTGTCGCCCATCCGGTAGCCGAGCTGCAGCACCTCGATGGCGGTCGGCTCGGTCACCTCGGTCGAGTAGCTGTGCATCAGCGCCTCGTGGACCGTCGGGTCGAACGGGTCGCCCTTCTGCCCGAACGGGCTGAGCCCCAGCTTGGTGAGCACTGCTTCCAGGGACTCCGCCACCTTCGCGAAGCCTCCGGTCAGCTCACCGTGGTCGCGGGCCCTTCCGATGTCGTCGAGCACGGGAAGGAGCTCTGTCAGCGCCCCCGCGACCGCCTGCTCGCGGACCGCCACCCGGTCGCGCTCGACCCGCCTGCGGTAGTTGGTGTACTCGGCCTGGAGCCGCTGCAGGTCGGCGGTCCGCTCGGCGAGCTGGGCCGCCAGCTCGCCGTTCTGCGCCTGCGGCGCCTCGGCGGGCGCCTCCTGCTCGTCGGCCGGGGCCTCGCGCACCTGGCCCGTCTCGGGATCGATCTTGCGGTTGTCGCGGATCACCGGCTCCTCGTGCCCGTTTTCACGCGGCGGCATCACTGGTCCTTCTTCGGCTGGTCTTCGTCGACGATCTCGGCTTCGACCACGTCGTCATCGGCCTTCTGGCCCTCCTGACCGGACGTGGCGTCCTGCGGGGCGCCCTCGCCGCCGGCCTGCTGGCCCTGGCTCTGGGCGTAGATCGCCGAACCCATCTTCTGGCTGACAGTGGCGAGCTTCTCCGCCGAGGTGCGGATGACGTCGGTGTCGGTGCCCTCCAGAGCCTTCTTCAGCTCGGCCAGGGCGTCGTTGACCTCGGTCTTGATCTCGCCGGGGACCTTGTCGTCGTTCTCGCGGAGGAACTTCTCCGTCTGGTAGGCGAGCCCGTCGGCGTTGTTGCGGACCTCGGCCTCCTCGCGGCGCTTCTTGTCCTCCTCGGCGTACGACTCGGCCTCGCGCATCATCCGCTCGATGTCGTCCTTCGGCAGCGCCGAGCCGCCGGTGATCGTCATCGTCTGCTCCTTGCCCGTTCCCAGGTCCTTGGCGGAGACGTTGACGATGCCGTTGGCGTCGATGTCGAAGGTGACCTCGATCTGCGGGATGCCGCGCGGCGCCGGGGCGATGCCGGTCAGCTCGAACGTGGCCAGCTTCTTGTTGTAGGAGGCGATCTCGCGCTCGCCCTGGTAGACCTGGATCTGCACCGACGGCTGGTTGTCCTCGGCCGTGGTGAAGACCTCGGAGCGCTTGGTCGGGATCGTCGTGTTGCGCTCGATGATCTTCGTGAAGATGCCGCCCTTGGTCTCGATGCCCAGCGACAGCGGGGTCACGTCGAGCAGCAGGACGTCCTTGACCTCGCCCTTGAGCACGCCGGCCTGCAGGGCGGCGCCGATGGCGACGACCTCGTCGGGGTTGACGCCCTTGTTGGGCTCCTTGCCGCCGGTCAGCTCCTTGACGAGCTCGGAGACGGCGGGCATGCGGGTCGAGCCGCCGACGAGCACCACGTGGGCGATGTCGGCCACCTTGATGCCGGCGTCCTTGATGACCTGGTTGAACGGGCCCTTGGTCCGCTCGAGCAGGTCGGCCGTCAGCCGCTGGAACTCGGAGCGCGTCAGCTTCTCGTCGAGGTGCAGCGGGCCCTCGGCCGAGGCCGTGATGTAGGGCAGGTTGATGTTGGTCTCGGACTGGCTGGACAGCTCGATCTTGGCCTTCTCCGCCGCCTCGCGCAGGCGCTGCAGGGCCATCTTGTCCTTGGCCAGGTCGACGCCGTGGGCGTTCTGGAAGCGCTTGACGAGCTCGTCGACGACGCGCTGGTCCCAGTCGTCGCCACCGAGGTGGTTGTCACCGGAGGTGGCCTTGACCTCGACGAAGCCGTGGCCGTCCTCCTGGCCGACGTCGAGCAGGGACACGTCGAAGGTGCCGCCGCCGAGGTCGAAGACCAGGATGGTCTGGTCCTGCTCCTTGTCGAGCCCGTAGGCGAGGGCCGCGGCGGTCGGCTCGTTGATGATGCGGAGCACGTTGAGGCCCGCGACCGTGCCGGCCTCCTTGGTGGCCTGGCGCTGGGCGTCGTTGAAGTAGGCGGGAACGGTGACCACCGCGTCGGTGATCTTCTCGCCCAGGTAGGCCTCGGCGTCCTGCTTGAGCTTCTGCAGGACGAAGGCGCTGATCTGCTGCGGCGAGAACTTCTTGCCGTCGATCTCCTGGGACCAGTTGGTGCCCATCTCCCGCTTGACCGACCGGATCGTCCGGTCCACATTGGTGACCGCCTGGCGCTTGGCGACCTCGCCGACCAGGACCTCGCCGTTCTTCGCGAAGGCGACCACGGACGGCGTGGTCCGCGAGCCCTGCGCATTCGCGATGACGGTGGGCTCACCGCCCTCGAGGATCGAGACGACGGAGTTGGTCGTCCCAAGGTCGATACCTACCGCACGTGCCATGAGTGAGTCCTTGTAGTCAAAGTTGAGTCTGTCAGACTCAAGCTAACGGATGTGTGTCGTCTTTGGCAAACGACTTGAGCCTACTCGACTCAACCCTCATGAGCGCCGAGACATTCCCGCAATAAAGGCCACACACCGCGCAACGGGGCAGCGAGGTCTGGGGTTCCGCGCACGGCGAACCCCCGGCGCCGTGGGTGCGTCACCGGGGGTTCGCGGGCTTGGCGGCTGTCGTTACGGCTTGGCGCCGTCCACCACCTTGCGCTCGCCGAGCGGCTTCTTGAGCTTGACCGTGGTGGTCTTCTCGATAGCGATCATGATGCAGGAGACGTTCTTGGCCTTGGGGGACGTGCCCTCGTACAGGGTGACCGTGACGCGCTTGGAGGTCTCCTTGACCTTGACGCGGTCCAGCACCGTGCAGGGCTCCACCCCCGACTGCCACGTCAGCTGGAGCTTCTTGCCCTTGGCGACCGGCTTGGCCTTGGCCCAGCGGGCCTTGTGCACGTTGATGGCGTCGCCCGTCGGCTTGACCTGCTTGGGGCCCTTCGGGGGCGACTTGCTGGGCGTGGTGCCGACCGGGTTGGACACGACGGGCGGCTTGTCCTGGCTGGGGGAGGAGACCCGCTCGGCAGGCTGGGCCGTGCCGCAACTCGTCGCCAGCATCAGACATCCGGCCAGAAGGGTCGCTGTCATTGTCCGCATACCCCTACGACGGATCCCGCCGGTCGCCGGTTCACCATAGTGTGGTCATGTGCTCCGTCAGGCATTGCTCGCCGTCTCCAAGAGCCGGCGCGCCGAGCGTCTCATCGCCGCGTCGCCGCTGACCAGGGATGTGGTCAGGCGCTACGTCGCCGACGACGCCGGCGCCGCGGTCGACGAGCTGTCCCGCAAGGGGTTGCGCGTCTCCGTCGACCACCTCGGCGAGGAGGTGACCGGCCGGGCGCAGGCCGAGGGCACCGTGACCGCCTACCTGTCGCTGCTCCGCCTGCTGCCGGCGGGCGCCGACGTGTCGGTCAAGCTCACGGCGCTCGGGCTGCGGCTGTCGGAGGAGCTCGCGTTCGACCACGCCGCGGCCATCTGCAGGGCCGCCGCGGCCAGAGACGTCACGGTGACGCTCGACGCGGAGGAGCACGACACGATCGCCATGCTGCACGCCGTGCACGCCGCGCTGCGCAAGGAGCACCCGGACGTGGGCGTGGTGGTGCAGGCCTACCTGCCCGACTCGCTCGACCGCTGCGAGCGGCTCGGCGACGCCCGGGTGCGGCTGTGCAAGGGCGCCTACACCGCTCCGGGCGCCTACACCGCGACCGCCGACATCGACCGCTCGTTCGTGCGCTGCCTGAAGGTGCTGATGGCCGGCGCCGGCTATCCGATGGTCGCCACCCACGACCCCAGGCTGGTGCGCATCGCCTCGACGCTCGCCGTGCTCGACGGCCGCGACCCGGCCGGCTTCGAATATCAGATGCTGTACGGCGTGCGCCCCGACGAGCAGGCCCGCCTGGCGGCCCTCGGCTTCACGATGCGCGTCTACGTCCCCTACGGCGCCGACTGGTATCCCTACCTCATGCGCCGCCTGGCCGAACGCCCCCGCAACCTGGCCTTCTTCCTGCGCTCCCTGCTGTCACGAGGCTAGCCCGCGACACCGGGGACGGGCCGGTAAGCTGCATCAGCGTCTATTCCTCGAGGGGCGGAAATGATCGCGATTCTGGGCACGGGCAAGATGGGCGAGGCGCTGCTGTCCGGGCTGCTGCGCGCCGGCTTCAAACCCGGCGACATCATGGCGACCACGCGCAGGGCCGAGCGGGCGCAGGCGCTGCGCGAGACCTACGGCGTGCGCACCGTCCCCAACTCCGAGGCGGCCAAGGCGGCCGACACGCTGATCCTCGCCGTCAAGCCCCAGGACATGGCCACGCTGCTGGCCGAGATCGCCCCCTACGTGCCCGCCGACCGCCTGGTGATCACCGCCGCGGCCGGCATCACGACGTCGTTCGTGGAGCAGCGGCTCGGCGTCGAGGTGCCGGTGGTCAGGGTGATGTCCAACACGCCCATCAGGTTCGACGAGGCGATGAGCGTGATCTCGGCGGGCGCGCACGCGGGCGAGGAGCACCTCAAGCTCACCGAGGCGCTGCTCAGCCCCGTCGGCAAGGTGCTGCGCATCCCCGAGTCGCAGCAGGACGCCGCCACAGCGCTCTCCGGCAGCGGCCCCGCCTACTTCTTCTACCTCGTCGAGGCCATGGTCGACGCGGGCATCCTGCTCGGCATGCCGCGGGCGGCCGCGCTCGACATGGTCACCCAGTCCATCGTCGGCGCCGCCGTGATGTTGCGCGACTCGGGCGAGCACCCGGTGATCCTGCGCGAGGCCGTCACCTCTCCTGGCGGCACCACGATCGCGGCCATCGCCGAGCTCGAGCGCCACAGCGTGCGGGCCGCGTTCCTGGCCGCCATCGAGGCGGCCCGCGACCGCGGCCGCGAGCTCGCCTCCGGCTGACCGCTCAGGCGTCGCGCCGCCGCATCAGCACGGCCCCGGCGATCATGATCACGGCGATCCAGACGAGATAGACGCCGAAGCCGCTCCACGGGCCGAGCGAGGCGTTGCGGACCAGCGGGACGGCCACCTGCATGCCCGCGTTGGTGGTGAAGTGGTCGGCCACCGTCCGGCCCACCTGGCCCGGCAGCATGCCGGTGATCTGGGGCAGCACCAGCATCAGCGCGATGGCCGAGACGATCGCGCCCGGCGTGTGGCGTACGAGCGTGCCCAGCGCCAGCCCGAACAGGCCGCACGCGGTGAGGTAGAGGCCGCAGCCCGCCACCGCCCGCACGGCCTCTGCCATGTCGAGCGTGGGCGGCTGAGTGATGGCGACGCCCACGGCGAGCGAGGCGGCCGACGCGACCGTGCACACCACCAGGGAGGTGACCGTGAACACCACGATCTTGCCGGTCAGCAGGCTCATGCGTTTGGGCACGGCCATCAGCGACGTGCGGATGCCGCCCGTACGGTATTCGCTGGAGATCACCAGCACGCCCAGCGTGGCGATGGACAGCGACGCGAACATGATGCCGGTCAGGCTCAGCATGACGGCCTGAGCGCCGGGGATGTCGTCCTCGGTCGAGCCCCTGGCCGCGGAGGCGATGAGCGTGCCGATGCCCAGCATCAGCCCGGCGGTCACGGCCAGCGTCCACATCGTGGAGCGGACCGAGCGGATCTTGGTCCATTCGGACCTGAGGATGTCGATCATGATGTGAACTCCAGGCTGTCCTTGGTCAGCTCCATGTACGCCGCCTCCAGCGAGGGCTGCACGAACGTCAGCTCCTCCAGCGGGATCCCGGCCCGCGCGGTGAGCGTGCCGATCTCGACCGGGCTCATCGCGGTCACCCGCAGGTGGTCGTGGTGCGGCTCGCCCACCTTGATCAGCTCGGCGACGTCGGCCAGGCGCGGCGAGCGCACCCGTACGTAACCCTGCGAGCTGCGCCCGATGAACTCCGCCACGCTCGTGTCGGCGATCAGCGCGCCCTTGCCGATCACGATCAGGTGGTCGGCGGTCTGCGCCATCTCGCTCATCAGATGGCTGGAGACGAACACCGTGCGCCCCTCGGCCGCCAGCTCGCGCATGAACGTGCGGATCCACAGGATGCCGTCGGGGTCGAGCCCGTTGACGGGCTCGTCGAACAGCAGGATCTCCGGGTCGCCGAGCAGCGCGGCGGCGATGCCCAGGCGCTGCGACATGCCCAGCGAGAACCCGCCGATCCGGCGTCCGGCCACCTCGCGCAGGCCCACGGCCTCCAGCACCTCGTCCACGCGGCCGTTCGGGATGCCGTTGCTCTGCGCGATGGCCAGCAGGTGGTTGCGGGCGCTGCGCCCGCCGTGCACGGCCTTGGCGTCCAGCAGCGCGCCCACCTTGCGCAGCGGGCGTTCCAGCTCGGCGTACGGCCGCCCGTCCACGAGCGCCGAGCCGCCGGACGGCCGGTCGAGCCCCAGGATCATCCGCATGGTCGTGGACTTCCCCGCGCCGTTGGGGCCGAGGAAACCGGTCACCCGGCCGGGCTCGACGTCGAACGACAGGTTCGACACGGCGACGGTCTTGCCGTAGCGCTTGCTCAGGTTCGTTGCCCGTATCGCGGTCATGATCCCAGCGTGCCGTCGCGGGAGATCGTGTACCTCCTGCGCGGGAACCGCTTCCCGCGCGGCGGTCTGGGAGCCTGGTCCTACTCTCCCGGATGGACGAGCGCCGACTCGTAGGCGACGATCACGGCCTGCGCCCGGTCCCTGACGCCGATCTTGGCGAACAGGTTCGTCACGTGGTTCTTGACGGTCGAGGGGGAGACGGACAGGGCCGTGGCGATCTCGGCGTTCGACCGGCCGCGCGCGATCAGCACGAGGATCTCCCGCTCGCGCTCCGTCAGGCCGGCCACCTCGGCGGGCACCGGGTCCGGGCGCCGCGGGCCCGCGTCCAAACCTCCGGCGGCCCGTACGAACGTGCCGATCAGCCTGGTGAGCAGGCGCGGCGCGACGGCGGACTCGCCGCGGTGCACCACGCGCACGCCCTCGATCAGTTCCTCGGGGGAGACGTCCTTGGGCAGGAACCCGCCGGCTCCCGCCCTGAGCGCCGCGACCACGTTCTCGTCCAGGTCGAACGTGCTCAGCGCGAGCACCCGGACCTCCGGCAGCTCCGACGTGATCAGCTCGGTCGCGCGAACCCCGTCGAGGCCCGGCATGTGCAGGTCCATCAGCACCACGTCGGGGCGCAGCCGCCGGCTCAGGTCCACCGCCCGCGTGCCGTCGCCGGCCTCGCCCACGACGCCCATGTCCGGCTGGGCGTCGAGCATCAGCTTGAAGCCCACACGCACCAGCTCGTGGTCGTCGGCCAGCAGCACTCTGATCAAGGTGTCTCCAGGGGGATGCGGGCGTGCACGCGGAAACCTCCTTGCGGGGCGCGGGGCCCCGTGGAGAGCTGGCCGCCGCACAGCGCCACCCGTTCGGCCATGCCTCCGAGCCCGAACCCCGGCGACCCGGTCCCCTTCGTGCTGCCGTCGTCGACCACCTCGACCTCCACGGCGTCCGGTTCGTACGCGAGCCGCACGCTCGCCCGCGCGCCGGGTGCGTGCTTGCGCGTGTTGGTCAGCGCCTCCTGCACGATCCGGTACACCGCGTGGTCCACGACGGCGGGCAGCGCGACCGGCTCCCCCTTGACGGTCAGGTGCGCGGGCAGCCCCGCCGACCTGGCCTCCTTGATCAGCGTGGGCAGCCGGTCGGCGCCCACCCCCGTGGCGGCGTCCGGCCCCTCCTGGCCGTCGGCCCTGAGCACGTCGAGCAGGCGGCGCATCTCGGACATCGCCTGGCGGGCGGTCTGCTCGGCGCTCTCCAGCGCGTTCCTGGTGACCTCCTGCTCGGCTGGGAGCGTGGCCCTGGCGCCGCCGACCAGGGCGTTGATCACGGTGATGTGGTGGGCGACCACGTCGTGCAGTTCCCTGGCGATGCGCCGCCGTTCGGCGCGGACCGCGGCGTCGGCGGCGTCGCGCCGGCCGCGTTCGTTCAGCTCGGTCCTGAGCCGGACGAGCTGCCCGGTCCCCAGGAAGACGCCGACGGTGAACAGGGCCATCACCCAGCCGCCGCCGACGCCGTCGAGCTCCAGCGCCGTCGCGTAGGCGGCGAACGCCGCGGCCGCGGTGATCGCGGTCGTCCGGCCGGAGGTGTGGCGGCCCAGGCTGTAGTAGGCGACAGCCGCGGGTATGTTGCTGGACTGCACGATCTCCGCCGCCACGCCCGCGACGTCGAGCCCGGCGACCAGCGCGGTGACCAGGACCGGCCGGTGGCGCCGCATGAGCAGGAGCGTGACGCCCGCCGTGTAGTGCACCGCGCCGATGGCGACCGGAGCCGCACCCTGGGCGAACATGAGCGACAGCCCGATGACCCCGGGCAGCCCGAGCACGATCACCAGCGTCCGGTCGAAGACCTTGGGACGCCGGAGGAAGCGGATGAGCGTGAGTAAGGCTCGCGCTGAGCGCACGCTAAGACACTAAGTCACGAATCGGCGAGGTCGCGGGGAGATGTCCACCGGATGAACCCGGGCTACAACGCGGCGTCTGCGCTGCGGTAACGTCGGCGGGACAGGGCGATCGCGGAGGGGTGGCATGAGCCGGTCGACACAGGTGGTCTGGGACGACGCTCTCACCTCCTACGACTTCGGCCCTGGTCATCCGCTCGCCCCCGTGCGGGTCGAGCTGACCATGGCGCTCGCCCGCGAGCTCGGCGTCCTCGACAAGGTCGAGGTCGCCGGATGCGTGCCCGCCACCGACGACGAGCTGGCCATGGTCCACGAGCGCGACTACATCGAGGCCGTCAGGCGCGTGTCCGCCGACGGCCGGCCCGACCTCGCCGCCGGGCTCGGCACGACCGACAACCCCGCGTTCAGGGGCGTGCACGACGCCTCCGCGCTGATCGCCGGCGCCTCGCTGGCCGCCGCCCGCGCGGTCTGGGAGGGCTCGGCCGAGCACGCCGTCAACATCGCGGGCGGGCTGCATCACGCGATGCCGGCCATGGCCAGCGGGTTCTGCGTCTACAACGATGCCGCGCTGGCGATCGCGTGGCTGCTGCGCCAGGGCGCCGGCCGCATCGCGTACGTCGACGTGGACGTGCACCACGGCGACGGCGTGCAGGCGGCGTTCTACGACGACCCGAGGGTCCTGACGATCAGTTTGCACGAGAGCCCGCGCACGTTGTTCCCCGGCACCGGGTTCCCCGGCGAGACCGGCGCCGACGGCACCTCCGTCAACGTGGCGCTCCCCGCGGGCTGCGGCGACCCCGGCTGGCTGCGGGCCTTCGACGCGGTCGTCCCGCCGCTGCTGCGCGAGTTCGGGCCGGAGATCCTGGTGACGCAGCACGGCTGCGACAGTCACGCGCTCGACCCGCTGGCCAACCTGATGCTCAGCGTCGACGGCCAGCGCACCGCCTACGCCGCCCTGCACCGCCTGGCTCACGAGACGGCGGGCGGCCGGTGGATCGCGACGGGCGGCGGCGGTTACGAGCTGGTGCAGGTGGTGCCGCGGGCGTGGACCCACCTCATCGCGGAGCTGGCGGGCCATCCGGTCGATCCGGCCACGCCGACGGGCGACGAGTGGCGCCAGTTCGTACGCGATCGCACCGGCGAGACGGCGCCGCTGACCATGACCGACGGTCGTCATCCGGAATTCAACGACCTTTCCGGTGGTTATGACCCATCTGACCCCATTGACCGCGCGATCATGGCGACCCGAAACGCGGTCTTCCCCCTGCACGGGCTCGACCCCCTGCCCTGACGAGGAAGTAAGCAGTGCTGAGCCGCGACGAACTCCGAGAGCATCTTGTCCAGAGCCGCATCGCCGGCGATGTCGCGACCTCCCGCGAGAACAACCTCGACCACTACAGTTCCCTGGCCAACGGCGACCCCTACTACATGCTGGGGCTCACGTTCGACCAGCCGTGGTCCTACCGCGACATCCTGGCGCTGATGGCGAAGTCCGCCGGCGTGGTCTCCGACCCGTCGCACCGCTGGGGCCAGGACACCATCGACCCCGACCTGACGATCGACGCGGTCGACGCCATGGCCGAGCGCGTCGCCGCCGTGCTGTCGCGGCCCGGCCCGTCCGTGTTGTTCGCCACCGGGCATCCGACCGGCCTGCTCGCCATCCACCTGCCGCTGGCCCGGCTCTGCGCCGAGCGCGGCGCGCGGCTGCTGACCCCCGGCGAGGGCTGGACGTACTCCGGGTCGGGGTTCGCCCGGCCGCGGCAGATCCGCTACCTCCAGGGCGTCGCGATGCTCGACGACAAGGGCGGGTTCGTGCACACCCACGACGCCGACCCGATGCGCCACATGCTCTCCGACCTCGACGGCGAGCTGCCCGACCTGGTTATCGCCGACCACGGCTGGGCAGGAGCGGCGGGAGAGGCAGGTGCGCCCACTGTGGGATTCGCCGACAGCAATGACCCGGGGTTGTTCGTCGGTGAGGCTGAAGGGAAGATTGACGTAGTAGTGCCACTTGACGACAATGTGCTACCGCGGTATTACGCTCCGTTGACCGAGCGGCTCGTCACTCTGGTCTCACGAGCCCTTCGAGTCTAATTCGGTCATCCGCATACCGTCTTTTCGCGCCTGCATTCCAAGAGGCTCGCCGTCCCTTTGCCAACTTTTGGCGGCGCTCCGGCGACTCTTATGTGTGGCAACTTGGACAGTTCCAACGTCCGGGTGAGGTGCTCGGCCCGGCTGCTGGCCAGCGACTTTGCTGGTTCGGCTGACAGGTGGCTCCGTTGACTGAGAAAATAGGGGGTTTGCGCACTCGGAGTCCCGACTTACGCTGACGGCAGTACACGTGCGTGAGCAATGGCACCAGTGGGGATAACCCGTAAACACGTGCGGAAGAGGCGTCCGATGGGTGCAGGCGAAAGACCTCTCAGTGAGGTGAAGTTCCTGACCGTTGCTGAAGTGGCTACGGTCATGAGGGTGTCCAAGATGACGGTGTACCGGCTCGTCCACTCTGGCGAGCTGCCGGCCATCCGAGTCGGCCGGTCGTTCAGGGTGCCTGAGCAGGCGGTACACGACTATCTGCGGGAGGCCTACATCGAGGCAGGTTAGCGTAGCGACGTGGACGACCATGTCGTGAGTGCTGTCGCGGGAGAGGCCCGGTCGCCCTAGACGCGACCGGGTGCTCACCCCCCCAATGGGCGATCTACCGCCGATCGCCGGTAGTCTGTGAGCCGGTGTGCGCTCGCACTCCGTTCAGACTTAGTCACGACCTGGGGGTCCCGTGGGCTCTGTGATCAAGAAGCGCCGTAAGCGGATGGCGAAGAAGAAGCACCGCAAGCTGCTCAAGAAGACGCGCATCCAGCGGCGCAACAAGAAGTAAACCCGACGCAGCTGCGAGGCGCTGATGACCCACACCGTGCTCGTCACCGGGGTCTCGCGCCACATAGGCGCCCGGGTGGCGAGCGTACTGGCTGCCGACCCGGACATCAGCCGTGTCATCGGAGTGGACACCGTGCCGCCCCCCTCGCTGACGCGGGACGGTGGCATCTCGCTCGGACGGACGGAGTTCGTCCGGGTGGATCTGCGCAGCCCCGACATCGCCCAGGTGATCGCGGCCGCGGACATCGGCACCGTTGTGCACATGAGCCTGGTCAGCGCTCCGTCAAGGAGCGGCGGCAGGGCGGCCATGAAAGAGCACAACGTCATCGGCACCATGCAACTGCTCGGTGCCTGCCAGCGGTCGGCGACCGTGCGGCGCGTGGTGGTCCGCTCCACCACCGCCGTCTACGGCTCGTCGCCGCGCGATCCGGCGGTGTTCACCGAGGACCTGGAGCCGCACGACGGCCCCAGCCACGGCTATGCCAAAGACGCGGTCGAGGTCGAGGGCTACGTGCGGGGTTTCGCGCGGCGCCGTCCTGACGTGACGGTGTCGATGCTGCGCTTCGCCAACTTCATGGGTCCCGGCGTCGACTCGCCGTTGACGCGTTACTTCACCCAACCGGTGTTGCCGACCGTGCTCGGCTTCGACCCCCGGCTGCAGTTCGTCCACGAGGACGACGCGGTCGAGGTGCTGCGACGGATGGCGACTGAGGATCACCCCGGCACGTTCAACGTGGCCGGGGTGGGCGTGTTGCTCCTGTCGCAGTGCACCAGAAGGGCGGGACGGCCGTCGCTGCCGCTGCCCGCGCCCGCCTTCACGACGCTCGGCAGCGCCGCGCGCGGGCTCGGCCTGGTCGAATACTCGCCCGAGCAGCTCAGGCTGATGAGCCACGGCCGGGCGGTCGACACCTCCAGGCTGGAGAACGAGCTGGGGTGGAGACCCAAGTTCACGACCGCGGCGGCCTTCGACGACTTTCTGCGCTCGCGCCGGCTGCAACCGTTCGGAGGTGGGCGGAGTTGAGCGTTCCCGACGAGGACGCCCGCGTCATCCCCATCAGCGCGGCGCCGTCCTACACCGACGAGCCCGAGCCCCTGGCGAAGTTCCTGGCCTTTCTGCGCAGGCGCATCGGCGGCGACTACGACGTCGACGAGTTCGGCTACGACGCCGAGCTGACCGACAAGGTCGTCCTGGAGCTGATCAGGCCCCTCTACCACCACTGGTTCAGGGTGGAGACGGCCGAGCTGAAGAACATCCCGGACGAAGGCGGCGCGCTCGTCGTCGCCAACCACTCCGGCACGCTGCCGCTCGACGCGCTGATGTTGCAGGTCGCCCTGCACGACGAGGCGGGCAGGGCGCTGCGGCTGCTCGGCGCCGACCTGGTCTACCAGCTGCCGCTGCTCAGCCACCTGTCCCGCAAGACGGGCCACACGCTGGCCTGCCGCGAGGACGCCGACCGGCTGCTGCGCAAGGGCGAGCTGGTCGGCGTGTTCCCCGAGGGGTTCAAGGGCGTCGGCAAGCCGTTCTCCGAGCGCTACAAACTGCAGCGTTTCGGCCGGGGCGGCTTCGTGGCCTCGGCCATCCGCGCCGGGGCGCCGATCGTGCCCACCGCGATCGTCGGGGCCGAGGAGATCTATCCCAAACTCGGCGACCTGAAGTTCCTGGCCCGGCTGCTCGGCCTGCCCTACCTGCCGATCACGCCGTTCTTCCCGCTGCTCGGGCCGCTCGGCCTGGTGCCGCTGCCGTCGAAGTGGATGATCGAGTTCGGCGAGCCCATCCGCACCGACGATTACGACCCGTCGGCCGCCGACGATCCCATGCTGGTGTTCAACCTCACCGACCACGTGCGCGAGGTCATCCAGCAGCTGCTCAACGAGCTGCGGCTGCGGCGCGGGCCGGCTTTTCCGCCCTTGCTCTAGGTCTTTCCTCCGGCGCGGTGCCCCCGAGGGCATCGGGCTCGCCGTCGCCCGGCCCTTGCCCCACGAGGGTGGTCGCCCCACGCCCGGCCGGCACGACCGGTGCCGAGGCCGTCGTCGGCGGAGGGCGGCTCAAGGAGCCGCGGGGATCGGCGAGCCCTCGCGACGAGCGGCGTGGGCCCGCGGGCGTCAGCCCTGCGTGCGGTAGTGCCTGCGCAGGGCGATGCCCGCGGCGACGCCGCCCGCCACGGCGCCGACGCCCGCGGCGATGGGCAGCGCCGTCAGCGTGGCCTTGCGGCCGGTCCTGAAGTCCCTGATCGGCCAGTCGTGCTTCTTGGCGTATTCGCGCAACTCGCTGTCGGGGTTGATCGCCACGGCCTGCCCGACCAGCGACAACATCGGCAGGTCGTTGGCCGAGTCGCTGTAGGCCGTGCACTGGGTCAGGTCGAGCCCTTCCCTGCGCGCCAGCGCCCTGACCGCCTCCGCCTTGGCGGGGCCGTGGAGCAGGTCGCCGACCAGGCGCCCGGTGTAGACGCCGTTGCTCGACTCGGCGACCGTGCCGAGCGCACCCGTCAGCCCGAGCCGCTGCGCGATGACCCTGGCCAGCTCTACGGGGGTGGCGGTGACCAGCCAGACCCGCTGGCCGGCGTCGAGGTGGCTCTGCGCGAGCGCTCGCGTGCCGCCCCAGATGCGGTCGGCCATGACCTCGTCGTAGATCTCCTCGCCGAGGCGCACGACGTCGTCGACCTTGGCGCCGGCGACGAACGCGAGCGCGGTCTCCCTGGCCACCGCGATGTGCTCGGGGTTCTCGTTGCCGCGCAGCCGGAACACCGCCTGCCCCACCGCGAACTTGAACAGGTCGGACGTGGTGAACATCCCTCGGGTGGCCAGCCCGCGCGCGAAGTGGTAGATCGAGGCGCCGCGCATCATCGTGTTGTCGACGTCGAAGAAGGCCGCCGACTGGAGGTCGGGCTCGACCGGCGCGACGGTGACCGCTGCCTGCGCCGCGGCCTCGCCGGCGGCCTGGGGCTCCGTTTCGTGTCGTCGTCGCATTAGCCGCCACATGCGCTTCAGCTTATCGACCTACCCGGGGGCGACCAGACCCTCGATGTAGTCGAGGTAGCCCTCGGCCTGGGCCAGCTGGTCCCGCTTCAGCTGCCGTAACATCGACCCGACGACCTCCTTCTGGTGGCGGGCGAATTTTTTGATCTTCGGAGAGCGCGGTTCGGCCCGTCGCAGCCTGCTGATCCCGGCGCGCGTCGATTCCTCCATGTCCTTCAGCGTCTTGCCGACCAGCGGGCCGCCGTTGGACGAGCCGAGCAGGCTGGCGACCTCTTCCGCGCGGGTCTTGGCCGAGCGGAGCTCGCGCTCGCCGCGCGCAGCCTCGTTGGTGCTGAGCCCGACGAGAGCGCTCTCTGCGGCGCGCTTGAGCGGATAGAGGGAGTCGCCGGGGACCGCCTGGTACGTGGCGAAGCTCCCGACCATCATGGCCGCCGACAGTCCGAAGGCGGCCAGCTGCGACAGCAGCGGCCTCGGGTGCGCGGGCCGGCGGTGGGCGTGATTGGGGCGGGCCGGCTTCCCGGGCAGGAGCTCGCGGGTGACCGGCCCGGTGATCGGCCCTGTGACGGGCCCGGTGATCGGCCCGGTGATCGGCCCGGAGACCAGCTCGGCGCGGAGCCGGTCGCGGAAGGCGGGGTCAGGGGCGCCGCCGAGAGGCATCCTGGGCAGGTCCGTGAGATGCTCGAGCACGCGCTCCCGCCGTTCGCGTGCCCTACCCATGACGGCTCCCTTACGGATCCTGCTGTGACATTTGCCTAACGAGGTGCGGCTGGTGGAGGTTACGCCAGGTCGTGCTTGAGAGCCCTGGCCAGCGCCCGAATGGCACGAAACTGCAACGCTTTGATCGCCCCGCTCTTCTTTCCCATGATCAGCGCGGTCTCCGCGAGCGACAGGCCGTGCAGGAAGCGCAGGACCACGCATTCTTGCTGTTCGGGATTGAGGTCCCGGACGGCGCGCAGCACCCGGTCGTTGATGATGGCCGTGACCACGGCGTTCTCCGGAATGTGCGAGCCGTCGAGCGGGACGTCGATCACCTCTCCCGTCGGCACTTCCAGCCGGTAGCGGCCGGACTTGAAGTGGTCGGTCACGAGGTTCCGCGCGATGGTCACGAGCCAGGCGCCGAAGTCGCGGCCCTGCCAGGTGAAGTCGGCGATCCTGCGCAGCGCGCGCAGGAAGGTCTCGCTGGTCAGATCCTCGGCGAGGGGGTGGGAGCCCACCCGGAAATAGATGTAGCGGTAGACGAGGTCCACGTAGCGGTCGTAGAGCGTGCCAAACGACTCCGTGCAGCCGCTCTTGGCATGAAGCACCAGCGTACGTACGTCATCGGGCACTTCTTCGCGCACGGCGAGCTCGCCCGTCAGGGCTGGCGCGGCGCCCGCTGGCGCAAGCAGCCCGGCGAACGGCGACGAGTCAGGCATCCGGTATCCCTGGGGGTAAGGGGTGCGGCTGCTCGAACACTCTAGAAATCAACCGGAAATTCCACAATCCACAGCATGCTGGCATGACTAGGCGTAATCGGAAGATACCGTGTTACCGCGAATCCCCGCCGCCTGCGGCGCGCATCTCGCTGCCCGTGGCCCCCGAGGGCGGCCCGAGCAGGCACGTTTCGTCTACGGCTACCGGCTGGGAGGCATAGTCCGGCAGCATTGGAGTCACCATGGAGATCCTCGTTGCTGTCATAGCCTTTGCCGGTGCGCTCCTGGCCGCGTTCGCGGCGGGCGCCCTGATCCAACGCCTGCGGGACGAGCCGGACGGGTGGTTGATCGCCTGGACCGTCGCGGTGGCGGCGCTGGCGCTGTCACTGGGCGTGGTCGCCATCGGCTCCTTCTTCGGGTTCGGCAGCGTCACGTTCCGGATCTACCAGGTGACGGGATCGTTGCTGGCCCCGCTCTGGCTGGCCGTCGGCCTGGTGCAGCTGCTGGCGGAGAAGGCGCCGCCGAGATTCCTGGCGTGGTTGTTCGGCATCGCGCTCACCGTCGTCTCCGTCGCGATCATGCTCTTCGACCCGCTCCGCGTCGAGCAGATGGGCCAGGCGCTGCCGTCGGGCTCGGCCGTCTGGGCGATCATCCCCAACTACCTGCTGACCGGCGTGCACGTCATCGACGCGCTGGTGATGCTGGCGATGCTCGTGGTCGCCGGGCTCAAGTGGCGCAACGGCGACGAGTACGACACCGACAACCTGCACGCCTCGGCCGTCATCGTCCCGTCGGGGCTGGCGCTCGTGGGCGCGATGCGGTTCGCGGTGCCCGCGGTGTTCACCACGGCGCTGCTCGCCGTCGCCGCGGCGGCCGTCTGGTACACCGTGCTGCGGCCCCTGGCGCCGTACGAGGACGATGAGGACGACTTCGCCCCCGAGCACGACGAGCGCCCACCGCGCGGTGACGATCGCTCTCAGCGCCGCGACGCGCGGGCGCAGCACCGCGAGGAGCGGCCGGCGCCTCCGGTCCCGCCAGGGGAGCGCCCGATGTTCCGCGACGATCAGCCGGGTCACCGGGGCAGGCCGGAGAGCGTGCCCGCCGCCGACCCGCCGCGCAGATCGTCGGGGCTGGGCGATCTGGTGGCCGAATATCGCGCGGGCGACCAGGAGGTCGACTACGCCGCCCGCATGGCGCCGCCGCCCGACGCCGGGCCCTCGACCGGCTACATCATGAACGGCGCGCCGCCCGCGGAGGCGCCGTCCCAGCGGCCCGACTTCGCCATGCCGGGCACGGGCTCGGTCTTTCCCGGCGCCGACGTGTTCACCCCGGCGCAGCAGCAGCAGGCCGGCGGCAAGCCCTCGCCCAACATCTACGGCCTGCTCACCGTCTTCACGATCATGGACGGCGCGGGCGACGCGTTCGACAGGCTGGCCGAGGCCACCGTCGAGGCCGTGCGCCGCGGCGAGCCCGACACGCTCGTCTACGCCTGCCACGCGGTCAAGTCGGCGCCCCTGCAGCGCATCGTCTACGAGCTCTATCGCGACGAGATCGCCTACCGCGACCACCAGCGCCAGCCGCACGTCGAGAGGTTCATCAACGAGCGGCAGACCATGGTGCTGGCCACCAACGTCATCGAGCTCAACGTCAACGCCGCCAAGGTGGTGCCGCTGCCGACGGTGATGTTCTAGGCGCCGGCGCGGCGCTCTAGGCGTCCAGCGCGGCGCGCAGGCGGGCCTCGTCGACCCGCCAGAAGTCGTGCTGGACGCCGTCGATCAGCGTGACCGGGATCATCTCCCAGTATTTCTCCTTGAGCTCCTCGGAGGAGTCGATGCTGACCTCCTCCCACGGCACGCCGAGCTCGCCGGCCACCCTGGCGATGACCTCGCGCGCGTCGTCACACAGGTGGCAGCCGGGCTTGCCGAGCAGGGTGATGCGATGCATGGCGCCAACGGTATGCGAGACGTCCGCCACTCCGCGCCCCGCGACTTTGTGCATCGGTTCACAAAGGGATTAACCTGAAAGACGGTTCGATTCCGTTCACCGCGGTCCCCAAGCCGCCCGTTCCCTGGAGCTCCGGCACGTGAAGAGCCCGTCCCAACCCCGTGACCGCGGCATTCCCGAGGCGACGGTCGCCAGGCTTCCGTTGTACCTGCGGGCGCTGCACGGGATGGCCGAGCGGGGCATCGCGACCGTCAGCTCCGAGGATCTGGCCGGGGCCGCCGGGGTCAACTCCGCGAAGCTCCGCAAGGATTTGTCACATCTCGGTTCGTACGGCACGCGTGGCGTAGGCTATGAAGTCGAATACCTCGTCTACCAGATCTCGCGCGAGCTCGGCCTGACGCAAGACTGGGCGGTCGCCATCGTTGGGGTCGGCAACCTCGGGCGTGCGCTGGCCAACTACGGCGGCTTCGTCTCCAGGGGCTTCCGGGTCGCGGCGCTCGTCGATGCCGACCCCGAAGTCGTGGGCGACACCATCGCGGGATTGAATGTGGAGCACATCGACGACCTGGAAGCCGTGATCGCTCGGCGTGGAGTTTCGATCGTGGTTCTGGCGATTCCGGCGGCGGCGGCGCAGAAGGTGTGTGATCGCGTGATAGCCGTGGGGGTGACCAGCATCCTGAACTTCGCCCCAGTTGTGCTTTCGGTCCCGGATGGCGTCGATGTCCGTAAAGTCGACCTATCAATCGAACTGCAGATTCTCGCGTTCCACGAGCAACGCAAGGCTGGGGGGCCACTCATGGCGGTGGACAGTCAATGAGTGTTCTGGCTATCGGACTCAGCCACCGGACGGCGCCGGTGGCCCTGCTCGAGCGCGTCTCGGTGACGGGTGACGCGCTCGCCAAGCTCCTGCACGACGTGCAGGACGATCCCTGCGTGGCGGAGGCCATGGTCGTCTCGACCTGCAACCGGGTCGAGGTCTACGTCACGGTCGACCGCTTCCACGCCGCCGTCACCGCCGTCAGCCGCCTGCTGGGCGTGCACTCCGGCGTCCCCGTCGAGGAGCTCACGCCACACCTCTACGTGCACTACGAGGAGCGGGCCGTCGAGCACCTGTTCTCCGTGGTGTGCGGCCTCGACTCCATGGTCGTCGGCGAGGGCCAGATCCTCGGCCAGGTCCGCCGCTCCCTCAAGCTGGCGCAGCGCCGCGGCACCGTCGGCGCCACCCTCAACGAGCTGGTCCAGCAGGCGCTGCGGGTCGGCAAGCGGGCCCACCACGAGACCGGCATCGACCAGGCCGGCGCCTCCCTCGTCACCGCGGGCCTCACGCTGGCCGGCGACCTGGCCGGGCGGCGGGCGCTGGTGGTCGGCGCGGGCTCCATGAGCTCGCTGGCCGCCGCCACGCTGGCGCGGGCCGGGGTCACCGACATCGTCGTGGCCAACCGCACGTACGACCGCGGCGCCCGGCTGGCCGAGTCCGTCGGCGGCCGGGCGGTCGGGTTCTCCGCCGTGGCCGACGAGCTGGCCGGCGCCGACCTCGTCATCACCTGCACCGGCGCGGGCCGCCACGTCATCACGCCCGGCATGCTGACCCGGCCCGTGTTCCTGCTCGACCTGGCGCTGCCGCACGACATCGACCCCGCCGTACGCGACGTGCCCGGCGTCACGCTGGTCGACCTGGAGACGATCCAGGACTCCGGCATCGGCGCGCGCGAGGGCGACGCGGTCGAGTCCGTACGCGCTCTCGTCGCCGAGGAGCTGCGGGCCTACCTCGACGCCGAGCGCGCCTCCAGGGTCACGCCGACCGTGGTGGCGCTGCGCAGCAAGGCGGCCGACGTCGTCGAATCGGAGCTCGGCCGTCTCCTGATGCGTGTGCCCCATCTGGACGAGCGGGCGCGCGACGAGGTCACGATGACCGTGCAGCGGGTCGTCGACAAGCTGCTCCACGAGCCGACCGTGCGTGTCAAGCGGCTCGCCACCTGCCCAGGGGGCGATCATTATGCCGAAGCGCTGCGCGAACTGTTCGACCTGGATCCGAAGATGCCCGAGGCCGTGAGGGAGGTGGAGCTGTGACACCGCTCCCGCAGGCCCTGCGGCTGGGCACCCGCCGCAGCCTCATGGCGACCACGCAGTCCCAGATGGTGGCCGACGCCTACGTTCAGCGCACCGGCCGCGCGATCGAGCTGGTCGGCATCACGACGTTCGGCGACGTGACCAAGGCCCACCTCGCGCAGCTCGGCGGCACGGGCGTGTTCGTCAGCGCGCTGCGCGACAAGCTGATCGACGACGAGGTCGACTTCGCCGTCCACTCGCTGAAGGACCTGCCCACCACCCAGGACCCCCGCTTCACGCTGGCCGCGATCCCCGCCCGCCACGACCACCGCGACGCGCTGGTCGGGCCGCGCAAGTTCGCCGACCTCGCCCCAGGAGCCAGGGTCGGCACCGGTTCCCCCCGCCGGGTCGCCATGCTGAGCGCGCTGCGGCCCGACCTCGAATACGTCCCGATCCGCGGCAACGCCGACACGCGCATCGGCAAGGTCACCTCCGGCGAGCTCGACGCCGTCGTGCTCGCCTCCGCCGGCCTGACCAGGATCGGCCGCGACGCGGAGGTCGCGCAGATCTTCGAGGTCGAGGAGCTGCTGCCCGCGCCCGGGCAGGGCGCGCTGGCGGTGGAGTGCCGCGCCGACCGCGCCGACCTGGTCGAATTCCTCGGCGTGCTCGACGACCCGCGCACCCGCTCCGCCGTGACGGCCGAGCGCGCCGTGCTGAACGCACTCGAGGCCGGATGCTCCGCACCGGTGGGTGCGTTCGCGGCCGATGACGGGCACACTCTGAACCTGACCGCAGTGGTCGTCTCGATCGACGGCCGCGAGGCGGTCCGCAAGTCCGCCGCCGGCTCTCCTTCGGAGGCTGCTAACCTGGGCCGCCTCCTGGCGACCGAGATGATCTCCGCAGGGGCCGACAGATTGATGGGGGAGCAGTCCCATTGAGCTCCGATAGTCCAACCTCCGGTCTCGTCGCGTTCGTGGGCGCGGGACCCGGCGATCCCAAGCTGCTCACGCTGCGCGCCGCCGAGTTGCTCGGTAAGGCCGGCGTGGTGGTGCTCGACACGGAAATGCACGGCCCGCTGCTGCGGCACTGCCGCGAAGGCGTCGAGGTCGTCGAGGGCGACCTCCAGGCCACCGTCAAGCGCGCAGCGCGTGGGGAGGTCGTGGTCCGCCTGTGCGAGGGCGACCCGACGCTGTTCTCCTCGATCACCGAGGAGGTCGCGGCCTGCGCCGCGGCGGGGGTGGACTTCGAGGTCGTGCCCGGCGTGCCGCCCGCGACCGCCGTGCTCGACTACGCCGGCATCCCGGCGGCCACCGAAGTGCCGGAGTTCAGGGTCGTCGACGCGGCGCAGGACCAGGACTGGGCCGTCCACGCCGCCTGCCGCGGCACGCTGGTGATCTACCACGGCATCGCCGACGCCGTGGCCATCGGCAAGGCGCTCATCGCCGGAGGCAAGCCCGACACCACCCCCGTCGCGGTCACCAGCGGCGGCACCACCACCGAGCAGTACACCGTGGTGTCCTCGCTCGGCCGGCTCCAGGCCGACCTCAAGCACGCCGGGTTCACCGAGCCGGCCCTCATCGTGGTCGGCGACGCCGTGGAGGCGCGCGACAAGCTGTCGTGGTTCGAGACCAAGCCGCTGTTCGGGTGGCGGGTGCTGGTGCCGCGGACGAAGGAGCAGTCCCGCAGCCTGTCGGAGCAGCTCATCTCGTACGGCGCGGTGCCCGAGGAGGTGCCGACCATCTCGGTCGAGCCGCCCCGCACCCCGCAGCAGATGGACCGCGCCATCAAGGGCCTGGTCACCGGCCGCTACGAATGGGTGGCCTTCACCAGCGCCAACGCGGTCAAGGCCGTGCGCGAGAAGTTCGAGGAATACGGCCTCGACGCGCGCGCGTTCGCCGGGCTCAAGGTGGCCGCGGTGGGCGACGCGACCGCGCGGGCCCTGGTCGAGTTCGGGGTCAAGCCCGACCTGCTGCCGTCGGGCGAGCAGTCGTCCGAGGGGCTGGTGGCCGAGTGGCCGCCCTACGACTCGATGCTCGACCCGATCAACCGCGTGCTGCTGCCGAGGGCCGACATCTCCACCGACACGCTCGTGGCCGGGCTCACCGAGCTGGGCTGGGAGTGCGACGACGTCACCGCCTACCGCACCGTGCGGGCCGCGCCGCCGCCCGCGCCCATCCGCGAGGCCATCAAGGGCGGCGGCTTCGACGCCGTGCTCTTCACGTCGTCGTCCACCGTGCGCAACCTCGTGGGCATCGCGGGCAAACCACACAACGTCACCGTGATCGCGGTCATCGGACCGCAGACGGCCAAGACCGCCGAGGAGTTCGGGCTCCGGGTCGACGTCATGGCCGGCAAACCGTCCGCATCCGCCTTGGCCACCGCGTTGGCCGAGTTCGGAGCCAAGCAGCGCCAGGCGGCCGTGGCCGCGGGTGACACCCCGCGCAGGCCCTCGCAGAACCGCCGGGGCGCCAGGAGGAGAGCCAGATGAGCGCGCGATTCCCCGTCGCCCGTCCCCGCAGGTTGCGCCGGAGCCCCGCCCTGCGGCGCATGGTGGCCGGCACCAGGCTGCACCCCGCCGACCTGATCCTGCCCGCGTTCGTCAAGGAGGGCATCTCCGAGCCGCAGCCCGTGGCCTCGATGCCGGGCGTGGTCCAGCACACCCGCGACTCGCTGCGCAAGGCCGCCCACGAGGCCGCGCAGGCCGGCGTGGGCGGGATGATCTTGTTCGGCATCCCGGCCGTGAAGGACGCGCGCGGCTCGGCCGCCGACGACCCCGACGGCATCCTGCAGGTCGCGCTGCGCGAGGTGAACGCCGAGGTCGGCGACTCCGTCGTGGTGATGGCCGACACATGTCTCGACGAGTTCACCGACCACGGGCACTGCGGCATCCTCACCCCCTCGGGCGACGTCGACAACGACGCCACCCTGGAGCGCTACGCCTCGATCGCGGTCGCCCAGGCCGCGGCCGGGTCGCAGATGGTGGCGCCGAGCGGCATGATGGACGGCCAGGTGGGGGCGATCCGGACGGCGCTCGACGGCGCCGGCTACGGCAACGTCCCGATCCTGGCTTACACCGCCAAATACGCCTCCGCCTTCTACGGGCCGTTCCGCGAGGCCGCCGAGTGCGCGCCGCAGTTCGGCGACCGCAGCACCCACCAGCAGGATCCCGCGGGCCCGCTGGAGGAGGCGCTGCGCGAGCTCCGCCTCGACCTCGCCGAGGGCGCCGACGCGGTCATGGTCAAGCCGGCGATGACCTACCTCGACGTCATCACCCGCTTCCGCGAAGAGGCCGACGTGCCCGTGGCCGCCTACCAGGTGAGCGGCGAATACGCCATGATCGAGGCCGCCTCGGCCAACGGCTGGGTCGACCGCGACCGGATGATCATGGAGTCGCTGGTCGCGATCAAGCGGGCGGGGGCCGACCTGATCCTCACCTACTGGGCCACCGAAGTGGCGCGGCGTCTCTAACCGAGGGGTTCCCGTCAACGCGTGAGGCGCGTGCGTTAGAGTGCGAGCAGACGAGAAAGTTGTTGCACGGCTGCCGCTACGGCCTCGACCAGGCGCGCTGATGAGCAGGTTCTCGTCAGGCAACCAAGTGCCGGTGTGTCCCGCGTGTGCGTACGGCCCGGAGCCGGGACCTCCTCAGGCGCTGGACTCGACGGGAGACACCAATGGTGGGGGTACCACTGGCTCGGCGTACCAGAAAACGGTCGCGACCGACACGCATCGATCTCGTGCTCGAATACGCCGCGATGGGCTGGCCCGTGGTGCCAGGGGCGTTCCCGCTGCGTCAGGGGCCGCGCGCGTGTTCGTGCGACCGCCTCGGCTGTCCCGACCCCGGCGCCCATCCGCTGTCGCCCGCCTGGCACCTGCAGGCCACGACCGACCCGGCGCTGCTCACGCGCTGGTGGCAGGCCGAGCCGGAAGCCAATGTGATTCTTCCCACCGGACGCGTGTTCGACGTCTTCGACGTGCCGCTCGCGATCGGACTCTCCGCCCTCACCCGCATCGACAACGCCGGAGCGCACTCAGGCCCGGTCGCCGCCAAAGGCGACCGGGTCTTGTTTTACGTGGCCACACGGGGCAACCCGGAGGACGAGGACGAGTGGTGGTCGTGCCACCTCGACTGCGACCCCGCCACGATCGACGACACGCCTGGGCTGCGCTGGCACTGCCGTGACAGCTTCGTCGTCGCGCCGCCTTCCACCCTGCCGGCCGGCCAGCCGGTCTCCTGGCTGCGGCCACCCGACGGCCTGCCCCTGCCCGACCCGCTGCGCATCCTGGAGTGGCTGGCCGACTGAGTCACGACCGGCGGATGCCGCGCCGGCCGCCACCATGGCGGAGGTGGTCCCTGCGAATGCCGCGCCGGGCCGCCACCGCGGCGAGGCCGTCCCTGCGGATGCCGGGCCGGCCGCCAGCGTGGCGAGGTCGTCCCGCGACGAGGGGCGAGGTCGTCCCGCGACGAGGGGCGAGGGCCCCCGCGGCTAACCTGGTCGCGTGAGCCGTACACAGAACTCCGAGGACCTGTTCGCCCGCGCCCGCCGGCTCGTGCCCGGGGGCGTCAACTCTCCGGTGCGCGCGTTCGGCGCGGTGGGCGGCACGCCCCGCTTCATGGCCTCGGCGCAGGGCCCCTACATCACCGACGTCGACGGCAACCGCTACGTCGACCTGGTCTGCTCCTGGGGCCCGATGATCCTCGGCCACCGCCATCCCGCGGTCGTCGAGGCCGTGTCCGAGGCGGCCGCCCACGGCTTCTCCTACGGCACCGCCACGCCCGGCGAGGTCGAGCTGGCGGAGGAGATCGTCGGCAGGATGGCGCCCGTCGAGCAGGTGCGCCTGGTCAGCTCCGGCACCGAGGCGACGATGAGCGCCGTGCGGCTGGCACGCGGCTTCACCGGGCGGTCCAAGGTGATCAAGTTCGCTGGGTGCTACCACGGGCACGTCGACGCGCTGCTGGCCGCGGCCGGGTCGGGGGTGGCGACGTTCGGGCTGCCGGACACGCCGGGCGTGACGGGGGCGGCGGCGGCCGACACGATCGTGCTGCCGTACAACTCGGTCGAGGCCGTCGAGCAGGCGTTCGCCGCCGGCGACGTCGCGTGCGTGATCACCGAGGCGTGCCCGGCGAACATGGGAGTGGTGCCGCCGCGCGACGGCTTCAACGCGCGGCTGCGCGAGCTGTGCACGGCCCACGGCGCGCTGCTCGTCGTCGACGAGGTGCTGACGGGCTTCAGGGTCTCGCGTTCCGGCTGGTACGGCCTCGACCCGGTCGACGCCGACCTGATGACGTTCGGCAAGGTCATGGGCGGCGGGCTGCCGGCGGCGGCGTTCGGCGGCCGGGCCGACGTCATGGCCCACCTGGCTCCCGAGGGTCCCGTCTATCAGGCGGGCACGCTGTCCGGCAATCCGCTGGCCTGCGCGGCGGGGCTGGCCACCCTCCGGGCGCTCGACGACGACGCCTACGCGCGCGTGGACGCCGCGGCGTCCCAGGTGGGCGGCGCGGTCTCCGAGGCGCTCGCAGCGGCGGGGGTGCCGCACCGGCTGCAGCGGGCGGGCAGCCTGTTCTCGATCTTCTTCACGGAGTCGGAGGTCACGAGCTTCGAGGAGGCCAGGACGCAGGACACCGCCGCGTTCACCGCGTTCTTCCACGCGATGCTGGAGCAGGGCGTCTACCTGCCGCCGTCGGCGTACGAAGCGTGGTTCCTGTCGGCCTCGCACGACGACGAGGCGCTGCAGCGCGTCGCCGACGCGCTCCCTGCGGCGGCGAAGGCGGCCGCGGCCGCCGCTTAGGCCGGCCGTACGAGGGTGCTTTCCAAGCGCTCGGGGCTCTGCAGGACGTGGCGGCGGGGCCTGCTGTTGGCGTAGAGCACGCCGGCGATGATGAGCGCCGCCGCCAGCACGGTGGGCCACGACAGCGGCTCGCCGGTCACCAGCCGCCTGCAGCAGCCACAGCAGCTGCCGGCGGCGCGTCTCGTCCCCGCGCCGGAAGCGGATGACCAGGGCGACGAGGCCGATCACGACCGCGATGCGAAGGCAGACGTTGCGTGGATGTCGAACCTGTTGACGAGCGCATACTCCTGGGGCAGGCGTCGCGCTGGCCGGGGATGACGCAACCAGGCGACGCTGATCGAACGGATTACCGTGGACGAGGGTGGAAACGCCGAGGAAACGCCCGGCCGTATTGACTGTCCTCCTCAATGCCGGTGAACAGCCGAGTTTCTGGACGAGGAGGAAGCGTTGGAAGAATCACTTAAGGAGACCCTGGCGACCGGCCGTGCCCGGCCGTCACGACGGTCCGTGCTCGGGGTGCTAGGCGCGGGTCCGCTTGTGACGGCGGCCGGTGCCGTACTGCCCGACCGGCCGTTGGCCGCCACGACCACCGAGCGGGCGTTCCGGCCGCGAGCCATGAAAGGCCAGCTACCGCGCCCCAACATCTGTTCATTCTCGGGGGAGATCTGAGCTGCTACGGGGTGCCGGAGATCCGCACCCTGAGGGGATCCGCTTCCACCAACGGCTACTCCGCGGGGGTCCAGGCAGGTGGACCGCAAGCGCCCTCCCATCGCGACGGCGGCTCGCTCGCGACCCACCCCTGGACGGGCACAGTCTGCTGCCCTACCTGATCGACGACGAGGAGCCGCCGCAGCGCGATCTGTTCTGGCGAACCCGGTCGGCGCGGGCGATGCGCCGCGGCGACTGGAAGTACCTGCGCACCCCCACGACTGAGGCGCTCCACAACCTGACCATCGGCCAGCACGAGCAGGCCAACCACAGCAGGCGGGAGCTTGGGCGGCTGGCTGAGTTGCGCACCCGCTGGAGAGGCATCCTGACCAGCAGCTCGCTACCCAAGGCCGGTGGATTGCTCGGTAGCGCGGTATTGGCCACCGGCACGCGTGACCGTTGATCCGACGATGACCGGCTGCCGGTTCAGGTCAACATGCTCAGGGGAGGAGCGCGATCAACGAGTACGAGGGCAATGACACATTGCCAGGAAGGCGAGTTGCTGGGGTGAGGGTAGAGGGTGAGGAGGTTGCGGAGGCTCGGTGGCAGGTTGAACGGCTTGACGGGCTGTTGCGCGAGATGAGACGCCAGATGGTTCACAGAGCCGAGCCGGATGTGCGGGAGGTCCTGAACTGGCTGCAGCGGCAGATCAGCGTGCACGTCGCGCTGGTCGCCGGCAATACGGCGACGATGGAAGCGTCCACCCTCGGGTTTCCTCGGGAGGTTTTGCGCCCGCTTGCTCCGCTGCTCGTGCGACTGTCGAGCGGGCAGACGGCCGCGGCTGCGATCCAAGTCGATAAGCTGCACGTGCGCTGTGAAGTCCTCGGCGTGTGCGGTACGCGCCCGGTGCTGGTGGTGGCGGCCGATCGTGAAGTGCTGAGTCCGCAGGAGGCTGCCCTGGCCTCGCACACCGGCAGCGTCATCGCGCTCCTGCGCCGCGACCGGGACGCTGACCGGATCTCCCGTGGTTACCAGTACAAGGCGCGCCAGCTACGGTTCGCCGTGCTTTCGGCCCTGATGGTGGGCGACCCCAGCCTGGCGCGCCGTATGACGACCGGTGCCGTTCCGCCGCTGCTGGACGCCGACCAGGTGCGGGTCTACCTGCTGCACTGCAGCCAGACCGATCGTGACCGGATCACGCAGGCCCACCAGGATTCCTCGGGCTACCACGGCCCGGACTTGATGGTGCAGTGCCCCGCCTTCAAGACGCATCTGATCTGTCTCATCGCCGACGACTCGCAAACAGACGCCGACAGCACTCCGGGGCACGGCAAGGTCTTACGGCGCTTGGTGCACGACAACCCGCACTATGCGCTGGGTATCAGTGGCCCGCACGCCCTCAGCGCGACTGCCCAGGCATACAGCCAGGCCGCCCACGCACTGGCCGCCGCCCGTACCACCCCCGGCCGCGTGGCCCTCTACCACGGCCAGACCCCACTAGCGGATCTGCTGCCTCCTCGACCGGCCCTGCTCTGGGCTCGCGCGTTTCTGCGCCCGCTGGACTCCCTGCCGAAGGTCACGGTCGACATCACCCACTTGGCCATGAGCGTGCCCCGATCCGCCGTGGCCAGCCTGCTGGACCTCAGCCGCAACACCGTCACCGCCCACATCCGACGCGCGGAACGCGCCCTCGGCGTGGACCTGTCCGACGTTCGCTGCCGCGCCGCCGTCACCCTTGCTCTCACTCTGACCGGTTCCACTTCCCTCCCCGAACCGGCCGAGCATCAAGTGCTCCCTACCCTGGATGACCTGCTGCGCACCGATTCCGCCGCCGCCTGGGCCCAAGCGTTTCTCCACCCCCTTCAAGCCCCGCATCGACGCACTCTCCACGCCTGGATCAATGCCAACGCTGACGCCCAGCGGGCGGCCAGCCGTATCGGCATCAGCCGCAACACCGTCCGTACCCATCTGCGTACCGTGGAAGCCCTGCTAAGCCGCGATCTGCTGACCACCGGCAGCGGCATCCACGACGTCGTCCACGCCCTCCACATCACGACATCTAAGGTGGGCGGGAGGAGTTCTTTCGCCGGCGAATCTGGGCAGGGCGTTGAGGCGTATAGAGGCCAACCGGGGCGCGCCGGATGACATGCCCGCGTTTCCCGGACACCGGAGTAAATGACCTATCTCATGCAGCTGCCCGAATATCGCACCATTTCTCGAGCGCTTCCAGCGGTGGGCGATATCCCAGCACAGAGTGCAGGCGACGCCGATTGTAGAAGGCCTCTATATACTCGATCACAGCGGTACGCGCTTCCGCCACACTCGTGAAGCGACGATGATGAACGAGCTCCGGTCTTCAGCCACCTTGGCCAACACCATTCCGACGAGCCGCGCACCCCACCTGCCGCACGAGTCGCTTCATTCGAACTCCTGATCAACAATGCGGACGCCGACCAGAAGACCGGTGATCCCAGCACCACGCGGCCAGCAGCCCACGCACGTACGCACTCGCCGCCACAGCGGCCTGACCAGCCGAAATCCAGGTCACGCACAGCAGACGACCAACCGCGGTCACGCGCATCCGCGACCCCCGAGCCCTCGGAATGCACGTGGGCAAGCCGCGACCCGAGCGCGGCGGCCCTCACACGCCCGAAAACGGCCCTTCCACCTGCGGGACCGGCACTCGTCGAGGAATTGGACCAGAAAACGATCAGACGAAATCACGCCGTGGATTCAGGCTAAGGCTGCCCTGATTCCGCGAATGTCCAGACCACAGATTTCTTGACGATGGGTCTATTTGAGCACCGTGCACTCCCGGCGCCCGGACCTGAGCACAGTGCACACTTGCGCCGAAGCACGGCATCTTTTACCGTCTTCCCGACGGCCGGTTGTTTCATGGAGAAAGCCTGATCGTCCAGGGCGTCACGCATCTTTCGACGGAAACGCGAGCGTCGCAACCGGCTCCATGGAAACCCCGACCAAAAGGCCCCTGTCAATGCAGGGCACCTTGAGTGATGAGGAGGATGAATGCCGACCACGGAACTCATGCGCGTCTTGACCGATCCCGCCCTGCGGGATGACCTCACGGCGACCGGCCTGGAGAGGTTGCCCGAGCACCCCGCTGGCGATATCGACGCCGAGCTGGACCAGCTCCTGGTTCATGCCAGCTTGACGACCTGCGGGACCGGCGCGACCCTCTACTCCGGTGGAGGACCCGCCTGCTGCTGCTGAACCTCTGCTGAACCTCGGGTGCGGTGGGCGGTGCGGGCTGCGGGATCGCGTGAGCCGGTCGTCCCCGCACCGCTCCTGCCCCAGAGAGATGCGGAATGGATCCCACAGCCCTTTACCCTCTCGTGCGCGGAACGCCGTTGACCGAGCGGCTGCGGAGCAGCTCACCTGAAGCGGCATCCGCTCCGGACGGCGCCTCAGGGGAGTCGGCCCTGCGACGGCTGAACCGCTGGCGGCGGCCGCCCTTCGACAATCCCGAGCTGTGGTGCCTGCGCCTCCGCGCGGACGACCTCGACGAGAAGTCCCTGCTGGCCCTGCTGGGCGAGCCCGCAGACGCGCTCGCGAGGCGACTCGGCCAGCCAGCCTGGGCGGCGCGGCTGCAGCACGCGATGGCCGGGCCTCCGTACGCCGACGGCGATGGGACGAACGACGTCCTGCTGCCAGAGGTGGACGGCCACTCGCCGTACCTTGCGCGCGCCGCCTGGCCGCTGCTCGACGATGCCCGTGGCAGGCTGCGCGCCGTACTTGAACGGCTGGCCGGAGAGGCGACGCCCGCGCCGTTCCGCCCCGGCGAGCTGCTCGAGCAGGTCTACGCGCCGTTGCCGTGGGTCGTCCAGGGGATGCTCAGCCGCACGCTGGCACTGGAGCTTCACCTGGCCGGGATGCGCGGCGAGCTGCCCGACGGCACATCCGAGGAACGTTTCGCTGCGTTCCTCGACGCGCTGTCCAAGCCGTCCCGCCAGTGGACGCTGCTTCGCGACTACCCGGTGCTCGCAAGACAACTGGCGACAGCTGTTGACCAGTGGCTCGTCAACAGCCGCGTACTGGCCGAGCGGATCGTCTCCGACGCCGAGGCGATCCGGAACAGGTTCGCCTCAGGCTCAGAGATCGGATGCGTCGCCGAGGTCGTCACCGGTGTCGGTGACCGACATCGCGGCGGCCAGGCGGTGGCCAAAGTGCGCTGGGAAAGCGGCCTGGTGCTGGTCTACAAACCGCGTTCGCTGCGCGTCGACGAGCACTTCGCCGACCTGCTGGAATGGTTGAACGCCGCGGGCCTGCGCCTGCCGATGCGCACCCTCACCCACCTCGACTGCGGCGGCCACGGGTGGGTCGAGTTCGTACGCGCGGAGCCGTGCGCCGACGAGGCCGCCGTACGGCGGTTCTACCACCGCCAGGGCGTGCTGCTCGCACTGCTCGAACTGCTGCGTGCGAACGACAGCCACGCGGAGAATCTGATCGCCGCGGGCGATCAACCTGTCCTGGTGGACGTGGAGACCGTCCTGCAGCCTGTGCTGCCGCCCGGTGACGCCCGCTCGACCGAGGCGGAGCGGGCCGCGGAGGAGGCGGCCGCCGCCTCCGTTCTGCAGGTCGGCCTGCTTCCCGCGACGGCGTGGCCGACCAGGGACGGCAAGGCCGTCGATCTGAGCGGTCTCGGATACCGGCCTGGGCAACGCACCTCGGTGGGGCTGCCCGTGCTGACCGGGGTCGGCACCGACCGTATGCGCGTACGTTTGGAACGCATGCCGCTGAACATGCCGGACAACCGTCCGGTCGCCAAGGACGCCGAACTGAACCTGCTCGACTACACCGACGACCTGATCGCCGGCTACACCGAGCTGCACGTGCTCTGCCGGGCCCACAAAGACCGTCTGGCCGCCGATGACGGTCCCCTGGCGGCCTTCGGCGACGACCACGTGCGGGTCCTGCTGCGATCGACGATGACGTACGGCACGCTGCTGCGGACGGGATTCCACCCCGACGTGCTCCGTGACGGGCTGGATCGGGACCGCCACTTCGATTTCCTATGGCGCCAGGTGACCGATACCCCCGCGCTGGGGGCGTGTGTTCCGGCGGAACGCGCCGACCTGTGGCGGAACGACATCCCCTATTTCTCCAGTCGGCCGGGGCGGACCACGCTGTTCGACAGTGACGATCGTCCGGTGCCGGGGATCGAGCTGGGCAGCGCGCTCGAGCGGGTTCGGCAGGACCTGGCCGGCAGGGACGACGAACATCTCGACGGGCAGTTGCGGCTGATCCGCGGATCGCTGGCGACCGTCGCGATAAACGCCACGGACGACCTCGAGTTCCCCGAGTATCCCCTGCCCGATCAGGGTGACAGGGTCCCCGCGGCCGACCTGCTGGTCGCCGCCCAGAAGGTCGGCGATCAGCTCGCGCGGGAGGCGTTTCGCCGGAAGGGCAGCGCCCAGTGGCTCGGGCTGGGCTCCCAGGCCGGACGCAACTGGTCACTCGGCCCGCTGCGTCCCGACGTGTTCAACGGTCTGTCCGGGGTCGCGTTGTTCCTGGCCACCCTGGGCGCGATGACGGGCGAGCGGCGCCACACGGACCTCGCGCGCGACACCGTGGCGACCGTTCGCGCGCAGCTCGACCGCGGCCTCATCACGGTGCCGGCGGGCATGGCCGGGCTGCCCGGCGTGGTGTACGCGTTCTGCCGGTTGAGCGCGCTGCTCGACGACGGCTCGCTCGTTGACGAGGCCGAGGCCATCGCCGCCAGCCTGCTCGGGACGGCGGAGCATGACACCCGTTACGACATGGTGGGCGGCTCGGCGGGAACCATCGCCGCCCTGCGCGCCCTGCACGCCGTCCGCCCGGAAGGCCCTGCGGCTACGGTGATCGCCGAGGCGGCGCACCGGCTGGTGGAGTCCGCGGAGAGACATCCCCTCGGCGCCGGGTGGGTGCCGGCCTGGATGCGCGAGGACGGGCTGGCCAATGTCCCGCTTGCGGGCTTCGGGCACGGTACGGCCGGCATCGCGTTCGCGCTCGCTGAGGCCGCGGCACTCCTCGGCGAGCGGCGTTACGCGGCGATGTGCCACGAGGCGCTCGGCTACGAGCGCGGCCTGTTCGATCCTGAGATCGGAGATTGGCGAGACGTCCGCACGCTGGCAGCCGACCGGACCGGCATCTGCGCGTGGTGCCACGGCGCGGTCGGGGTCGGGCTCGGCCGGTTGGCGATCCGTACCGGACCGCTCGCTGACGACCCGGAGGTGGACGCCGAGATCGCCGCCTCCATCGCGACGACCAGGCGCGCGGGCTTCGGGCGGTCCCACTCGCTGTGCCATGGCGATTTCGGCTCACTCGACCTGCTGCTCACCGCCTCGTCGGTACTGTGCCGCCCCGACCTGCGGGACGAGGCGGCCCGCCGCACCGCCGGCATACTCGGCAGCATGAAGACCAACGGCTGGATGTGCGGAGTGCCGTTCGGACTCTCCACCCCCAGCCTGATGGTCGGACTGTCCGGGATCGGCTATGGCCTGCTGAGGGCCGCCGACCCCGGTGGCGTCCCTTCGGTGCTCACCCTGCAGGCGGGCAAGCCTTTGATTTCTTCGGTTGGTGTGGTGGGCAGGTAGGTGCTTTTCATGCCGAGCGGGGTGAGCAGCCGTCGGTCGAGTTCGGCGGCCAGGGTCTTGCCGGTCACCCTTTCAATGATCATGCCCAGCAGGAGGTAGTTAGTGTTGGAGTAGTTGAAGGTTCCGATCTCCACCGGGCAGGGCTTGGCGCTCGACAGCTTGACCAGGTCGATCGGCCGGTGGCTGGTGGTCACTCCGTGAACATGTGCGTAAGCTCCGCTGCCGACACCACCTTGCCGCCGAACAGAGCCTTGATGAACGTCTCCAGATCGGCAGTGCTGGAGATCAGGTCGCCGGAGGCCCAGGTGGAGGTGGAACTGGTCACGGTCATGTCCACGACATGGTTGCGGCCGTACTCGATGGCGTTCTGGAAACCCTTCGGGACGACCGGGACCGGCTCGGCCAGGTGCGCAAGCCCACGGTGGCGGCGGTGTCCGGGTACGCGCTGGGCGGCGGCTGCGAGCTGGCCATGCTCTGCGACATCGTGCTCGCCGCCGACACCGCGGTCTCGGCCAGCCAGAGACCAAACTGGGCGTCATCCCCGGCATCGGCGGCTCCCAGCGGCTGACCCGCGCGGTCGGCAAGGCCAAGGCCATGGAGATGTGCCTGACCGGCCGGAACATGGATGCCGTCGAGGCCAGCAGGAGCGGCGGCGTCGACAGGGCGCTGACCCAGACCATGAAGCGCAGCGAGTCGGGTGGCGCGGCCCTGCGCTGGACGATGATGCCGACGCTCCAGGCGGCCGCGGCGGCCGCGGCGGCCACGTAAAGCGCGAAGGCTCCGATCGGGCCCGACACGCCGAAGTCGAAGGCGACCAGGGCGAGCCCGCAGAACGCGACGGCCAGCCCCGTGACGCGGCGGGCGGTGAGCCGCTCCCCGAGCAGCGTCGCCGCGAACAGCACGGTGAACAGTGCCTGCGTCTGCAGGACGAGCGAGCTCAGCCCGGCCGGCATGCCGACGAGCAGCAGGCCGAACTGGCCCACGCCGATGGCCGCGGCCACCCCGGCCACCCAGCGCCATGCGACCCCCGGCCGCCCCACGAACAGCAGGGCGGGAACGCCGCCAGGGCGAACCTGAGGCCGGCGTACTGCAGGGGTGCGAAGTGCCGCAGGCCGGTCTGCATGACGACGAAGTTGAAGCCTCAGACCAAGCGCAGGAGCTCGCCGCGAGAGAGCGACGTAGGAGCCAACGAGTGGCGGAGCGGGCGTGACCATGGGCACGAGGCCAGGCCGACGGCGAGGGCGAGACGGCGGGGCCGCACTCAGCGAGCGGGCTTCTGGTAGCGGATGCGCTGCTCGCGAGCCTGCTCGGCAAGGACCTTGAGGTACGACAGGGTGTCGGGACGCTGCCTCTTCAGCTTGATGATTCTCATGCATCTATTTTCATCTGCTACACAGTCAACCACAAGCGAGACTTTCTACGCTAAACCATTTAGACTGACTTACATGTTGGACTTGAACCGGCTCAAGGCCCTTCACGCCGTGCACGTCTACGGGTCGGTCGGAGCCGCCGCCGACGCGCTGATGGTGACCCCGTCGGCGGTGTCCCAGCAGATCGCCAAGCTGGAGCGGGAGACCGGCGCCAAGCTCATGGAGCGCAACGGTCGCGGCGTGCGGCTGACGGACGCGGCCGGCCTGCTCGCCGAGCACGCCGAGCGCATCCTCGCCCTGGTCGAGACCGCGGAGGCCGACTTCGAGGCGCTGCGCGGCGAGGTCGTCGGCCGGCTGAACGCCGCCGCCTTCCCCACAGCCTCGCGCGGCCTGATGCCCGCCGCCCTCGTCGAGCTCAGGAAGCACCACCCCGACCTGTGGGTGCAGCTGCACGAGCGGGATCCGGAGCGCGTCGTGCGCGACGTGGCCAGGGGCGAGCTCGACCTGGGCGTGATCCAGGACTGGCTCAACAGGCCCATGGCCATCCCCGACGGCCTGTCCAGGGCCACGCTGCTCGACGACATCGCCGACGTCGCGATCCCCGCCGACCATCCGCTGGCGGGCAGGAAGGAGCTGGAGCTGGCCCAGCTGCACGGCGAGCGGTGGATCAGCGGCTCGCCGGGCACCGTCTGCCACGACTGGCTGGTCTTCACGTTGCGCAGCGCCTCGATCGAGCCGGTGATCGCCTGCATGGCCGAGGAATATCCGACCCAGCTCGCGCTCGTGGCTGCCGGGCTGGGCTGCGCGATCGTGCCGCGGCTCGGCCGCGACTGCGTGCCCGACGGCGTGAGCCTCGTCCCCCTCAGGCCGCGCCAGTCACGCCGCATCTACGCGATCTGGCGCTCCGACGCCGCCCGCCGCCCCGCGATCAGGGCCATGGTCGAGGCGCTCGCCGAGGCGAGCAGGACGCAGGCGAACGCCTGGGCCGTCAGCTGAGCGTGACGGCCACGATGCCGCCGACGATCACGCCCGCCGCCAGCAGCCTGCGCCGCAGGTCGCCCTCGGCCAGCAGCCGCCCGCCGAGCAGGACCCCGATCAGCACGCTGACCTCGCGGGCCGGCGCCACCACGCTCACCGGCGCCATCGTGAAGGCGAACAACACCAGCACGTACGAAACGAAGATCAGCACCGCCGTCCCCACCACCCGGAACCGGTGCTCGCGCCACACGGGCAGCACCAGCTTCCGCCGCGTGCCCAGCACGACGGGCGCGAGCACGAGGGCACGTGCGGCCTCGCCGAGATAGTTGAGCATCAGCGGCGCCACCGCGAACGCCGTCACCACCTGCGAGTCCCACACCGTGTAACCCGCGATGAACACCCCCGTGGCGAGCCCGGGAGCCACCGCCTTGAGCCCGCCTTTCGCCTTGCCGCCGCTGAGCATGAACACGCCGACCCCGACCAGCACGATCCCCGCCACGCCGGCCGGCGACGGCCGCTCGCCGAGGAACAGCACGGCGGCCAGGCTGGCCAGCATCGGCCCGGTGCCGCGCGCGACCGGATAGACGACCGACAGGTCCGCGGTTCCGTACCCCCGCTGGAGCAGCACGAAATAGCCGAGGTGCAGGGCCATGCTGCCGCTGATCACGGCGAGGTCCTGCCATGTCGGGAGGGTGGCCGTGACGATCAGGAACCCGGCGAACAGCGGCGCCCACACGACCGCCGCCGCGACGGCGACAAGCCAGACGAAGACAAGGCCGTCGGCCTGGGAAGCCTTCTTGCTGAGCACGTTCCACGAGGCGTGGGCGACGGCGGCGACCAGAATGAGGACGAGTGCCCATGGACTCAACCCGGCGCCTCCCCTCAGGAGGGCGACTTTACCGTCGCGTGAACGCCGGGCGAACACGGCCCCAAGGGCTCGGCGCGTGGCTGGGCGCGGCCGAGCGGATAGGCTGTGCCACACCATGGCTGAATTGACCGTCGTCCACCTTCTGCGCCACGGTGAGGTGCACAACCCCAAAGGCATTCTCTACGGCAGGCTGCCCGGCTACCACCTGTCGGAGACTGGCCGGCTCATGGCCGAGACGGTCGCCAAGTCGGTCGGCGGCCGCGACATCGTCGCCGTCTACAGCTCGCCGCTCGAACGGGCGATGGAGACCGCGGCGCCGCTCGCCGACAAGCTCGGCCTCGGGATCACGCAGGACGTGCGGCTGATCGAGGCCGGCAACCTGCTGGAGGGCCGTACGGCGGGGCCCGGCCTGGCGCTGCTGCGCAACCCGCGCAACTACCGCTATTTCTGGAATCCGCTCCGCCCGTCATGGGGCGAGTCCTATCCGGCCATCGTCCAGCGCATGCGCTCGATGATCGACGAGGCCAGAGCGGCGGCGCGCGGGCACGAGACGGTGCTCGTCAGCCACCAGCTCCCCATCTGGGCGATCAGGATGGCCGCCGAGCGGCGCAGGCTCTGGCACGATCCCCGGCGCAGGCAGTGCGCGCTGGCCAGCATCACCACGTTCACGTTCGACGGAGATCGTCTGGTCAGCGTGGGCTACAGCGAGCCGGCCGGTTCGCTCGATCCCGGCCCCTCCGTCCCCGGGGCCTGAGGCGCTCCCCGGTGTCCGGGGCGTGCGGAGTCGCCGGTAGAGTTGCAAGCTCTACCGGTTGTAGTACAAGGAGATCTTCCTCCGTGCGCACCAAGTCCATCTTTCTCGTTCTCCTGGCTGCGATGGTCGCCGGCTGCGCGGGCAACCAGAGCGGCCAGCCGCAGGCGGGCGACACCCGTTTCGTCGCGGGCGACGGGAAGATGCAGGTGTTCGAGGCGGGCGAGCGCAAGCCGGCGCCCGCGATCGAGGGCCCCACCCTCGACGGGGGCACCGCATCGCTCGCCGCGCACAAGGGCAAGGTCGTGGTGCTCAACTTCTGGGCCTCGTGGTGCGGCCCGTGCCGGGCAGAAGCGCCCGTGCTCAAGGAGGTCGCCGCCAAGACCAAGGACAGCGGGGTCGAGTTCCTCGGCGTCGACTTCAAGGACCGCCAGGCCGACGCGCTGGCGTTCGAGCGCACCGAGAAGACCGGCTATCCCCACATCTTCGACCAGCCCGGCAAGGTCGCGCTGGCCTTCCAGGGCACGGTGCCGCCGGCCGCCATCCCGTCCACGCTGATCATCGACGAGCAGGGCCGGATCGCGGCCAGGGCGCTGGGCGCGGTGAAATACACCGACCTGCTCGACGCGGTGACCAAGGTGCGCGATGAATGACGTCGTCGCCTCGGGCTCGCTGCTGCTCGCAGTGCCGATCGCGGTGCTCGCCGGGGTGGTGTCGTTCCTGTCGCCGTGCGTGCTGCCGCTGGTGCCCGGCTACCTGTCCTACGTGACCGGCATGAGCGCCGACCCCAGACGGGGGCGGCTGGTGCTCGGCACGGTCCTGTTCGTGGCCGGGTTCGGGCTGGTCTTCGTGCTCAGCGGGGCGCTGTTCGGCGGGCTCGGGTCGGTCATGCTCGGCAACGCCGAGATCATCACGCGGGTGCTCGGCGTGCTCACCATCCTGCTCGGGCTGGCGTTCCTGGGCGCCATACCCGGCCTGATGCGCGACGTGCGCATCCACCGGCTGCCGTCCGCGGGGCTGGCGGGCGCGCCGCTGCTCGGGGTGGTGTTCGGGCTCGGGTGGACCCCGTGCATCGGGCCCACGCTGGCCGTCGTGCTGGCGCTCGGGCTCAACGAGGGCAGCGCCGGGCGAGGTGCGCTGCTGGCGGTCGCGTACGCGCTCGGGCTGGGGCTGCCGTTCGTGGGGGCGGCGCTCGCCTACAGCAAGGCCCTGCGTACGTTCCGTGCCATCCGCAAGCACTCGCGCCTGATCACCAGGATCGGCGGCGGCATGATGGTGGCCGTCGGCGTGCTGCTCGTGACCGGGCTCTGGGGAGAGATGATCGCGGCCATGCAGGGTCTGATCGGCGCCTTCGAGCCGGTGATCTGATGAGTGTCCAGGAGCTGGAGAAGCCGCGCTCGCCCAAGCCGGCCGGGTTCGGGCCGGTGGGCTGGCTGCGCTGGGGATGGCGCACCCTCACCTCGATGCGGACGGCGCTGATCCTGCTGTTCCTGCTGGCCCTCGGCAGCGTGCCCGGCTCGGTGGTGCCGCAGCGCGGCGTCGAGCCCGACAAGGTGGCCGCGATCTACGAGCAGGACCCGGCCCTGGCCGAGTGGTACGACAGGTTCCAGCTCTTCGAGGTGTTCACCTCGACCTGGTTCGCCGCCGTCTACCTGCTGCTGTTCACCTCGCTCATCGGCTGCATCGTGCCGCGCACCGCGACCTACCTGCGCGAGCTGCGCCGCAAGCCGCCCGCCGCGCCGAAACGGCCGTCCAGGCTGCCCCACTCCGCCACGTTCGACGGCGACCTCACGGTCGAGCAGGCCGCACGGCGGCTGCGCAGGATGCGTTTCCGCGTCGCCACCGGCGACGGCTGGGTGTCGGCGGAGAAGGGCTTCCTGCGCGAGACGGGCAACCTGTTCTTCCACGTCGCCCTGCTCGGCATCCTGGTCGCGATCGGCGCCGGCTCGCTCTTCGGCTACCGGGGCAACGTCCTGGTCGTCGAGGACGACGGGTTCGCCAACACGGTGGCCGCCTACGACCGGTTCATGCCCGGCAGCCAGGTGTCGGCGGAGTCGCTGGAGCCGTTCTCCTTCCAGCTGGCCGACCTCAAGGTCTCCTACCAGGTCACGGGCGACAGGAAGGGCCAGGTGCTCGACTACTCGGCCCGCCTGAAGGTCAACGACTCGCCCGAGGCGCCCGCCCGCGACTACGAGCTCAAGGTCAACGAGCCCCTCGACGTCGGCGGCACCCAGACCTACCTGATCGGCAACGGCTACGCCCCCGTCTTCAGGGTGACCGACGGCAAGGGCCAGGTGGCCTTCGAAGGGCCCGTCCCGTGCCTCATCGAGGACAAGGCCACGATGACCTCGGGATGCGTGGTCAAGGCGCCCGACGCGCAGCCGGAGCAACTGGGCTTCCTGCTGCGGTTCCTGCCCACCAGCGTGCCGCTGACCGACGGCAGCCACGTCTCCGCCTTCCCCGGCGAGCTCAACCCCGAGGTGCAACTGCTCGGGGCCTTCTCCGGCGACCTGGGCGTGCGCTCGGGCCGGCCGCAGTCGGTCTACGAGCTGGCGCCGCCCGAGGTCATGAAGAAGCTCAACCCGCTGCTCATGGCCTCCGACACGCCCAAGCCGCTGGCCGTGGGCCAGTCGGTCGACCTGCCGGGCGGCGTGGGCAAGATCGAGTTCACCGGGGTCAAGGAGTGGATCACGCTCCAGACGGCCTACGACCCTGGCCGCCTTCCCGCGCTGGTGGCGGGCGGCACCGCCGTCGTCGCCATCGCCCTGTCGCTGATGATCAGGCGGCGCAGGGTGTTCGTCAGGATCGAGGGTGGCAAGGTCGAGGTGGGCGGCCTGACCCGCACAGAGGGCTCCGCGGCGGGCTTCGCCGAGGAGTTCGCCGACATCGTCAAGGATCTATCAGCAGGAGAAAAGGATGTCCGCTGAGCAACTCGCCGAGCTGAGCGACCTTTTCGTCGTCGCCGCCGTCCTGCTCTATGTCGTCGCCATGGTCGGGTTCGCGATCGAGCTCGCCTTCGGCCGGGCCCGTCCCGGCGTGGCCGCGCGGTCCGCGGGCGGAGCGCTCGGCGCCAGGAAGCCGGTCGCGGTCGGCGCCCCAGCCGGCGACGGGGCGCCGGGCCGCGACGCGGTCACGGGACTCCCGGGCGACCACGTGGACGCGGGCGGCGACGCGACGGCGCCCGCGTCCGGAGGAGACGTCGCCGCGGCCGGCGACGACGGCGCGCCGCCGTCCAGGGCCGCGGTCAGGGCCGGGACGGCCGCCCTGGCGCTCGCCTGGCTCGGCTGGGCCGCCAACCTCGGCGCCATCGCCACCCGCGGCCTGGCCGTCGACCGGTGGCCCTGGGGCAACATGTACGAGTTCGTGGTGGCCATCTGCTTCGCCGCCGTGACCGCGTTCCTGGTCACCCAGCTGCGCGCCAACGTGCGCTTCCTCGGCTCCTTCGTCATGGTCACCGTCGCGCTCGGTCTCGGCCTCGCGGTGAAGGCCTTCTACACCACGGCGGGGCCGGTGGTGCCGGCGCTCGACTCGTACTGGATCGCCATCCACGTCTCCGCCGCGATCGTCGCCAGCGGCCTGTTCACGATCGCGGGCGTGTCAGGCGTGCTCTACCTGCTGCGCGGCGACGGGCTTTCGCGTCTGCCGGCCCGCGCCGACCTGGAGCGGGTGGCGCACCGGGCGATCGTGTTCGCCTTTCCGGTGTGGACGTTCGCCGTCATCGCGGGTGCCCTCTGGGCCGACCGCGCGTGGGGCCGCTACTGGGGCTGGGACCCCAAGGAGGTGTGGGCGTTCATCACATGGGTCGCCTACGCCGCCTACCTGCATGCCAGGGTGACGGCCGGTTGGCGGGGGAGGTCGGCGACGATCGTGCAGTTGGTGGCGTTCGGTTGCCTCCTGTTCAACCTGATCGGGGTCAACATCTTCTTCGAGGGCCTGCACAGCTACGCCGACGTGGACTAGCTGACGTCGTCGCCGCGCATGCGGCGGTCGAGGTCACGGAGGAAGTCGGGGTCGTCGTCCGGTCCCTTCGGCGTGCCGGGGCCCGGAGGGACGGGCCATGCCGCCCGAGGGGCCCGCGGACGGCCACGGGCCATCCACACCAGGCCGCCGAGCAGCGGGATCAGCACGACTATCAGGATCCAGAGCGCTTTTGGTACGTTCCTAACTTCGTCTTCCGGCGTGGTCACCACGTCGAAGAGGGAGAAGAGCCAGAAGGCGAGCAGCCCAAGGCCGATTAGAACACCTGCCATGCCCGAACTGTAAGCCATCCTCAGCGTGATCGTGCCGCTTGATGTCCCATTTCGGGTGACTAGGGGAAGATCGACGTCGTACGGTGGAACCCGATGTGCCGGTCTGCATGGGCTTCACGGCGTTGAGAGGTGCGATGGCCTTTTCTCACGACAAGGGCCGGCATCGACGCGGCCGTTGGTGGCGGCGCGGCTCCTACCTCTTCTCCCGGCGCGGCGAGGCGCCGCCCGACTCCGACCGCTCGTTCTGGTCCAACGCCCGCGAGAGGCGCAGGGAGGCGCGCGCGGCGGCCAGGGAACGCGAGGGCACGGACAGCCGCCGTCCGGCGGGCAGCGGCAAGCTCAGCGGCCGGCCGGAGCGGTCGGCCTGGCCCGGCGCGGACCAGCCGGAACGCAGGACGTGGCCGGGAGCCGAGCAGCCGGACCGCAGGCCGTGGCCGGGCGGGGACCAGCCCGACCGCAGGACGTGGCCGGGCGGGGAGGACCGCGGGCACTGGCCGGGGGCCGAGCAGCCGGAGCGCGGGGCGTGGCCGGGCGGCGGGGAGCCGGGACGCGGTGACCGTCCCGAGCGCGGGGCGTGGCCGGGCGCCGAGGCGGAGACGCCGCCGGGCCGTCGCGAGCGCCAGGTGACGTGGGACGCCTTCACGGTGCGCGAGCGCCGCGCGCGGCTGCCCGCCGCCGTGGCCGAGCGCCCCCGCTACACCTGGTACGACTTCGAGCTCAACGACGAGCCGCTCAGAGCGCAGCCGAACCGGCCCGACGTGCCCTCGATGGGCGACGGTTTACGCCACTGCGGCAAGCTGGAGCAGATCCTGCACCGGCAGTGGGACGTCCGGCGAGGACCGCCGTCCCCCGAGGTCGTCCACGCGGTGGAGAGCCTGGCCCGGCTGCCCGACGGTCTCAAGGACAAGCTCGCGGCCGGACTCGAAGGCATCTACGTCGGCCGGGGAGGCGTGCCCGACCTCGACGACATGGGCTACTTACGCGGCGCCCCCTTACCGTCGGGCCGCGCGACCTGGGACATCTGCGCGGGCGCGTACGGAGATCGCAAGATCGTGGTGGGCGACCGCCCCTCGCCCACTCCTGACGTGATGATGCACGAGGTCGGCCACGCCATCGACGACGTCGACTCGGCGCACGGCGAGTGGGTCTCGGACTCGCCTGAGTTCGTGCGGCTCTACGAGACGGCCATGCCGGTGCTGGCCTCGACGTTCCACCGCCAGGGAGGCGGGCTGGGACGTAAGGAGTTCTTCGCCGACGCCTTCGCCGCCATCGCCTCCCGCCAGCGTCCTGCCCTGGTGGACATGCTCGGGGGCGACACGCGGATGGCGCTCGACGTCATGCTGTTCTTCAACCGGCGCTACGGAATCTAGGTGGTCCACCATGTACGTCATCCGGCTCGCGGACGGGACGCTACGCGTGCCGCAGAGCCTGACCAGCGAAGACGGTCGGCTGATCGGCAACGCGTACGTGGAGCTCCAGCCCGGCGATCCCGATTACGAGACGTTCCTGCCCGAGGCGCTGACGGAGGAGGAGGCGGCCGAGCGCCGCCGGCGCTGGGAAGAGGAGAACGACGACCTGGAGCGCGAGTTCCTGGCTTTCAAGGCCGAGCAGGAAGGTGCCTGAGGGGGAACGGACGGACAGGCGCCAGCCACGGTCGGCGGATGGCGCCGCCCCGTGCTCACCGTACGGAAGTGTGGCCGGGAAGCACGCAACAGTCGATCCCGTCCGCGGTGATCCTGGCGGACAGGATCACCGACTGGACGGAACGTCAGACGCGCGGGGACTCACCTGCTGGCCTGTCGGCCGTGAGAACGTCCTCGCCTCGGAGAAGGGCGTGGACTTCCGACTCGCGGAAGCGCCGGTGCCCTCCGGGGGTGCGGATACTGCTGATGCGGCCTGCCGCAGCCCAGCGCGTAACCGTCTTTGGGTCTACCCGGAAGAGGGCGGCAACCTCTCCTGGGGTCAGCAGACGCTCGCTGCTACTCTCCACCAATCTCTCCCCCTCGCATCCCGCTTCCTGCCAGCGGGCGGACAGGTAACCAGTGTGTCGAGCGAAGCCTGATTTATCCGTGGTTTTCTACAAAGATCACGGGTTGTTATCAGCTGACTGCCCGATTGTTATATGATAGAGCCTCTTTGGGGCTCTCGTGGGTGTTTCTTTACGAAACTCCCTGACTGGGACAGTAGCAGTGCTCGCGTCTGATGCGAAGAGCGACCGCGACACAGGTCCGAGTAACCTCGAACCTGTGCGTCCCGTTCTCGTTTACACCGCGTCGCGGATCGGCCTGTTTCTGGTGACCCTGGGTGTGCTGTGGCTGCTCGGACTGACTAACCCCCTGCTACTGATCGTCTGCTCATTCTTGATCAGCGGCATAGCGAGCTACGTCCTGCTGTCCAGGCAGCGTGACGCCGTGAGCGCGCGCATCAGCGACAAGGTCGACCGGCCGAAGCCGCACGACGACTAGGGCAGGGGGAACATGCCAATCCGGGCATGGTACTCCCGTCCGAGTCTCGTCGTGTCGCTACCGACAAGTAGTCCGGTGGGATGCGCGTAAAACGCCTTCACGCCGATCCCGCGCTCGCGCGTCGGATTCCAAGTCAGGGCCTTTCCCGTGCGCGGATGAATGGCGCCGATGCCCGGCCGTGACACCGCTCCAGGGCCGGCGGAGTCGCGGCCCCGCGGATTGTCCAGCCAGCGCAGGTGCCCGCCCACATAGACCGCCGCACCCGTCACCGAGACCGCGTAGAGCGAATCGCCTCCCGTGCTGTTGACCCAGGTCGGCTTGATGCGCGAGCCCTTGGCGTAGGTCTCGAATCTGGCGGTCGTGTCGCACATGCCGGCCCTCGGCCCCCCCGTGGTGACCACCGCGAAATAGCGGCCGTCGGGGGAGAAGTCGAGGCCGCGCACGTACGACGGGAACGCGGCCATGCACTTGCGCGCGTACACGTCGGTCCGCCACGGCGCGACCCTGGCCACGCGCCCGCCGACGTCGATCAGCCCGAGCTGCGGCCTGGACACGCCGTCGAGCGTGGTGAAGGTGCCGTCCACGGCGAGCCTGTCGCGCGAGACGGCCAGCGCGTAGACCTTCACCTGCCTGGTCAGCGGCTTGCCCGGCGTGATGGCGAAGTCGGGGTCGGCCGCGCCGGTGACCGCGTCGAGCCTGGCCAGCGCGGTGCGCGGGCTGACGAAGTCGCCGCCGACGTACAGCTTGGAGCCCTGGCGGGCCAGCGTGGTCACCGCTCCGCCGCCGATGCGCGGCGCGAAGCCGGGCACCAGCGCGCCGTCGGAGAGGCGGAGCTTGGCCAGCGCCCTGGACGGCTCGTTGTTGACGCCGTGGAACTGGCCGCCGACGTAGACGGTGCCGCGCTCGCCCGCGGCCAGGCCGTGGACCGGGCCTGGGATGACGGGCGCGAAGTCCTCCAGGACGCGGCCGGTGGCCAGGTCGTAGGCGAACACGTTGGCGCGCGGATAGGTGGTGGTGCGGGCGGCGTCGGCGACCTCGCTGAACGCGCCGCCGACCACGACGGTGCGGCCCACGACGGCGATGGCGTTGACGATGCCGTCGAGCACGTGGGGGGTGCTGTCGATCGGGTCGGCCAGCACGACGCGAGGATGCGCGGTGGGGGCCGAGGCGATGATCGCCGCAAGGGCGAGACGGGCAAGCATTCGCCAATTTCTAGCAGACGTAGCGTAATGAGGTGGATACTTTCCGTTGAATGTTCCGATAGCCATATGGTGTGGGCATGACGCGCGCTCAATTGGACAAACAGCCGGACGAGGTCGCCGCGATGTTCGATCGCACCGCCCGGCGTTACGACCTGGTCAACGATGTGGTCTCCCTCGGGCAGGTCAGGCTCTGGCGCAAGGCGGTGGCCGCCGCGGTCGACGCCGGGCCCGGGGAGATCGTCCTTGACCTGGGGGCCGGCACGGGCTCCTCCACCGACGCGTTCACCTCGCTGGGCGCGCGGGCGATCGCCTCCGACTTCTCGCTCGGCATGCTCCGCACCGGCGTGCGCCGCCACGGCGGCAACGCGTTGACGGGGCAGGGGGTGCCGTTCGTCGCGGGTGACGCGCTGCGGTTGCCGTTCGCCGACGACTCCTTCGACGCGGTGACGATCTCGGTGGCGCTGCGCAACGTGCACGACACCACTCTGGCGCTGAAGGAGATGTTGCGGGTGACGAGGCCGGGCGGGCGCCTGGTCATCCTCGAGTTCTCGCATGTCACGTTCGCGCCGTTCGACCTGGTCTACCGCGAATATCTGATGAAGTTGCTGCCCAAGGTGGCCAAGGTGTTCGGGTCGAATGACGATTCCTACGAATACCTGGCGGAGTCGATCCGCGACTGGCCCGACCAGCCGACGCTGGCGCGGATGATCCAGGACGCCGGCTGGGAACGGGTGGCCTGGCGCGATCTCACGATGGGGATCGTCGCCATGCACAGGGGATTCAAGCCCGCTTGAGTTCGATGGTGGTCAGGTGTGCCCAGCGGTGGTGCCGGTAGATGGTCACCTCCTTCGCGAAGCAGGCGACCCTGATCTCGGGGATGTAGTCCTCGAACACCTCTGGCGTCATGCCCGAGCGGCACCAGATCAGCATCGCGGTTCCGTTCTCCGTGCCCGCGGTGTGCACCACCAGCGGCATGCGGCCTTCAGGTGTGCGCAGCGGCGTGCGCAGGCACAGGCCTTGAAACCGGTGCCTGAGCACCAGTCGCGCGGCGGCCCGCCGTACGGGCGGAGCCGCGGCGCAGGCCAGCACGGCCCCGGTGACCAGCACCACAGTCGGCGCCGGGCCCACCCACGCCGACAGCGGGACGGCGGCCATCGGCATGGCCGCCGCCATCGCGATCTCGGCTCGCCACCGCCACACCAGGCCCGCGGCCGCCCCGGGATCGTGCGCGACGGGGATCTTCTGATGGTTCCTGAACCTCCTGGGCGGCGGCTCGGAGACCGCCTGGATGTCGATCCGGCCGCCCGGGTCGCCCTCCTCGACGGCGGCCTCCGTCATCTCCTTCTTGCGCGCGTTGAAGCGGGGGTCGCGATAGTGGCGCGCGCCCCATCGCCTCCGGTCGATCTCCCAGCCGTTGTCTCTCGCGAACTCGTTGGGCCCGCGCCAGATCCACCTGTTCACGGCGGCGGCTAATTGTGCCCAGCTACCCTTGCGTTGTCTGCTCCCGCGTGTACCGTCTGACATGTCCGCGGCTCCGGATTTTGGTCTGAGTCAGAGTCGGGGGTGCAGCGCGGCTACGGGCGGATGGGTCCCGACCATCCGCCCATTCGCGCACCCAGATTCCCGGAATTGCCCCTCCCTTCTTCCCCCGCATTCCTTCGTGGCGGGCTACCCTAAGGGTGTGCCGGAGGGCGTTCCCGTGCAATTCCCGCGGGGATGACGGCAGGGACTCTTTCCGGGACCAAAGCAGACCTTCCCGGCGAGGATTGCCCAGTAGTTGAAATGGGCATAATCAATGAATTCCTTGGGAGGAGCCCGAGTGGTCGGAGAAATCAATCCGACACTCCGCCGCCGGAAGCTCGCTGCCGAGCTGCGGCGGCTTCGCGAGGAGGCGGGGCTCCACGGCGTGCAGGTCGCGCGGTCCTTACGCTGGTCGACCTCCAAGATCTCGCGTCTCGAAACGGGACAGGTGGCCCCTTCGGCCAAGGACGTGGCGCGGCTCCTCAAGCACTACGGGGTCGACGACGAGCTCAGCGTCCTGCTGCTGGAACTCGCCCATGGCGAGAACAAGGGGTGGTGGGACGCCTACGCCGACGTGTTCGCCGACGCCGTCGTGGAACTCTTCGGACTGGAGGACGGCGCGAACCTGGTCAGGGCCTGGGGGTCCTTCAGCCTCCCCGGGCTGCTGCAGACCCGCGACTACGCCGAGCAGATGGGCTTCCTGGCCCGCATAGTCGAGATGGCGCCGCCCGGCAAGATCGAGCGCAGGACCCGTGCGAGGCTGCGCAGGCAACGGGTGCTGCTGAAGGACCCGCCGCTCAACTACTCCGTCGTGCTCGACGAGGCGGTCCTGCGCCGACGCTTCGGCAACGCGGACGCCAAGCTGATGAGCGACCAGATGAGCCATCTCATGAAGATGAGCGATATGCCGAACGTCGCCATTCGCGTGCTCCCGCTGGAGCAGCCGCACCCGACCGACATCGCCAACTTCATCCTTCTGAGCTTTCCCGCGATGCCGGTGCTGGGGGACATCTCCCGCGAGGCCGTCTACTTCGAGAACCATCCCGTTTTCACGTTGTCGGAAGACGAGGAGACGGTCCTCCAGTACTCTCTGGTGTTCGACGGGCTCCTCGGCCAGGCCCTGAGCGAGGAGGAGTCGCGGGCCTTCATCGCCTCGCTCGCCGGTCTCTAAAGTGATCGCTTTGTGACCGCAATGGTTCGGTGGGCGGACCCGTTTCGGCTGCGTCCGCGCACTCTGCTCATTACTGTTACCAGAGTGACCTTTGAGGCTGGGGAGGACGCCGTCCGATGAACGATCGTGTCCTGTCGGATGGCTGGCGCAAGAGCTCCTTCAGCGGAGCGGCAGGTGAGTGTGTCGAGTTCGCCAGGGGCGCCGGTGGGGAGATCATGATCCGTGACTCCAAGGACCCCTCGGGGCCGGCTCTGACCTTCACCCCCGGCGAGTGGCGGGCCTTCGTCAAGGGGGTCCGGAACGACGAGTTCGACGTTTGACGGTGCCCGGCACGCAGGTAAAGGCCCTTCGTCAGGACGAAGGGCCTTGTTGTGTCCGGGAAGTGCCCCCCGACTGCCACTATGTGCTCGAAAAGCAGTAGACTTCGGGCCGACAAGTTTGTGAAGGGGTTCACAAAGGAACGAAGGCGCCACACCCCAAGGCCTTCGAGCGTGTAGGACAGGACAGTCCAGTGACCGTGCCAGCAGCCCGACCTCAAGCGCAGGAGCTCGTCCCGAGAGAGCGAAGCCGACGGAGTGGCGCTGACGCGACCAGGGGCACAGCCGACGCTGATGTCATCGTCGTCGGCGCCGGCCCTGCCGGCTCCGCGACCGCCTTCTACCTCGCACAGGCCGGCCTCGACGTGCTGCTCCTGGAGAAGACCAGGTTCCCCCGCGAGAAGGTCTGCGGCGACGGCCTGACGCCGCGGGCGGTCAAGCAGCTGCTCAACATGGGGGTCGACATCGACGCCCCCGGCTGGGTCAGGAACAAGGGCCTGCGCGTCGTGGGCGGTGGCCTGCGGTTCGAGCTCGACTGGCCCCAGCTGGAGCGGTTCCCCGACTTCGGGCTCGTACGCACCCGGCAGGATTTCGACCAGATCGTCGCGGCCACGGCGGTGAAGGCGGGCGCGCGCCTCATGGAGGGCGTCACCGTCACCGGCCCGGTGCTCGACGACCGCAGCGGCCACATCGTCGGCGTGACCACCAAGGACGGCCGTACGTTCCGCGCGCGCGTGATCGTGGCCGCCGACGGCAACAGCACCCGCCTCGCCCTCGGCATGGGCCTGCACAAGCGCGAGGACCGCCCGATGGGCGTGGCCGTGCGCACCTATTTCGAGAGCCCCCGCCACGACGACGACTACCTGGAGACGTGGCTGGAGTTGTGGGACGGCGACACGCTGCTGCCCGGCTACGGCTGGGTGTTCGGCGTCGGCGACGGCACCGCCAACGTGGGGCTCGGCCTGCTCAACACCAGCGCCCAGTTCAAGAACATCGACTACCGCGACCTGCTCAGGCGCTGGTGCCGGTCGATGCCGGCCGACTGGGGCTTCACCGAGGAGAACATGACGACGCCCATCCGCGGCGCCGCGCTCCCGATGGCCTTCAACAGGCAGCCGCACTACACGCGCGGCCTGATGCTGGTGGGCGACTCCGGCGGCTCGATCAACCCGTTCAACGGCGAGGGCATCGCGTACGCCATGGAAACCGGCGAGATCGCCGCGGAGATCATCGCAAAGGCCCTCAGGGGCACCACTCCCGCGCAGCGCGAGCGGACCCTGCGGGCTTACCCCCGCGTGCTGAAAGACGCATACGGTGGTTACTTCACCCTCGGCAGATGGTTCGTCGAGGCGATCGGGAAACCGGGCGTGATGCGCTTCGGCACCAGGCATGGGCTTCCCCACCCGAGGCTGATGCGCTTCGCGCTCAAACTCCTTGGTAATCTCACCGACCGGCGAGGCGATGCGTCGGACAAGATCATAAACGCACTTTCGAAGGTCGCGCCACCAGCATGAATCTCAGAACTGACAGATCCGGCTGCGCGCCCGCGCGCGCGGCGACTCCAGAGGAGGCGTAGCGATGGACCTTTACGTGCCCATCCTGGTGCTCGCCGTTCTCGCGGGGGGCTTCGCGATCTTCTCGGTCGCCATCGCTCCCTTCACCGGCCCCAAGCGCTGGAACCGCGCCAAGCTTGACGCCTACGAATGCGGCATCGAGCCGACGCCCCAGCCGGTCGGTGGCGGACGGTTCCCGCTCAAATACATGGTCACCGCGATGCTCTTCATCGTGTTCGACATCGAGATCATCTTCCTCTATCCGTGGGCGGTCTCGTTCGCGCCGGAGCTGAACGACGCGGGCCAGGCGATCGCCCCGGGCCTTGGGCTGTTCGCCCTGGTGGAGATGCTGCTGTTCATCGTCACCGTGCTCGCCGCCTACGCGTACGTGTGGCGCCGCAAGGGTCTGGACTGGGACTGAAAATGGGACTTGAAGAGAAACTCCCCAGCGGGTTCATCCTCAGCACCGTCGAGGCGGCCGCCGGATGGGCGCGCAAGAACTCCGTGTGGCCGGCCACGTTCGGCCTCGCCTGTTGCGCCATCGAGCTGATGGCCACCGGTGGCCCCCACTACGACCTGGCGCGCTTCGGCATGGAGCGCGCTTCGGCGTCTCCTCGCCAGGCCGACCTCATGATCGTCGCCGGGCGGGTCTCGCAGAAGATGGCCCCCGTGCTGCGCCAGATCTATGACCAGATGGCCGAGCCCAAGTGGGTCATCTCGATGGGCGTGTGCGCCTCCAGCGGCGGCATGTTCAACAACTACGCCATCGTGCAGGGCGTCGACCACATCGTGCCGGTCGACATCTACCTGCCCGGCTGCCCGCCGCGGCCCGAGATGCTGATCGACGCGATCGTGAAGCTGCACGACAAGATCCAGAACATGAAGTTCGGCGCGCACCGGGCCGAGCAGATCGACGAGCTCGAGCTGCAGGCGCTGCGTACGCTGCCGTTGATCGACCAGGGGGCATCGAAGTGACCTCGCCCGACAACCTCCCTGGCAGCCCGGACAGCGGGCAGACGCCCGAGGCCCAGGTGCCCGCGGTGCCCGAGTCGCCCGTCGCCAGGCGCGGCATGTTCGGGGCCGCGGACTCCGGCGACACCTCCGGCTACGGCGGCCTCGTCGTACGCCGGCAGCCCCAGATCTCCACGCCTCGCCCGTACGGCGGCTACTTCGACGAGATCGTCGACGCGCTCGCGCTCGACGACGCGATCGATCGGGTCGTCGTCGACCGCGGCGAGCTCACCCTGCACGTCAAGCGTGAGCGGCTGGTCGAGGTCTGCCAGAAGCTGCGTGACGACCCGGCGCTGCGCTTCGAGCTCTCGCTCGGCGTGTCCGGCGTGCACTACCCGCACCTGACGGGCGAGGAGCTGCACGCGGTCATCCACCTGTGCTCGATCACCTTCAACAGGCGCGTGCGCGTCGAGGCCGCCTGCCCCGACGACGACCCGCACATTCCATCCACCGTAGGCGTTTACCCTGGTCATGACTGGCATGAGCGGGAGACGTACGACTTCTTCGGCATCGTCTTCGACGGCCATCCGGGCCTGACCCGGATCATGATGCCGGACGACTGGGACGGCCACCCCCAGCGCAAGGACTATCCGCTGGGCGGCATCCCCGTCGAATACCGGGGCGCCACCGTCCCCTCGCCCGATCACAGGAGGTCGTACGCGTGAGCGAGCATGTCGAGCTGAGCGTTGACGACCGGCGGGAGGAACACGCGTGAGCACGGCTTATGACGAGGCGACCGAGGGCAAGGTCTACTCGGTCACCGGGGCCGACTGGGACCAGGTCGTGTCCGGCGTGCGCGACTCGCAGGACGAGCGCCTGGTCGTCAACATGGGCCCGCAGCACCCGTCCACGCACGGCGTGCTGCGGCTGGTCCTGACCCTCGACGGTGAGACGGTCACCGAGGCGCGCGGCGTCATCGGCTACCTGCACACCGGCATCGAGAAGAACATCGAATACCGGACGTGGACCCAGGGCACCACGTTCGTGACCCGCATGGACTACCTCTCGCCGATCTTCAACGAGACCGCCTACTGCATGGGCGTGGAGAAGCTGCTCGGCATCGAGGACCGCATCCCTGACCGGGCGCAGGCCATCCGCGTGATGATGATGGAGCTCAACCGCATCGCCTCGCACCTGGTGGCCATGGGCACGTTCGGCATGGAGCTGGGCGCGACCACGCCGTTCCTCTTCGGGTACCGCGACCGCGAGATGGTCATGGACCTGTTCGAGTACATCACCGGCCTGCGCATGAACCACGCCTACATCCGGCCGGGCGGCGTGAGCGTCGACCTGCCCGCGGGCGCGGTCGACAAGGTAGGCGAGTTCCTCAAGGAGATGCCCAAGCGGATCAAGGACATCCGCAAGCTCCTCGACGAGAACCCGGTCTACGTCCGCCGCACCCAGGACGTCGCCTACCTCGACCTGACCGGCTGCATGGCGCTGGGCATCACCGGCCCGATCCTGCGCGCCGCGGGCCTGCCGTGGGACCTGCGCAAGTCGCAGCCCTACTGCGGCTACGAGACGTACGAGTTCGACGTCCCCACCGAGCGTGGTTGCGACGTCTACTCGCGCTACCTCGTCCGGATGAAGGAGATGGAGGAGTCCCTCAAGATCGTCGAGCAGGCGCTCGACCGTATCGCGGGGCCGCTCAAGGGCGACCCGGTGATGATCGAGGACAAGAAGATCGGCTGGCCCGCGCAGCTCGCGCTCGGCCCCGACGGGTTCGGTAACTCGCCCGACCACATCGCCCACATCATGGGCACCTCGATGGAGGCCCTCATCCACCACTTCAAGCTGGTGACCGAGGGCTTCAGGGTGCCGGCCGGGCAGGCGTACGCCAGCATCGAGTCGCCCAAGGGCGAGCTCGGCGCGCACGTGGTCAGCGACGGCGGCACCCGCCCCTACCGCGTGCATTTCCGCGAGCCGTCCTTCTGCAACCTGCAGGGCTTCCCCGCGATGGCCGAGGGTGGCCAGGTCGCCGACGTGATCGCCGCGGTGGCATCTATCGACCCTGTCATGGGAGGTGTGGACCGGTGACATTTGCACCGGATGTCCGTGAGCGTCTGGAACGGGACGCCAAGGAGATCATCGGGCGCTACCCGAAGACGCGGTCGGCGCTGCTGCCGCTGCTCCACCTCGTGCAGTCGGAGGACGGCTACGTCTCCGACGACGGGCAGGAGTTCTGTGCCGAGATGCTGGGCATCAGCAAGGCCGAGGTCACCGGCGTCGCGACGTTCTACACCATGTACAAGCGCAAGCCGGTCGGCGACTATCACGTCGGCGTCTGCATCAACGCGCTGTGCGCGGTCATGGGCGGCGACGAGATCTGGGAGGAGTTGTCGGAGCACGTCGGCGTCGGACACGACGAGGCGACCCCCGACGGCAAGGTCTCGCTGGAGCGCATCGAGTGCAACGCGGCCTGCGACTTCGCCCCCGTCATGATGGTCAACTGGGAGTTCTTCGACAACCAGACGCCCGAGTCGGCCAAGCAGCTCGTCGACGACCTGCGCGACGGCAAGGACGTGCGGCCCACGCGCGGCCCGAAGAAGCTCTGCTCCTTCAAGGAGGCCTCGCGCGTGCTCGCGGGCCTGCCCGACGACCTCGCGGGCGACGGCCCGTCGGCCGCCGGCCCCTCGCTGGAGGGTCTGAAGGTCGCCAAGGCCCACGGATGGAAGGCCCCCGAGGCATGAGCGAGCGTAGCGAGCGATCGAATCGACACAGCCACTTGTCGTCACAGGTGCGACGAGCCGAAGGCGAGGAGTGCCAGTGACGACCACGCTGACGCCGGTACTCACCGCGAAGTGGGACCAGCCCAACAGCTTCACCCTCGACGGCTACGGCGAGTACGAGGCGGCCAAGAAGGCGCTGGGCCTGGAGCCCGACGCCGTCATCCAGGCCGTCAAGGACTCCGGGCTGCGCGGCCGCGGCGGCGCGGGCTTCCCGACCGGCATGAAGTGGGGTTTCATCCCGCAGGGGGACGGCAAGCCGCACTATCTCGTCGTCAACGCCGACGAGTCGGAGCCGGGCACCTGCAAGGACATCCCGCTGATGATGGCCAACCCGCACGCGCTGGTCGAGGGCGTCATCATCACGTCGTACGCGATCCGGGCCAATCACGCCTTCATCTACGTGCGCGGCGAGGTGCTGCACGTGATCAGGCGCGTGCAGGCGGCCGTGCGCGAGGCGTACGCGAAGGGTTATCTCGGCACCGACATCTTCGGCTCCGGATATGACCTGGAGCTGGTCGTGCACAGCGGCGCGGGCGCCTACATCTGCGGCGAGGAGACGGCGCTGCTCGACTCGCTCGAAGGCTTCAGGGGTCAACCGCGACTCAAGCCTCCGTTCCCGGCCGTGGCGGGTCTCTACGCCTCGCCCACTGTGGTGAACAACGTGGAGTCGATCGCCAGTGTTCCCTCCATCATCGGCAACGGCGCCGACTGGTTCGCCGGGATGGGCACCGAGAAGTCCAAGGGCTTCGGCATCTTCTCGCTGAGCGGCCACGTCACCCGGCCCGGCCAGTACGAAGCGCCGCTCGGCATCACGCTGCGCGAGCTCCTCAGCATGGCCGGCGGCGTCCGCGCCGGGCACCAGATCAAGTTCTGGACCCCGGGCGGCTCCTCCACGCCGATCTTCACCGACGAGCACCTCGACGTGCCGCTCGACTTCGAGGCGGTCGGCGCCAAGGGCTCGATGCTCGGCACCCGCGCCCTGCAGATCTTCGACGAGACCACCTGCGTGGTCCGTACGGTGCTGCGCTGGACGGAGTTCTACGCCCACGAGTCGTGCGGCAAGTGCACGCCGTGCCGCGAGGGCACCTACTGGCTCAAGCAGGTGCTCAAGCGCCTGGAGGCGGGCCAGGGCACCGAGGACGACCTGGCCACGATCACCGACATCGCGGACAACATCCTGGGCCGGTCGTTCTGCGCGCTGGGCGACGGCGCCACCAGCCCGATCCACTCCTCGGTGAAGTACTTCCGCGATGAGTACCTCAAGCACTTCGAGATCGGCGGCTGCCCGTTCGACCCGAAGAAGTCCACTCTCTGGGGTGAGCAGTGACCGTCGTAGAGACAGAAACGAACCTGGTGACCCTGACCATCGACGGGTTCCAGGTCAGCGTCCCCAAGGGCACTCTGATCATCAGGGCCGCCGAGCTGCTGGGCATCCAGATCCCGCGGTTCTGCGACCACCCGCTGCTCGACCCGGCGGCCAACTGCCGGCAGTGCCTGGTCGACATCCCCGACGCGGGCAACGGCCGCGGTTTCCCCAAGCCGCAGCCGTCGTGCGCGATCGAGGTCGCCGAGGGCATGGTGGTGCAGACGCAGCTCACCTCGCCGGTCGCCGAGAAGGCGCAGCGCGCGGCCATGGAGTTCCTGCTGCTGAACCACCCGCTCGACTGCCCGGTCTGCGACAAGGGCGGCGAGTGCCCGCTGCAGAACCAGGCCATGTCCAACGGCCGCGGCGAGTCCCGGTTCCAGGAGCAGAAGCGCACCTTCCCCAAGCCGCTGCCGCTGTCGACGCAGGTGCTGCTCGACCGCGAGCGCTGCGTGCAGTGCGCGCGCTGCATCCGCTTCTCCGACCAGATCGCCGGTGACCCGCTCATCGAGTTCTTCGAGCGCGGGGCCAAGGAGCAGGTGCGCACGGCCGACGGCAAGCCGTTCAACTCCTACTTCTCCGGCAACACGGTGCAGATCTGCCCGGTCGGCGCGCTGACCGGCGCCGCCTACCGGTTCCGGGCCCGCCCGTTCGACCTGGTCTCCACGCCGAGCGCGTGTGAGCACTGCGCCTCCGGCTGCAGCATGCGCACCGACCACCGGCGCGGCCGGGTGACCCGCCGCCTGGCGGGCAACGACCCGCAGGTGAACGAGGAGTGGAACTGCGACAAGGGCCGTTGGGCGTTCACCTACGCGCAGCAGCCCGACCGGCTGAAGACGCCGCTGGTCCGCAACGAGGAGGGCGTGCTCGTGCCCGCCTCGTGGCCCGAGGCGCTGTCGGTGGCCGCGGAGGGCCTGGCCAGGGCGCGCGGCAGGGCCGGCGTGCTGGTCGGCGGCCGGGCCACGGTCGAGGACGCCTACGCCTACGCCAAGTTCGCCAGGATCGCCCTGGGCAGCAACGACATCGACTTCCGCGCCAGGCCGCACTCCGCCGAGGAGGCGCAGTTCCTGGCCCACGCGGTGGCCGGCAAGGGCATCGAGATCGACTACGCCGACCTCGAGAACGCCCCGCACGTGCTGCTCGTCGGGTTCGAGCCCGAGGAGGAGTCGCCGATCGTCTTCCTGCGCCTGCGCAAGGCGTGGATGAAGAAGGGGCTCAAGGTCACCGCGATCGCGCCGTTCGCCACGCCCGGCCTGGTCAAGATGGGCGGCACGCTCATCCGCACCGCTCCCGGCGCCGAGGCCGACGCCATCGGTGACCTGCTCGGCACGCTGGCCGAGGGCACGATCGTGCTGGCGGGCGAGCGCCTGGCCACCGTGCCGGGCGCGCTCTCCGCCCTGATACGGCTGGCCAACGTCTCCGACGCCCGGCTCGCCTGGATCCCGCGCAGGGCCGGCGAGCGCGGCGCGGTCGAGGCGGGCGCGCTGCCCAACCTGCTGCCGATCGGCCGCCCGGTCGACGACGAGACCGCCAGGGCCGAGGTCGCCAGGGCGTGGAACGTGGCCTCGCTGCCCGCCGGGCCGGGCCGCGACACCGCAGGCATCCTCGCCGCCGCCCACGAGGGCGAGCTGGACGCGCTGGTCGTCGGCGGCGTCGACCCCTACGACCTGCCCGACCCCGCGGCGGCGCTCGACGCGCTCGAGCGCACGCCGTTCATCGTCAGCCTGGAGATCCGCGCCAGCGCCGTCACCGACCGTGCCGACGTGGTGCTGCCCGTCGCCGCCGTCCAGGAGAAGGGCGGCACGTTCGTCAACTGGGAGGGCAGGGGCCGCTCGTTCGAGGCGCCGCTCAAGGTGCCCGGGCTGCAGTCCGACCTCGCGGTGATCGGCAACCTGGCCGACCGGATGGACGTGCACCTCGGCCTGCCCGACGCCAAGGCCGTGCGGCGGGAGCTGTCGGGGCTGGGCGCCTGGCGCGGCAGCCGCGTCACCGCCCCGCACACCGCCACCCGCGCCCAGGTCGCCCCGGCGGCCGGCCAGGCCCTGCTGGCCACCTGGCACCTGCTGCTCGACGAGGGCAGGCTGCAGGACGGCGAGCCCTACCTCGCGGGCACCGCCCGCGAGGCCGAGGCGCTGGTCTCCGCGGTCACCGCCGCCGAGATCGGCGTCGTCGACGGCGACAAACTCGTCATCGGCGGCTCGGGGGCCGACACCGTCACGCTGCCGGTGCGCGTCGCCGACCTGCCGGAACGCGTGGTCTGGGTGCCGGCCAACTCCGGCGGCTGCTCGGTCACGCGGGACCTTTGCGCGGTGGCCGGCGACATCGTCACGATCGGGAGCGCCTCATGATGCACCTTCTCGCGGCCGATCCCACCCTCGCCGACTTCGGCAAGGACCCGCTGTGGATCACCATCATCAAGGCCGTGATGCTGTTCGTCTTCCTGATGCTGGGCGTCCTGTTCGGCGTCTGGTTCGAGCGCAAGCTGATCTCGCGGATGCAGCACCGCTACGGCCCCAACCGGGCCGGCAAGTTCGGTCTGCTGCAGTCCGTGGCCGACGGCCTGAAGATGGGCCTGAAGGAGGACCTCTTCCCGCGGACCGTCGACAAGGTCCTCTACCTGCTGGCGCCGGTCATCATGGTGGTGCCGGCGTTCCTGGCCTTCTCGATCGTGCCGTTCGCGCCGATGGTCAACCTGTTCGGCGTGCAGACGCCGCTGCAGCTGGTCGACCTGCCGGTGGCGGTGCTGTTCATGCTGGCCATGGGCGCGGTCTCGGTCTACGGCGTGGTGCTGGCCGGGTGGTCGTCGCGCTCGCCGTACGCGCTGCTGGGCGGGCTGCGGTCGGCGGCCCAGGTGGTCTCGTACGAGATCGCCATGGGGTTGTCGTTCGTGGCCATCTTCCTGTTCGCGGGCACGCTGTCGACGTCGGAGATCGTCAAGGCGCAGGAGCAGACCTGGTTCGCGGTCCTGCTGATCCCGTCGTTCCTGATCTACGTGGTCTGCATGTTCGGCGAGGCCGCGCGCATTCCGTTCGACCTGCCCGAGGGTGAGGGCGAGCTGGTCGGCGGGTTCCAGACCGAATATTCCTCGTCGCTGAAGTTCGCGCTCATCATGATGGGCGAATATCTGCACACGTTCACCGCCTCCGGTATCGCGGTGACGTTGTTCCTGGGCGGCTGGCGGGCGCCGTGGCCGATCTCGCTCTGGGACGGTGCGAACGTCGGCTGGCTGCCGGTGCTGTGGTTCTTCATCAAGTTCGTGCTGACCTTCAGTTTCATCGTGTGGGTCCGTGCCTCGCTGCCGCGCGTCCGGTACGACCAGCTCATGGCGTTGGGCTGGAAGGTGCTGATCCCGGTCAACCTGGCGTGGATCCTGCTGGTGGCCGCGGTGCGCAACGTCGTGATCAACGAGGGCGACCGGATGATCGGCATCGGGCTCGGCGCGGTGATCGTGATCGGGGCGCTGGCCATCTGGATGCGGTTCGACACCGTCAACCAGCGGCGCAGGGAGGCCAGGAAGGCCCAGGTGGAGGCCGAGTTCGAGGAACTGTCCAAGGAGCCGGTGGCGGGCGGCTTCCCGGTGCCGCCGCTCGATCTGCCGCACTACCACGGGGTGCAGCACAAGGAGATTCCCAGTGGGACTAACTGATTGGCTGAACCCCGTCAAGGGCTTCGGGGTCACCTTCCATACGATGTTCAAGAAGCCCGTCACGACGAACTACCCGGAGGAGAAGAGGCCGACGGCCCCGCGCTTCCACGGGCGTCACCAGCTCAACCGCTGGCCTGACGGGCTGGAGAAGTGCATCGGGTGCGAGCTGTGCGCCTGGGCGTGTCCGGCCGACGCGATCTTCGTCGAGGGCGCGGACAACACCGACGAGGAGCGCTTCTCGCCGGGCGAGCGTTACGGGCGCACGTACCAGATCAACTATCTGCGGTGCATCCTGTGCGGCCTGTGCATCGAGGCCTGCCCGACCCGCGCGCTCACCATGACGAACGAGTACGAGCTCGCCGACAGCAGCCGCGAGAGCCTCATCTACACCAAGGAGATGCTCCTCGCGCCCCTGACTCAGGGCATGGAGCAGCCTCCGCATGCGATGCGGCTCGGCGAGACCGAAGAGGACTACTACCGTCTGGGACGGACCAATGGGTGAGACCATCACTTTCTGGGTGCTCGCCGTCGTCTCCGTCGGCGCCGCGCTCGGCGTGGTCTTCAACCGGAAGGCCGTCTACTCCGCGCTGATGCTCGGCACCGTGATGCTCAGCCTGGCCGTCCTGTACGCCGTGCAGGACGCGCCCTTCCTGGCCGCGGTGCAGATCATCGTGTACACCGGCGCGATCATGATGCTGTTCCTGTTCGTGCTCATGCTCGTCGGCGTGGACTCGTCGGACTCCTTCGTCGAGACGCTGAAGGGCCAGCGTTTCTGGGCCGCCATCGCGGCGCTCGGCTTCGTGACGCTGATCGTCCTCGCCTTCGGCAACGCGATCTTCGCCGACGAGGTAGGCCTGGCGCAGGCCACGGCGCAGGGCGGCTACATCCGCTCCATCGCGCTGCTGCTGTTCACCAAGTACGTCTTCGCGTTCGAGATCACCTCGGCCCTGCTGATCACCGCCGCGCTCGGCGCGATGGTCCTGGCGCACCGCGAGCGGCTCACCGAGAAGGCCACGCAGAAGGACCTGTCCCGCGCCCGGTTCCTCGGCGACCGCCCGTCGCCGCTGCCCGGCCCCGGCACCTACGCCAGGAACAACGCCATCGACATGCCGGCGCTGCTGCCGGACGGGTCGGTCGCGGAGTCCTCGGTCAACCGCTACATCGCGCGCTACGACGTCGAGCACGGCCACCTGCCCGAGGACCCCAAGCTCGCCGCGGCCATCAGGCACCGGGCCGATGACGAGGGCTCGGAGAGCGGCGACGCGGAGAGCAACGCCGAAGAGAGCAACGGGGTGACCAAGTGACCACGCACTACCTGATCCTTTCGGGGCTGCTGTTCGCCATCGGCGCGATGGGCGTGCTCATCCGGCGCAACGCGATCGTGGTGTTCATGTGCGTGGAGCTCATGCTCAACGCCTGCAACCTCGCCTTCGTCACCTTCTCCAGGCAGGTCGGCAACCTGGAAGGCCAGATCATCGCGTTCTTCGTGATGGTGGTGGCCGCGGCCGAGGTCGTCGTCGGCCTGGCCATCATCGTGACGATCTTCCGAACCCGCAGGTCCGCGTCCGTCGACGACGCCAACCTGCTGAAGTACTAAGAGGTGACTGGTGGAATCTCAAATCGCTGAGATCGCCCAGCACACCGGCGGCGTGATCGGACTGTCCTGGCTGATGATCGCCTTCCCGCTCGTCGGGGCGTTCGTCCTGCTGGTGTTCGGCCGGTTCACGAACCGCTGGGGCCATCTGCTGGGCGTGGCCATGTCCCTCGCCTCGTTCGCCGTGGCGGTGCTGGGGTTCTTCGAGCTGATCGGGTTCGGGGAGGAGGAGCGCCGGCGGGCCGTGCATCTCTACGAGTTCATCCCCGGCATGGTCGACATGGGGCTGCTGATCGACCCGCTGTCGATCAGCTTCGCCCTGTTGATCACCGGTGTGGGCTCGCTGATCCACATCTACTCCATCGGCTACATGTCGCATGACGAGCACCGGCGCAGGTTCTTCGCCTACCTGAACCTGTTCGTGGCCGCGATGCTCCTGCTGGTGCTGGCCGACAACTACGTGGGTCTGTTCATCGGCTGGGAGGGCGTGGGCCTGGCCTCGTACCTGCTGATCGGGTTCTGGCAGTTCAAGCCGTCGGCGGCGGTCGCGGCGAAGAAGGCGTTCGTCGTCAACCGTGTCGGCGACTTCGGCCTGCTGGTCGGCATGTTCGTCATCTGGACCACGTTCGGGACCCTCACGTTCCAGGGCCTCGGCGAGCAGATCACGCCCGGCACCGAGAACGGCACCATGCTGGCCATCGGCCTGCTGCTGCTCCTCGGCGCGTGCGGCAAGTCGGCGCAGCTGCCGCTGCAGTCCTGGCTGCTCGACGCCATGGAGGGCCCGACCCCCGTGTCGGCCCTGATCCACGCCGCGACCATGGTCACCGCCGGCGTCTACCTCGTGGTGCGCTCGGGGGCGTTCTTCTTCCCCGAGGGCTCGGGGGCCGCGCTCGCCGTGGCCGTCGTCGGCGCGGCCACGCTGCTGGCCGGCGCGATCATCGGTTGCGCGAAGGACGACATCAAGAAGGGCCTGGCCGGCTCGACGATGTCGCAGATCGGCTACATGATGCTCGGCGCGGGCCTCGGCCCCGCGGGCTACGCGTTCGCGATCGGCCACCTGATCACGCACGGTTTCTTCAAGGCCGACCTGTTCCTCGGCGCCGGCTCGGTCATGCACGGCATGAACGACGAAGTGGACATGCGGAAGTACGGCGGGCTGCGCAAGTTCATGCCCGTCACCTTCGCCACGTTCTTCATCGGCTACCTGGCGATCATCGGGTTCCCGCTGCTGTCCGGCTACTTCACCAAGGACGGCATCATCGAGACCGCGGTGCACCACCAGCCGATCCTCGGCTGGCTGGCAGTGCTCGGCGCGGGCATCACCGGCTTCTACATGTCGCGGATGGTCTTCATGACCTTCTTCGGCCAGAAGCGCTGGGCCGACGACGCCCACCCGCACGAGTCCCCGTCCGTCATGACCGTCCCGCTGATGGTCCTGTCGCTCGGCGCGCTCGGCCTGGGCGCCTACCTCGTCCTGAGCAACCGGCTGATGTTGTTCCTCGCCCCGGCGGTCGGCCGGCCCGAGGAGCTGCCCGCCTTCCACTTCACCAGCACTCCCGGCCTGGCGACCCTGGCGCTCGTCGCGGTCGGCGCGGCCTTCGCGTGGATGAGGTACGGCCGGGCCGAGGTTCCGTCCGTGCAGCCGCGCGGCTCCTTCCTCACCACGTTCGCCCGGCGCGACCTGTACGGTGACGCGCTCAACGAGTCGCTCTTCATGCGTCCCGGCCAGTGGCTGACCCGCATCGCGGTGTTCTTCGACAACCGCGGCATCGACGGGCTGGTCAACGGTCTGGCGGCGGGCATCGGCGGCAGCTCCGGGCGCCTGCGGCGGATCCAGACGGGCTTCGCCAGAACGTACGCGCTGTCCATCCTGATCGGTGCCGCCCTGCTGACCGGCGCCCTGCTCCTCGTTGGGAACATCTGATGTCACCCTGGCTTCCGATACTCATGGCGGTGCCCGTGGTGGGCGCCATCGTGGTGGCCCTGCTTCCCAAGGGCAGTGACAAGCTGGCCAAGCAGGTCACGCTGCTGGTCTCGCTGCTGGTGCTGGTCCTGACGGGCGTCATGGCCGCCGGGTTCAAGCCGTCGGGCGAGCGTTTCCAGTTCGTCGCCGAGTACGACTGGATCCCGAGCTTCGGCGTGAAGTTCGGGGTCGGCGTCGACGGCGTGGCGCTCGTGCTGATCGCGCTTTCCGCGGTGCTGGTGCCGATCGTGGTGCTGGCCTCGTGGCACGACGCCGACGGCGTCAAGACCGCAGACGGCACGCTCATCACGCCCAAGCGGTCGGTGAAGACGTACTTCTCGCTGCTGCTGGTGCTGGAGACGATGATGATCGGCGTCTTCGCGGCGACCGACATCTTCCTGTTCTACGTCTTCTTCGAAGCCATGCTGATCCCGATGTACTTCATGATCGGCTCGTACGGAGGCGCCCAGCGGTCCTACGCGGCCGTGAAGTTCCTGCTGTACTCGCTGTTCGGCGGCCTGCTCATGCTGGTCGCGGTCATCGGGCTCTACGTGGTCGCGGGCAGCAAGACGTTCATGTTCCCCGAGCTCGTCGGGGCCATCCAGGACCCGACGATGCAGAAGTGGCTCTTCGGCGGGTTCTTCATCGCGTTCGCGATCAAGGCGCCGCTGTGGCCGGTGCACACGTGGCTGCCCGACGCGGCCGCCCAGGCTCCGGCCGGGGCCGCCGTGCTGCTGGTCGGCGTGCTGGACAAGGTCGGCACGTTCGGCATGCTCCGCTTCTGCCTGGAGTTGTTCCCCGACGCGGCCAAGACGTTCACGGTGCCGATCGTCGTGCTGGCGGTCATCAGCATCATCTACGGCGCCATCGTGGCCATCGGGCAGACCGACATGAAGCGGCTCATCGCGTACACGTCGATCTCGCACTTCGGCTTCATCGTCATGGGCGTGTTCGCCATGTCGTCGGTCGCCCAGTCCGGCGCGGCCCTCTACATGGTCAACCACGGCTTCGCCACCGGCGCGCTGTTCCTGGCCGCCGGGTTCCTGATCGCCAGGCGCGGCTCGCCGTTCATCGGCGACTACGGAGGCGTGCAGAAGGTCGCGCCGGTGCTCGCGGGCTTCTTCCTCGTCGCCGGTCTGGCCGGGCTGTCGCTGCCGGGCCTGTCGTCCTTCGTCAGCGAGTTCATGGTCATGATCGGCACGTACTCGAGCCAGGCCCACGGCTCCGGGGCGCTGACGGCGGCCGCGATCGTCTCCGCGGTGGCCGTGATCCTGGCGGCCGTCTACATCCTGTGGATGGTGCAGCGGACCCTGAACGGCCCGACCGCCGAGCCGGTCAAGCCTTTCAAGGACCTGAACGCCCGCGAGGTCTGGGTGCTGGCTCCGCTGGTCGCCCTGATCATCGGGTTCGGCTTCTTCCCCAAGCCGCTGCTCGACGTGATCAACCCGTCAGTGCAACAGACGCTGACCAACGTGGGCGTACCCACCTCCACCATCGCTGAGAAGGGGACAGGTCAGTGAACTCCATCCCAGCGCCGACGATCGAGTACGGCACGCTCGCGCCGCTGCTGGTGGTCTTCGGCGCGGCCATCATCGGCGTGCTCGTCGAGGCCTTCGCGCCGCGCTACCTGCGCAAGGCGATCCACGTGCCGCTCACCCTGCTCAGCCTGGCCGGCGCGTTCGCGCTGGTCCTCGTGCAGGTCCTGCGCGGCCAGGTGTCCACCACGGCCTCCGCCGTGGGCGCGCTCGCGGTGGACGGGCCCTCGCTGTTCATCTGGGGCGTCATCCTCGTCCTGTCGTTCGTCTGCGTGCTGCTCATCAACGACGAGGGTCACTTCGTCGCCTCGGCCGCGGCCGTGCCGGGCAGCGCCGACGAGGAGGAGGCCGAGTCCGCGGGCGGCGGCCACACCGAGGTCTACCCGCTGGTCCTGTTCGCCGTGGGCGGCATGCTGCTGTTCCCGGCCTCGCACGACCTGCTGATGATGTTCGTGGCCCTAGAGGTCATGTCGCTGCCGCTCTACCTGCTGTGCGGCCTGGCCCGCCGGCGCCGCCTGCTGTCGCAGGAGGCGTCCATGAAGTACTTCCTGCTGGGCGCGTTCTCCTCGGCGTTCTTCCTGTACGGCACGGCGATGATCTACGGCTACGCGGGCACCGTCTCGCTGCCGGGCATCAACCAGGCCCTGGCCCGCGGCGCCGCGCTCGACCCGCTGCTGATGATCGGGCTCGCGATGCTCGGCGTCGGCCTGATGTTCAAGATCGGCGCGGCTCCGTTCCAGGCCTGGAAGCCCGACGTCTACCAGGGCGCCCCCACGCCGATCACCGCTCTGATGGCCTCCGGCACGCTCGTCGCGGCCGTGGGAGCCGTGCTGCGGGTGTTCTGGGTGGGTCTGGGCAACCTCGACTGGAACTGGCGGCCGGTCATCTGGGGCGTCGCCGCGCTCACCATGATCGTCGGCTCGATCCTGGCGATCACGCAGACCGACATCAAGCGCATGCTGGCCTACTCGTCCATCGCGCACGCGGGTTTCCTGCTCGTCGGCGTGATGGCCACGTTCGGCACCGCCGAGCAGAACGCGAGTTCGTTGAAGGCGATCCTGTTCTACCTGGCGGTCTACGGCATCACCACGGTCGGCGCGTTCGCGGTGGTCACGCTGGTACGCGACCCGGGCGGCGAGGCGGGGCACCTGTCGCGCTGGGCCGGGCTCGGCAAGCGTGCGCCGATGCTGGCCGGGGTGTTCGCCTTCTTCCTGCTGGCCTTCGCCGGCATCCCGCTGACCAGCGGCTTCTTCGGCAAATATGCCGTGTTCGCGGCCGCCCTGGACAGCGGCACGCAGCCCGGCGACTCGATGGGCGGCTGGATGGCGGCGCTGGTGGTCGTGGGCGTCGTGGCCTCGGCGATCGCGGCGTTCTTCTACGTCCGCGTGATCGTGCTGATGTTCTTCAGCGAGCCCTCGGCCGACGGACCGGCGATCGCGGTGCCCAGTATGGGAACCGTGACCGTCATCGCCGTCTCCCTGCTGGTTACCGTAGGGGTGGGGCTCTATCCGGAGTCCGTGCTCGGTGTTGCTGACGACGCTGCTCGCAGCCTGTTCATTAGATAAGGGGATCCCGTATGTCCGCGCCTCCCGTGGTTGACCTTCCCATTGAGGACGAGCGGTTGGCGCAGGACGTGGCCAACGGACTGGCCGCGGTCGAGAAGCTGCTGCGCTCGTCCGTGGAGAGCGAGGACGCCTTCGTCACGGAGGCGTCCAAGCATCTCATCGAGGCGGGCGGCAAGCGGTTCAGGACGCTGATGGTGTTGCTGGCCGCGCAGTTCGGCGACCCGTCCGCGCCGGGTGTGGTGCCCGGCGCGGTCGTGATCGAGCTGACCCACCTGGGCTCGCTCTACCACGACGACGTCATGGACGAGGCCCCGGTGCGCCGGGGCTCTCCCTCCGCCAACGCCCGGTGGGACAACACCGTGGCGATCCTCACCGGCGACTACCTGTTCGCGCAGGCCTCCGACATCCTGGCCGACCTGGGTCCCGAGCTGATCCGCATCCAGGCCCAGACGTTCTCCCGCCTCGTCCAGGGGCAGATCCGCGAGACCATCGGCCCGCGCGACGACGAGGACCCGGTCGGCCACTACCTCAGCGTGCTGGCCGACAAGACGGGCTCGCTGATCGCCGCCTCGGGCCGCTTCGGCGCGCTGCTGTCCGGGGCTCCCGCCGACGTGGAGGAGCGGCTCAGCCGCGCGTGCGAGGCCATCGGGGTGGCCTGGCAGCTCGGCGACGACCTGCTCGACGTGGCCTCCAGCGGGGCGGAGTCGGGCAAGACGCCGGGCACCGACCTGCGCGAGGGCGTCAGGACCCTTCCGGTCCTGTACGCGCTGGCCTCGGGTGACACGTCCCGGCTGACCTCGCTGCTGTCGGGGCCGGTCGCCGAGGAAGAGGTCGAGGAGGCGCTGACGCTGCTGCGGGCGCACCCGGGGATGGCGCGGGCGCGGGCGGAGCTGGAGTCGTGGGTGGACCAGGCCCGTGCCGACATTTTCGGCCTTCCCGACATCCCCGCCAAGAACGCATTTTTGGCGCTATGTGACTACGTGGTGGAGCGCAGCGGCTGATCGCCCGCCGGGCCGGCCGGGTTGTCCGACAGGACGGCCGACCTCCTGACCCGGGCGGCCGCGCGCGCCGTCCGGAGGCTGTCGTACGTGAAGACCGCCAGCGCCACCCAGACGATCGCGAAGCCGATCCACCGGCTGGGCGGCATGACCTCCTGCACGATCAGCACACCGCAGGCGAACTGCAGGATCGGCGCGATGTACTGCAGCAGCCCGATGGTGCTCAACGGCACCCTGATGGCCGCCGCCCCGAAGCAGATCAGCGGCACGGCCGTGACCAGCCCGCCGCTCGCCAGCAGCACCGCGTGCCAGACGCCCTCGGTCCCGAACGTCGCCGCGCCGGTGCCCTGCAGGAAGAGCAGATAGCCAAGGGCCGGCAGGAGCAGGACCAGCGTCTCCACGGCCAGGCTCTCGGTCGCCGCCACGTTGGCCCGCTTCTTGACCAGCCCGTACGCGCCGAAGCTCATCCCCAGCGTGAGGGCGATCCACGGCGGCCGGCCGTAGTCGACCGTCAGCACGAGCACGGCCAGCGCCCCGAACCCGACCGCCGCCCACTGCAACGGCCGCAGCCGCTCCCGCAGCAGCACCACCCCGAACAGTACGTTGACGAGAGGGCTGATGAAGTACCCCAGGGCGCTCTCGACCACGTGCCCGGTGTTGACCGCGTAGATGTAGGTGCCCCAGTTGACGGTGATCACGAGGGCGGCGAGGCTCAGCAGGCCGAGCTTCCCCGGCCGGCGGGCCAGCTCCCTGAACCACGACCAGTGCCTGCGCACGGCCAGCACGGCGGCCACGGCGACCAGCGACCACACCATCCGGTGCGCCAGGATCTCCACGGCGCTCGAGGGTTTCAGCAGAGGCCAGTACAGCGGGAACAGGCCCCACATGGTGTAGGCGGCGATCCCGAACAGTACGCCACGCCGAAGGTCAGGCATGTACTCCAGTTTCGGGCATTACTACCCTTAAACACAAACGCGTTCCTCTATAGGGAATTATTCAGGAGCCCTTAAGTGTTGGCGGGTATGTAGGCTGAGGGAAGACCTCTGGAGGTGCGTTATGGGCTGGCTGTTCGGCGGCAACAAGACATCGATGGTCCGACCGGAGGACGCCCTGCCGGGACGCGCGGAACCCATGCCCGTGCCGGACCGCCACGCCGTCCTCGACGCCCCCCTCGCCCCGCCGTACGCACCGGGGCTGGAGGTCGCCGACTTCGGCCTCGGCTGCTTCTGGGGCGCCGAGCGCAAGTTCTGGCAGACCCCGGGCGTCGTCACGACGGCCGCCGGCTACCAGGGCGGCCACACCCCCAACCCGACGTACGACGAGGTCTGCAGCGGCCTCACCGGGCACGCGGAGGTCGTCAGGGTCGTCTTCGACCCGGCGAAGGTGTCGTACGAAGAGCTCCTCAAGCTCTTCTGGGAGGCGCACGACCCGACGCAGGGCATGCGCCAGGGCAACGACGTCGGCAGCCAATACCGTTCGGCCATCTACTACCACTCGCCGGAGCAGCAGAAGGCCGCGGAGGCGTCGCGCGACGCCTACCAGAAGGTGCTCAAGCAGGCCGGGTACGGCGACATCACAACCGAACTCGCCCCCGCGGGGCCCTTCTACTTCGCAGAGGACTACCACCAGCAATACCTGTACAAAGTGCCCCATGGGTACTGCGGCATCGGCGGCACCGGGGTCTCCTGTCCCGTGGGCATCGTGTCGGCAGATGAGTAGATCAGTCCCTTAGGTGAAATCTGACCTCGGCAGCGCAGAGGGCCAGGCCTCGAGGTTGGGGTCGAGCCCTCTGCGAAGTCGTCGGAGGGCTCAGGTGCTTGCCAAGGCCTGCACGAGATCAGTAGCCAGCAGAGACGTTGCCAAAGCAACCGTCTCCGGTTCGCCAATTCCCTCTTCCGCACGTCCGGCCATCGTTGAGCCGGGCGCGGTTGGTCCTGCCGCGAACAGTGTCGCCAGATGTTCGATGGCCTGCTCCGTGACCTCGCTGCTGATGGGATCATGAGCTAGGAGCCTGAAGGTGGTGGCCAGTTCAGCGGTGTCGGCGTCGATAAGGATGCGGTACGTGTCGTGTGCGTCCTTGTCATTCAGCCGGTGGGGGACCGAAACCCGTTCTGCGATCTTGTGGAGCTTGGCCACCAGCAAGGCTGCGGGCCCGGCGACTCTGACTCGATATACGCGGGCATCGGCCGGGTCAAGGGCGGTGACGTCCATGACCGTGTTGTCGATGACAGCGGCTTCGAGACCTCGAGCACGCCGGGTGGCACGGCGATCATGTGGAGGGATGCGGGCTCCCCGTGTCTTTCTCGTACCTGCTCCTGCAAGAGCCTCGGGCACCATCAGATCGACGGGAATGCCCGCGGGGTTCAGCCATGCTCCGGGTTGTCCGCCAATGGGGTCACGGTAGAACCCCGCGCGGCCCATGGATTGCTCCAGAAGCGGATCGTCCTCCAGGACCCTGGGGTCGAGTGCGAGATCGCTGTCCTTCGTCGTCTCGGCGAGTGCGACAGGACTTCCTGCAGTGCGCAGGTAGATGGCCTGCGCTCCAATCACGATCACAGCGTCGCGATGGGCGTCCAACGCGGCCAATGCATCGAGCAGCGCGGACCGAGATCGGACGAGGATGTCGCTACTGCTTACGCCAGGAGGATTCATGTCGCGCCATCCATTCAATGAGTTCTTCGGCTTCAGAGGGGCTGCGTCCAGGGCCTGTCATCAAATCGACGGCGACTTGGGGTGGCGATGCGATCGTGAGACCGGAAGCGTCAGTAAGGGTGCGGGCGAAGACGACATCACTTTCAGGTTCGGCCAACATCACATTCACTCCGGCTTCAGCAGGGCGAAGATCCCAGAGTTGGGCGGTGTGCTCGGCGTCTGTCGTGTAAATCATGGCGGAGCGGGCTGGAGCGTAGGGGGCCCAGCTAGCTGCGGCCAAGGTTCCGGTTATGACGTATTGGGTGGGAGGGCCATCAGCCGCCCGCCGCATGAGGCTAGGCAGGCCTCTCGGTGCTATCCACCGTGTGACGCGACTGCATCGTACGAACCCGTAGTCCTCGCTCCAACGCCTCAGCAGTGCGATCCAGTCGGGAACAACGACTGCACCCGAACTGGTCCGCGTTGCCAGGTTCTCGCTCTCGAGAAACTCGATCACCCGGTAGGTCGACCCAGTGGATACGTCGGCGACGTCGATCAGCTCACGGATCGCCCACGATCTTTCGTGGTCCAACAGCGCACGCACGATCTTCGCTGCGGGAGCGCCCTTCAACGTTCCGCGCGGTCTTCCAGGACCGCGCCACGGATCATGGTCGGCCCCTCTGTCTGCAACGTATAGACCGGGCTTAGAAACGTTCAGGGTGATGTTCCCTGTCGCATCTATGTAGGACAGGCCAGCCTCCGAGAGCCGCTTACGCACGGGCGGCGACAGGTATCGGGAGACGACAACTCCACGGCTGCCTGGATGCTCGTCCGCTGCGGCATTCAACTGATGGAGCAGCGTAGCGGTGTCACGTCTCTCCACCACGCGCTTGGCTTCCACGACCAGCACGACCGAGGTTCCGTCCGGTGCTGTCACCTTCCAGAGAGCGTCGAAGCGAGCATCGGGCAGTCTGCGGCTCAGTGGTTGGATGTCCCACCCGGCCGGCAGTCGGTCACCTAGCACAGCCATTCCGGCTCGCAGAACTTCAACCTCGCTCTGAGGCTGTGGCCTCGCCTCCATTGGTGCTCTCCAGTCCTTCGGCGTTCGGGAAAAATCCTAACTCCGTTGAGGGCGGAAGGCAGGGATTTCCCGAACGCCAGCCGGAGGCGGTTGCTGGGCGTGGCGTCTCACCCGGTTGCCTGCGTGGGCCAGTTGTTGCCGGAAGAGGAGTGCTACCCAGCAATACCTGTACAAAGTGCCCAATGGGTAATGCGGGATCGGCGGCACAGGCGTCGCCTGCCCGGTCGGCCTGACCTCTGGGGAGGCCTGAGCCGATGCTCGGCCCGGGGGCACTGCTCTTCTATATAGAAAGATGTACAGTTGATGCATGACTGTTCTCCGCGACGCTAATGAGCTGAGCGTCACAGAGGCGGCCCAGCGAGGCGTTGCCCGCCTGGTGGCTGATGCGGAGCAGGGGACCGACCTGGTGGTCACCCGGCGGCATCAGCCAGTGGCGGCCGTCGTGAGCATTCGCCGGCTCAATGAGCTGGAGGAAGCGGCGGCTGATCTTCGCGATCTGGCGCTGGTGCTCGCCCGGTCGGTCACGGATACGGGGGAGCGGGTCTCGTTTGATGAGGTGCTTGCCGCTTTCGGACATACTCGCGAGTCGCTGTCCGCCATCCCGGACGATGAGTGAATCGTGTCCGACGTCGTCTTCACGGCGCCGGCGGTCGACGACCTCCGGCGTATCGGCCCGGACGCGGTGCCTGAAGTACTCAAGAAGATCCTGCTCCTGCTGGACAACCCTGAAGCCGGCTACCCGCTGGGCGGCGAACTGAGCGGTTTCCGGAAGCTGGTGGTCGGTCGCAATACCTGGCGTGTCGTCTACCGCATCACCGAGGACAAGGCGGTGGAGATCCGTGAGGTGTGGGCTGTCGGTGAGAGGGCCGACGCGGAAGTGTACGCGGAGGCGACAGCGAGGGTTCGCGAGGCGGGTGCGGACCGGCCCGAGATCATCCAGCTCGGCCAGGTGATCGAACGCCTCGGCGCGCTGGCCGATCACATTCGAGTGGAGAAAACTCCTCCTAGGGAACCGGTTCCGGATTGGCTCGCGGACCGGTTGATCTACACGGTTGGGATGGCGCGTGAGCATGTTGCCGCTCTCGATCTTCAAGAGGCGGTCGACATGTGGGCTGAGTACCGATCCCAGCCTCATTAGGTCGCGCTGTTCGCCGCTCCGATCGCGATCGTCGCGGTGGTGAGCACTGTCGGCGCCATCGTCGGCGCCTTCGACGGCGGTTCGGTACTGCTGGCGCTGGACTCCGGTCTTTTCCTCCTCATCGAGGGCGCCATTCAGGCCCTTTTCGTGGTGACCTTCGTTCGCAACCATCGGCACTGGTTCAGCCGGCGCCGCTCGGCACCGGCCTCTCCTGAGCCGGGCGGCCTGACCTCCGGCGAGGCGTAGACCTGCGGAGCCCCGCGATCAGGTGGCCTTGCCGCGGGCGATGTAGACGTTCATGCCGGTGAAGTCGAGGGTGATGTTGTACGGCTTGTAGAAGCTGTGGAAGAAGGTGACCGGCACGTCGAACCCGAGGGGGGCGAGTGCGGACTCCGGGTGCGTGTTGCAGTAGATGTCGTGGGCGGTGGCGCTGCCGAGGCGGATCTCCTTCGGATAGCAAGGGTAGGTGACCGCCGGGTGGCTGTGAGCGTGAGTCCTGATGGGGCGGTCGTAGTCGGTGCGGATCCGCAACTGTTCGGCCGTATCCCCGTGCATGACCGCGGCGGCCTCGCTGCCTCCGCCGATGGGCAAGGCCACCACGCGCGGGCCTGAGCCGGCGACGCTGCCCCTGCTGTGGACCATGTGCTCACGGGCCAGCCACAGTGGCAGGGGCTCTGCGCCCGCCCGTTCGGCTGCGGCGCGCGCCTGCCTGGCCGCTTCCGGGGTGTTGCACCGCAGGATCAGCGATCGGCCCGCGTAGTCGAAGGTGGTCAGCAGGTGGTAGAAGACCCACGTGCCGATCATGCCGTCGTTGCCGGTGTCGACATCTCCGCCCGACTCCGACTCCGACCACGCCACGGGGATGTTACGCAGTTCGATGCCGCCCAGCCTGAACGAGTCCAGCACCCCGAAGTACTGCCATATGGTGCCGTCCAGATAATCGATCTTCTGGCTGGCGACGGGGCTCAGCCCGGCCTCCTTGGCCACCGTCGAGGACAGGCCCAGCCATGGGGAGCCGGTGTAGAACGTGAAGCGTTTTGACGGTCCACCGTTGACCGAGGCCTCCACCAGCGGTTTCGGGTCCATCTGCGGCCAGGGCAGCCGCGCGATGTCGCCGTGGATCTGGTACGGCTCGCCGCGGACCGCCGCGAACCACGTGGCGAAGACGTCCCTGCCGGCCGCTTGCCAGTGTGGTGCGGCGAGGGCGAACTTGTCCTGCCGGATGTAGCAGTCGGCCAGGAACCGGTTGGCATCCTTGTCGCCGGGTGCCAGCCCGATGGCCATCTTGAGGTATTTTTCGGCTTCGGGGAACCGGTTGGCCAGCAGCCCGACGTAGCCGCGCCGGCGGGCCGCGTTCAGGTTCGCGGGGTCAGCTCTCAGGATCTCCTCGTACGCGCGCCCGGCCTGCTCGAACTTCCCCGCCTTGAACAGCGCGTCCGCGTCACCACCGCGGGCTCGGGCCGTGGCCGCCCCGCCCAGCGGCGGTGCGGTCGCGGCGGCACCGGCCAGCACGGTGGCGCCCCGCAGCAGGGAACGCCGGTCCCATCTTCCGCCTTCAACCACGCCTTTCTCCTTTACGTCGATCGTCGTCCGCTGCACCTCGCCGGCCTGCGGACGGTCACAGCAGCTCCTGCCGGTTCGGCTCGCCCCGCTCGGTGAGGGCGACGCCGTAGTTGCCGGGGGCGTCCGGGCCGCCGACGTCGACCCTGCGCGGGCGGCCCGGGACGGGTGGTCTCGTGCCGGGCCAGCCGGTCCAAGCGCTTCACGCACGCCGGCGACAGCCCTGTCCCGTACTCTCCCGCCGTCAACCCCATCCAGTGTCGGCCGACCGTGTCCCCGCCTCATGCGCCCGGTGTCATCGTTGGGTCACGGTCGCGGCGTCTCGCCGACCCGCCTGCTGCCGGCTCTGCCTGTCGCGGGCGCTCCCATGGGTGGGCGATGAGGGGGCCGGTGCGACCGCGTCACCTCGTCGTGCGGGTGAGCACCCCCAACGGGTCGGCCAGCAGGTCGGAGAAGCCGAGTTCGGCGGCGCCGACCAGGGTGGCGTCGTCTCCCAGCGCCGAGGTGCGCAGTCTCACGCGTTCGCGGGCGACGGGCAGCACGTTGGCGGCGATGCGGGCGCGCACCTGGGCCGCCGCCCCCGGGTACATGTCGCGCAGCATGCCGCCGAAGACGACCATGCCGGGGTTGAAGAGGTTGATGAGGTTGGCCACCCCGATGCCGAGCCAGTCGCCGACCTGGTGCAGCGCCTCCTGGGCTGCGGGATCGCCGCGGTCGGCGTCGTCCACCACGGCTCGTACGGCGTCGCGGCCGAATTGGTCGGCGGGCCGGCCCGCGGCGTCGAGGAGCGCCCGCTCGCCGACCTCCGCCTCCAGGCAACCATGTGAGCCGCACCCGCAGGGGCGCCCGTTGTACGGGTTCACCACCATGTGCCCCAGCTCGCACCCGTAGCCGCCGTCGCCGTCCAGCAACTTGCCGCCCACGATGATGCCGCCGCCCACGCCGACGTCCCCGTGGAGATAGATCAGGTTCTGGAAGCCGGCGCCCGCTCCGCGTTGCTGTTCGGCCAGCGCGCCGAGGTGTGCCTCGTTGCCCACGGACACGGGCAGGCCGAGGCCCAGCCGGCGGCCGAGCTCGGTGCCGAACGCCTGGTCCACCCAGCCCATGTCGGGTCCGAAGCGCACCATGCCGTCGCCGGGCCGGATCATGCCGCAGTAGGACGCGCCGACGCCGACGCAAACGGAGTCCGGAGGGGCCGTACGGTGCAGCTGGCGGCCGAACCGGGCGAGCACCTCGACCACGCGGTCGAGGTCGGCTCCGGCGCGCGGGCGGACGGCTTCCCTGCGGTCCAGCATGATCCCGCCGAGCGCGACGCGGGCGGCGACCAGCCGGTCCACGGCGACGTCGAAGGCGAGCACGTAGACCTGGCCGGAGTCGGGGCGGACCACCAGCGACGGCCGTCCCGCCCGGCCGGTGTCGGCGGGGAGCTCTTCGCGGACCAGGCCCGCTGTGGCGAGCTCGGTGGTCAGCGCCATGATGGTGCTGCGGTTCAGTCTCATCCGCTCGGCCAGCGCCGTGCGGGAGACCGCGCCGCCCAGGTGCACGTGTCGGAGCAGCTTGCCGGCGTTGTGCCGGTGGATCTCCTCCTGGGCCAACCTGACCTCCGGGATCGTCCCGTTTCCTCAGTATCTGATCTGGACGATACTCCGGACAACGCCTCCCGTGATCCGGCCGTCCTGGCGCCCTTCAGGCACGTATGGGATGGGTACGCGGCGAGATATACGAACGATCGGTCGTTAATGTAGTCTGGGTACTATGACGAAGGACGGCCGGCGGCTGCGCGGACTGCGCAGCCGTGAGGTGATCTTGGCGCAGGCGGTGGGCCTGGCCTCCGTCGAAGGGCTGGACGGGCTCTCCCTGGGGCGGCTGGCGACGGCCACCGGCATCAGCAAGTCCGGGTTCTTCGCCCACTGGCCGGGCAAGGAGCACCTGCAGCTCGACGCCGTCGACTGGGCGGCCCGACAGTGGACCGAGCACGTGGTGGCGCCCGCCCTGCGGGCTCCGGCGGGCGTGCGGCGGCTGTTCGCGCTGCACGAGGCGCGCCTGAAGTTCTACGAGGACGGCGTGCTGCCCGGCGGGTGCTTCTTCTTCACCGTGCAGGTCGAGTTCGACGACCGTCCCGGTCCGGTGCGCGACCGCGTCGCCCGGGCCATGGGCGAGTGGCAGGAGTTCCTCCGGCGGCAGGTGGCGGAGGCGATCGCGCTGGGCGAGCTGGCCGAGGGTGTGGACCCGGCCCAGCTCGCCTACGAGATCGACGCGCTCGGCGAGATGGTCGTCATCCACTCCCGCCTGTACGAGGGCCGGGAATCCCTGGTCCGCGCCCGCCGCGCCGTCCTGCAGCGCCTGCGTGCCCTCTGCCCCGACCCCGAGCTTCTCCCGGAGGATCGACCATGATGGAAGCCGGTGTGCACGAGCCCGTCCAGGTGCACTTCGATGATCTCGACGCCATGGGCCTGTTGCACAACTCCCGCTATGCCCTGCTGGTCGAGCGGGCGATCGGCGCCTACTGGCAGCGGCTCGGCTGGGCCCCTGACCCCGGCCGGTCGGCGTTCAAGGACGTGTTCCTCGCCGTCCGCGAGTTCAAGGTGACCTACCACGCGCCCGTCGCCGGGGCGGGGGACCTGCTGGTGCACTTCTGGATGGACCGCATGGGGAGCACCAGCGGCGTGTACGGCTTCCGCGTGTTGTCGGCCGATCGTGCGGTGGTGCACGCCGACGGTTACCGCGTCAACGTCAACCTGGACCCGGCCACGCTGAGACCGACGCCGTTCAGTGCCGAGTTGCGTGCGGCCGCCGGCCCTCTCCTCCGCGCGTCCGTGCCGTGCTGAGGTCGGGCTGACTCTCCGGCCGGCACGCCCACCCACACCCGCGAGCAGCGGGTGGGCCTCGGGCGTCACGCGCAGGTGTATCCGGACGGCAGCGCGGTGTTGCCGTCCGGGCGGCTCACCTGGAAGCCGACGCCGCCGGTGGCGGCCCCGGGGGCGAGGGTGCCGTTGTGGCCGGCGTTCCTGATGGTCACGGTCTGCCCGCTGACGGTGGTGGTGCCGTTCCACGAGCCGGTCAGCGTGTGCCCGGCCGGCAGGGTGAAGGTGACCGTCCAGCCGGTGATCGTCGCGGTGCCGGTGTTGGTGACGGTGAGCGGCTGGATGACGTACCCGGTGCCCCACTGGGTCTGGACGGTGGCCTCGGCCGTGCAACCTCCGGTGGACGTGCCGGGCCGGGTGGTGATCTGGGCGGTGTTCGAGACCGGCGAGGTGTTGCCCGCGGCGTCCCGGGCCCTGACCTGGTAGCGGTAGGTGGTGTCGGGGGTCAGGCCCGTGTCGTTGTACGAGGTCGTGGCCGAGGTGCCGACCTGGGCGAACGTGCCGCCGCTCGCGCCCTGGGCGCGCAGGATGTCGTAGCCGGAGACGCCTTCGTCGTCCGTGGAGGCCGTCCAGGCCAGGCTCGTGCCGGTGGACGTCGTTCCTGAGGCCGCCAGTCCGGCCGGAGCCGTCGGCGGCGAGGTGTCGCCACCGCCGCCCGTCGTGGTGAACGTGACCGACGGCGAGTTGCCGGACAGGTTGCCCGCGCCGTCACGCGCCCGTACGTACACCTGGTATTCGGTGTTCGCGGTCAGGCCGGTGAGGGTGATCGAGTTGGTCGTCGCCTGGCCGAGTTGCGGGTCGGTGGCGCCCTGCTCCCGGTGGACGGTGTAGCCGGCCAGGCCGGAACCGCCCTGGTCGGTGGAGGCGGTCCAGGCCAGCCGGGCGCTGGTGGCGGTCACCCCGGACGCGGCCGGCGCGCCCGGCGTGCTCGGCGCGGTGGTGTCGCTGGAATCGTCGCCGAGGGTGGGTGTCTGCCAGTCCCGCCACTCGGCCAGGTTGCCCTGCGCCCTGGACGAGATCCTCATCGCGCCGGGTGCGTTGCCCGTCTTGAGGAGGAACTTCTGGATGTGCTGCTGCAGCGGGGTCCGCCATTCTGCCCGGTTGGCGCAGTGGCTGCCGTCCTGGACGTCGGACCAGTAGGTGATGTTGTCTCCGGCGCCGAGCGCTTTGTACACCTCCGCGCCGCCGAGGGCCGCCACGCTGGCCGACCTGGGACCCAGGTTGGTGATGTGGGGGTTGTCCATGATGAACAACCCGCGCGGGGCGATCATGGCCACTGCTTCGTGCGTGTCCACAGGCAGCCGGTTCGGGCTGCCGGTGAAGGAGCCGAACGCGTCGCCCAGCCACGGTTGCTCGCCGTACGCGCTGCTCAGGCTCTGGGCGCCCTCCCCTGGGATGCCGCGGAAGATGGGCACGCCGGCGCTGCCCGACTCGATCGGCATGGTCAACGCGATGCGCTGGTCGAACGCGCCGACCACGAAGGCGCCCTTGCCGAACCGCGAGCAGCCGGTGACGCCTGTGGCGTCCGCTCTGAGGATGCCGCCGCCCGACTGCTCGATGACGTCGATGATGCGGCTCACGCCCCAGGCCCAGGCGACCAGCAGCCCGGTGCTGCTCGACGAGCCGTAGACGCTGTAGAACGCGCCTTGCTTGTTGTTGCGCGGCGTGCCCTCCCTGCCGACCGCGTAGGGGTCGTAGTTGATGACCGCCGCCCCCGCGGCTCTGATGGCCGCCGTGTCGGCGCCGAACCCTCCCAGGACCACGACCGCGGGGAACGGCCCCGAACCGCTCGGCAGCGAGACGCTCGCCGAGAAGCCGGCGCTCCTGCCGTTGTGGTTGACGTTCACCGTGATGCCGGTGCTGGAGACCGTGCCCGTGACGCTCGGCGGCTTCGCGGGCTTCTCGCCGTAGACGAACCTCTCCGCCAGCTCCTTGATCTCCGCCCGCCGGCACCGCCAGTCGGACCTGGTGGTGATGCGCGTGCCGTCCAGCTTCCTGAAGGGGTCGGGAAGCCGGGAGTTGGACGGCAGCGATCCTTCGTCGGGCAGGCCGGTCACCGCGCAGTCGGCGCCTTCGTCCTCGACGCCGGCCGCGAAGGGCGCCGCCGGGGCCTCGGCGAGCGCCGCCCGGGTGCCGGCGAGCGTCGCGGGGGCCTTGGCCAGCGTCCCGGGGGATTCGGCGAGCGCCGCCGTTTCCGCTCCAGCGCCCCAGAGTGCCGCTGCCACCAGCACGGCGGCCGCTGTTCGGATCGTTGAGCGGCCCGAGCTCCTGATCACTGAGGCTCTCCTTCCGGGCGGGGGGTGCAGGCGACGATCGCCGATCGATCGACGGCACGGGCGTGTTCACCGCGCGTGCCAGCCGCTGATCAGTGTGAGAAGCGCGCCGAAATATGTCAATTAATCATAGAAATTTTCGGGACATGCGACGGCGTTGCCTCGGTGACCAGGCGCTACCGGTGGCAGGAGGATGAAAGTTACGGGAGTTGGGAGGGCTCACGCCCGGTCGTCGTCGTGCCCCGAAACTTTCGGAGCACGGCGTGCCCATGGTGGTGGTCGCGGGCCTTCACGGCGTCGCGCCGGCCTGTCGCGGGGTCGGGTGGCGGGGGAGTCCGGCCATGGCGACGTCGAGGGCACGGGTGATGTCCTCGACCAGGGCGGCGCCGTGCCGCCCGTTCTCGATGGCGGCTCGGCCGGCGCTCGCCAGCGCTCCGACCATGGCTCCGATGAGGGCGTGCGCGGTGATGTCGTCCAGCTCGGGGAACGCCTCCCTTAGCGCCTTCGCCCACTCGTGCTGGACGTCGAAGAGCCATCTCAGCGCGATCGCGCGCAGCGCCGGCACGGCGAAGATCAGATGCGTGCGGATCACGATCAGATCCTCGTCGGGATCGATGCTCCACCGCCCGGGCTCCAGCGCCACGGCGAAGGCCCGCCGCAGCAGGCTCTCCAGTGACTCTCCCGGGCGGGGCGCGGAGGTCAGCGCCCGTATGGCGTCGATCCGCTCGGGATAGTCGGCGAAGACGATGTCCTCTTTCGCGGGGAAGTGCTTGTAGAACGTGGCGGGCGACAGCTCGGCGGCCGCGCAGATGTCGGCCACGGTGGTCTGGTCGTATCCCCGCTCCGCGAACAGCCGCAGCCCCGTGTGGATCAGGGTCTGCCGCGTGCGCCGCCTCTTGCGCTCCCGCAAGCCGATCTGCTCCGCCATGGGCTCAGCATAGTAGGCAGGATATGAAGATATGCTCGCTCCAAAAGTAGAGACTCTACATCTTCCGCGCGGGGAGGCCGCCTCCAGGATCCACACCGCGCCCCGCGGAAACTCGCTCGACGCCGGGCCCGCGCGCTGCCTACTGTTGATCGCCCAAGAGCCCGAGAGCACCGTCACGGAAGGCGAACGATGAGGCGGAGGACTTCGCAGGAGAAGGCGCGGCCGGGCCGTGCCGAAGACCGCGTCCGGCGGGTCCGGCGGCGGATGGGGCGTCCGGCATGACGGGGTCCGGCGAGCCGCAGCACGCCCAGGAGCGCATCTGGGACGCGGAGGCCGCCCAGAGCTATGACACGCCGGGCACCGGCATGTTCGCATCCGAGGTGCTGGAGCCGACCGTGGACCGCCTCGCCGAGCTCGCGGGCGGCGGGCGGGCGCTCGAGTTCGCCATCGGGACCGGCCGCGTGGCCGTGCCGCTCGCCGAGCGTGGGGTGCCGGTCACCGGCATCGAGCTGTCCAGGCCGATGATCGAGCAGCTGCGTACGAAGGTGGACGAAGCGACGATCCCGGTGATCACCGGCGACATGGCGACCGCTTCGGCCCCCGGGCCGTACTCTCTCGTCTACCTCGTCTTCAACACGATCTCCAACCTGCTCACCCAGGCCGAACAGGTCGCGTGCTTCCGCAACGCCGCCCGCCATCTCGAGCCCGGCGGCCGGTTCGTGATCGAGTTGTGGGTGCCCGAGCTGCGCAAGCTGCCACCGGGCCAGCAGGCGACGGTCATCACCGCCGACCCCGGCTACATCGGCTTGGACACCTACGACGTGCTGCGCCAGCTGGTCGTGTCGCACCACTTCACGTTCGACGAGAGCAAGCAGGCCAAGCTGTTCCGCAGCCCGCACCGCTACATCTGGCCGGCCGAGCTCGATCTCATGGCGCAGCTGGCCGGGTTCGAGCTGGAGACCAGGCACGCCGACTGGGCCGGAGCCGACTTCACCGCGGAGTCACGCTCTCACGTGTCCGTCTACCGCCTCCCGCAGGACCGGTAGGGCCTGCAGGGGAGTTGAGCAGAGGGGTCCGGGGCAAGCCCCATCCCGATCCCCCGGGCCCGCTGCTGATCGAGGCCGCCCAGGCCGGCGATCGCGAGTCGATCACTGCCGTGGTCGACGGTGCCCATTCTCACGTGCGACGTTTCGCGCAGCACCTCTGCGCGAACCCGCAGGATGCGGAGGACGCCGCGCAGGAAGCGCTGATCACCCTCTATCGCAGGATCGGCTCGCTGCGCGCCACCGGGGCGCTGGCATCGTGGATGTTCAGGATCGTCCGGAACGAATGCCTGCGCCGTGCCCGGCTGCTTCTCGACCGCTATGACGAGGCCGGTGCCGGCCTGGCGACGTCGGCCGAGGACGAGGTCATCCGGCGGCTGGAGGCCGAGCTCGTCGCACAAGCGATCAGGGAGCTGCCGGACCTTCAGCGCAGAGTACTGATCATGCGGGATGTCCTCGGTTATCCGGGGCGACGGGTCGCGGAGACGCTCGGCTTGAGCAACGCCGCGATGAAGTCCCAGCTGCACCGGGCCCGAAGCAGGGTCCGGCACAGCCTGGGCGGCAGGACCGACGCCGGCGGCGGTTCGCCCGACGGCGGAGCCACCGGCGCCTGACCTGAGCACACCGTATTTCCGCAGCCCCGAGTACGAAGGAGAGTTCCGCCATGCTGGAAACCGGATCGCCCGCGCCCGACGTAGTGCTGGAACACACCGACGGCAGGACCGTCCGCCTGTCCGACCACCGAGGCCATCGTGCCGTGCTGATCTATTTCATGCGGGCGACGTCGTGCCCGGTCTGCAACAGGCACGTCCAGGACCTCGTCCGGCGCCGTGACGAGTTCGCGGCCGGCGACGTCCAGGTGCTGGTCGCGGTTCCCGAGGACCGCCGGGCGGCGGCCGCGTGGAAGGCCAGGCGCCGGGTGCCGTTCCCCGTCCTCGTCGGCCGCCACGCCTCCCCGCACCAGGTGATGGGCCTGAGCAGGAGGGTTTTCGGCTCGCTGCAGCAGTCGGGCAGCATCCTCATTGACGCCCAGGGCGTCGTCCGCCACGCCCACGGCGCCACCATGCCCACCGGCGCCTACCAGGGGAAGGAGATCACCGCCGCCGTCCAGGCCCTCCGCACCCGTGAATGATCCGTGATGAATCCGAAAGCCTGCGACTATTATCGGTCCCGGTGGCGATGATCTCCATCACACCCCCATTGTGGGCGGGAATGTCGCGGCCGGCTCAACCCGCAGGTCATCACCGCTAACTTGACGTTAACCACGTGTTTCGCAGAGGCGGAAATTCGTGGGCCGGTGGTTCTGCAGGTGGACAAGGAGCGGCGGGCGGCAGATATTGGAGCAGGAGGTTTTCATGGATGTGCGCCTTGACCATCTCGTCTGCTGGGTTGCCGACCAGCGCAGGTCCCTGCATTTCTACGAGCAGGTGCTCGGGCTGCCCGGGGTGCGGACGGAGGAGTTTCGCGATGGAAAGGCGGCCTTTCCCAGCGTGCGGATCTCGGCTGAGACGATCCTCGATCTCATCGCGTACGACGCCTTAAAAGGGGTGGACGAGCACACCGGCGTGAAGGGCAGCGCCGGCCACCCGATCAATCATTTCTGCCTGTCGGTGGGCCGCGAGGATTTCGACGCCCTCCAGGTCCGGTTGAAACAGCACGGAGTGGAGATCTCCGGCACCGCGACCAACACCTTCGGGGCCCGGGGCATCGCTCCCGAGGCGATTTACTTTCCTGACCCCGATGGCAACGTGCTGGAAGTCCGCTATTACGATTGATCGTTCCGGGGAGGCGGCCGGCAGGGTGCGTCCACCGGGGCCCCGGGAAGTGTCGGCCGCGTCTGGTACACAGGCCGCATGGGTGTGAGCGTCGACGAGTTCCTCGAGTTGCTGAACGAGCTGCCCGAGGTCCGGATGAGCCATGGCGGCGAGTGGATCGGGCTCAAGGTGCGTGACAAGGGCTTCGGCTACCTGTGGGAGGCGACCGAGACCGTCGGGCTCAAGGCCACGATCGAGGAGCAGATCGCCCTCGTGGCCGAGCGGCCCGAGGTGTTCGAGGTGCAGTTCACGGCCGGGCGGTTCGGCTGGGTGGTGGTCCACCTCGACAGGATCGACTCCGACGAGCTGTTCGAGCTGGTGGCCGAGGCCTGGTGCCTGACCGCGCCGAAGCAGCTGGTGGCCGATTTCGAAGCCACCCACCAGATCGGGCAACAGGTGCAGCCTGGGTAATCTCGGGCAGCGTGACCCGTGTGAACATGCGGCTGCGGGAGTGGCGCGACGACGACGCCCCGGCCGTGCTGCGCGCCTTCCAGTCTCCCGATCTGCGGCACCAGGCGCCGTGGCCCGTCGTCACCCTCCAGGACGCCATGGGCTGGATCGCCGCCTGGCCGGGGGCTGGTCATGCCTTCGCCGTGACGGTCGGCGAGCAGGTCGTGGGCAACGTCGCGGTCGCCGGGATCGACGCCCACGACAACGGATGGGTGTCCTACTGGGTCGTGCCGGCGTACAGACGGCGGGGCATCGCGGCGGCGGCCACCGACGAGCTGGCCCGGTGGGCGTTCGGCGAGCGTGGCCTCCACCGGCTGGAGCTGGGGCACCGCACGGACAATCCGGCGTCGTGCCGGGTCGCCACCAAGGCGGGCTTCCGCCCCGAGGGGATCGAGCGGGGCAAGCTCTGCTACGACGGCGTGCGCTACGACGTCGAGCGCCACGCCCGGCTCGCCACCGACCGCTGAGCTTCGACACGATCGTGCGCTCGAATCCGGCGTGGGTGGCCACGGGCCGAAACAAGGTCTTGCGACTGGTCAAACGTTCGTTTAGCCTCACACGTACCAACAGCGGATTTCGACGATGTGGCCTGCCGAGCAGGATGCTCGAGCCACCCGCATCAGAGTCGGGCCCTCTCCCTTGGTAGGCGTCGCCCACGCGCCGCCGTTCGTCGCCGCCGGTCCCCGGCGCGCCGAGGGAGTGGTCATGTCCCTTCATGCTTCCGGTGCCGAGGTGCGAGAGCAGCTCGCCGACATGGGCACCACGTCGTTCGTCACCAAAGCGGTGTACGGCAACGCGGCGTCGTTGATGATCGCGACGCGCCCGCCCGGCTACCATTCCAAGCCGCACACCCACGACTGCGAGCAGCTGAACTGGCTGCAGGCCGGGCAGGTCTGGATATTCGTCGAGAACCGGGCGTTCCAGCTTGAAGCGGGTGACTTCTTGCGGATCCCGGCGGGCGCGGTGCACTGGGCCTGGAACAAGTTCGAGCAGCCCTGCACGATGGTGGAGGTCCACGCCCCCGGGCTCCAGGGCGACTCGACGCTCGCCGCGCATGCGGTCGGCCTGTTCGACGACGGCGAGACGTCCAGGCCCGTGGCCGAGCCGACCACCACATTCGTCGACTTCGACGCCGCCGAGATCGAGAAGCTGACGGAGCGGGCCCCATGACGGCCTCGCTAGCCGAGCGGTGGCACACTGCCGCTATGGGTGCGCGGACAAGCCTGATCGTGGTGGGATACGCCAGGGTGCCACGGACCTCCGCGGTTCACGGTGCCAGCGAGTTCCTGACGGTCAGCCTGCGCATCGACCGCGGGACCGGCGTGATCATCGAGGTCGACTCGACCGCCATCGCCGGCATGGTCCGCGACTGGGTGTCCGAACTCCTGGTGGGAGTGAACTTCGCCGACGACATCGGTCCCGTCTTGGCCGAGATCGACGCGCACTTCCTCAGCAACGCGGCCGGCTCGCTCAAGCAGGCGATCTCTGACGCGTGGCGGCGCTACGCGGCCTACCGGTCCAGCTGACCGCCCGGTGCATCCCACACCACGACCGTGCGTGTGGCTGAAGGAGCATGCATGTCACCGTCCAGGCTTCGTGCCGCGCTGCGCGATCGCCCACTTCTCGTACCTGGCTGTCACGACCCGCTGAGCGCCAGGATGGCCTCCTCCGCCGGTGCTCGGGCGGTCTTCATCTCCGGTGGCGCGGTCGGCCGCGCGCTGTTCGACCAGCCGATGATCCCGCGCTGGGGCGTGGACACCTACGTGTCCTACGTACGCCAGATCTGCCGGAGTTCACCCATCCCCGTGATCGTGGACGGCGAGGACGGCTTCGGCGATCCGATCGAGCTGTGTGCCGAGTTGTCGGCTGCCGGCGCCGGTGCGGTGGTGATCGGCGACTCGCGGCCCGATGGGACCCTGCTGCCCGCTACGGCCTTCGCGAATCTGATCGGCGAGACCCGCAGCCGCTTCGAGCTGCTGTTCGTGGCCAGGGCCGACGGGCTGGCACACGACCGCGCCGACACCGCGGATCGGCTCGGCCGCTATCAGGAGGCCGGCGCCGAGCTCACCATGCCCCTGCTGAACTCCGTCCTTCGAGCAGGGTCCGCCGACCGGTTGCTCGGCACCGTCACCGAGCTGGCCGCCGCCGCCCGGGGGGCGCTGGCCGTGCATTCCAGGCTCGGCCGCGAGCTGCCGCCGGCCGATCGACTACCGGGGGGAGTTGCCGCCGTACTCGTGACGGCGATCTCCGTACCGCCGTCTACAGACCATCTCAGACGGCTTCTGAATCAGCGCTGACGTCCGGCAGGACGTCAGCGGGCGGCGGGGACACTCGCTGGCCGCGCAGAAAGGTCGACCTCAATGACAACGCCCCCGATGGACATCCGGACCAGGACGATACGCAAGGTCATGTGGCGTTTCCTGCCACTGCTGGGAATCTGCTACTTCGCCCTCTACCTCGACCGGCTCAACGTCTCGGTCGCCGCGCTGACGATGAACGAGGAACTCGGCATCACTCCCGCCGTCTACGGGCTCGTCGCCGGTATCTTCTTCTGGACCTACTCCCTCTTCGAGATCCCGAGCAACTACATCGTCTCCCGGGTCGGGGTGCGGGTGTGGGTCTCCCGCATCATCATCAGTTGGGGCCTGGTGACGATGGCGACCGCGGCCGCCCAGAGCGAAATCAGTCTCATGCTGCTGCGCCTGCTGCTCGGCATCGCCGAGGCCGGCTTCTCCCCGGCCATGTTGTTCTTCGTCGCGTGCTGGTTCCCGCCGGCCCAGCGCGCGGCGGCCATCTCGCTGATGGTGGTCGCGGTCCCGCTGTCCGGGTTCGGGACGCCGATCTCCGCGCACATCATGACCGGCATGGAAGGCCTGCTCGGCTTGCCCGGCTGGCGGTGGATGTTCCTCGTCACAGGCTTGCCGCCCGTGATCCTCGGCTTCGTGTTCTACCTGGTGATCCGCAACCGGCCCGCGGACGCGACCTTCCTGGACCCAGACGATAAGGCCTGGCTCACCGCGGAGCTGGCCAAGGAGAGCGAGGGTCTCGGCGGGCACGCAGCACACCCGTTCAGGCGCGGCGTGCTCAACCCCCGCGTCGCGGTGCTGGTCGTCATTTACATCCTGTTCGCGTTCAGCCTGTTCGGATACCAGTTCTTCATCCCGCAAATCCTGCGCCAGTTCGGGCTGGACACCAACGCCATCGGCTGGGTGGCGGCCCTGCCGCCGGTCCTCGCCGTCGTCCCGATGGTGTGGTGGTCCCGGCATTCCGACCGCACGCAGGAGCGGATCCGGCACTTCGCGGCAGCCGCGGCCACGGCCAGCGTCGGGTTTCTGGCCGCCGGCCTGCTCATCGAGCAGCCGGTGCTCGCCATCGCCGGATTCTGCGTGGCCGGCGTCGGGCTCTACTGCTGCATCCCGATCCAGTTGTCCATCCCCTCCACCTTCCTGGCGGGCTCGGCTCTCGCCGCCGGCCTGGCCACCATCAACGGTCTCGGAAACATCGGCGGCTACATCGGCCCTCAGATCACGGGCATCATCCGCGAGGCGACCGGCGACTTCACGCTCGCCGTGCTGGTGCTGGGAGCCGGCATCCTGACTTCGTCCGCGCTCGCCCTGATGCTCGACCGGCGTATACGGCGTGCCGAAGCGGCCTCGGGGCGTGAGGCGGTGCTCGATGCCCGGTGATGGCCAGCCTCGGCGCCATCATCGACCCTTACTACCGTCGAGCCGTGACACGAAGGAGACCGGATGCCGAGCGGATCGCTGACAGGCAAGGTGGCGGTGGTCACCGGGGCGGCGAGCGGGATCGGCGCGGCAAGCGCGCGGCGGCTGTCCGCCGAAGGAGCGAACGTGGTCGTCGTGGACGTCGACGGCGAGGGAGCGAAACGGGTCGCCGCGGAGCTGCCGGCACCCGCGCTCGCTGTGGCGGCCGACGTGTCCCGGGAGGACGAGGTGGAGGGGTACGTCGCCGCCGCCGTCGAGGCATTCGGCCAGTTGCACCTGCATCACCTCAACGCCGGCATCGCCGGCAGCCTTGTGCCGCTCACCGAGGTCGGCGTCGAGGAGTTCGACCGCGTCGTCGCGGTCAACCTGCGCGGCCCTTTCCTCGGCGTACGCGCCGCCTTCCGCCAGTACGAACGGCAGGGCGGTGGCGGGGCCATCGTGGTCACCTCGTCGATCGCGGGGCTGCGCGCCAGCCACGATCTGCTGCCCTACCAGGCGTCCAAACATGGCGTGCTCGGCGTGGTCCGAGGCGCGGCCGTGTACGGCGGGCCGAAGGGGGTGCGGGTCAACGCGGTCGCTCCCGGTCTGGTGCCCACAGGCCCGGCCGCCGCGTCGCCCGCCGCCGAGGCCGACATGCTCCGGCGCGGGAGCACGGTGCCGCAACGGCGAACAGGGACGCCGGAGGAGGTCGCAGCGGTGGTGGCGTTCCTCCTCAGTGACGACGCCGGCTATGTCAACGGCGAAGTGCTCTCCGTCGATGGGGGAGCCGCCTGGGTGAGCACCGTTCGCGCCTCCGGCGGTGCGGGCGCGTGGGACCCGCATGCCATCGACGGTGGCTTATCGTGACTGACAACGTCGGGCGTGCTGACCGACAACGCCGGGCGTGCTGACCGACAACGCCGGGCGTGCTGACCGACGGCACCAGAAAGGCGGCTCGCGACGGACCGCTGAGCCGGTGCGAGCGTCATGTCGTTTCTCCTCGCTCGCTGAGCCGGTGATCGCCGTTGAGGCCGGTGGCGGGCCGCATGGAGTCTGGCCGGCCGCAGTGGCAGGGTGGCTGGGCGTGCCTGGCCACCGACCGGCGCGCTGATCTACCCTTTGCAAATGGACAGCGACGGTCTGGCGGCGGCCGGGCTGCTGGCGGCACTGAACCGGGCGTCGGAGATCCTCGCGGAGTTACGTCATCCCTTCGTCAGGAGCGAGCGCTTCTCCTACTTCTTCCCTCCCGCGGGCGCCAGGACCGGCGCCACCTTCACTCTCCCCGACGGCCGCGAGGTGCGGTTCGAGGTGTCCATCGCCGCCTCGGGCGGCGCCTTCCACGTGGCGGGCACGATCACGGCGGAGGGTGAGTCCCTGCTCGACCTGCCGCGCAAGAGCCTGCCCGGCGTCTCCGACGCTCTCGCCGTGCTCGACGACTATGCGGGGGAGGTGGCGGCTCCGGCGGGACGGCTGATCGACCAGCTCCTCGACGAAGTTGTCTGATTGTCAGACAGTCAGGCACAATGGCGGGCATGAGGAATGGACCGCTCGCCGTCGTCGGCGCCTCCGTGCTCTGGGGCACCGCGGGCACGGCCGGGCTGCTCGTCTCCGCCGACTCCGTGGCGCTGGCCGCCGCGCGGCTCGTCATCGGGGGCACGGCGCTCGCCCTCTACGCCGGAGCCGGCCTCAGGAGCGCGATCAGGCCAGGGCTCCTGCCGGCCGCCGCCGCGGCGGCCGCCTACCAGCTCTGCTTCTTCGCCTCGGTCGGCCGCACCGGTGTGGCCATCGGGACGGTGGTCGCGATCGGCAGCGGGCCCGTCTTCACCGGGCTGCTCTCCTGGCTCCTGCACGGCCGCAGGCCGAGCGGGCGGTGGACCCTGGCGACCACGGCGGCCATCTGCGGGTGCGCCGCGCTGATCGTCGGGGGCGGGGCGCAGGCGGGTGGGGAGGTGGTGTCGGGGGTGCTGTTCGCGCTGCTGGGCGGGCTGCTGTACGCCTTCTACACCGTCATGGCGGCCCGCGAGATCGGCCGGGGGGTCAGGCCGGACGCCGTGATGGGGGTGATGTTCGGCGGATCGGCGGTGATCATGCTGCCGTTCCTGGCGGCGAACGGGGTCGCCTGGCTGGGGGAGCCGCGCGGGATGGCCGCCGTGCTCTACCTCGGGCTCGGCACCACCGCCCTGTCCTACTTCCTGTACGGCCGGGGCCTGCGCACCACCCCCGTGGCCACGGCCGCCACGCTGGCGCTGGCCGAGCCGGCCGTCGCGGCGCTGCTCGGCCTGGTCGTGCTGGGTGAGCGGCTGGCCCCGGTGTCGGTCGCCGGGCTCGTCCTGCTGGCCCTGAGCCTCGTCGCGGTGGCCGTACCGGAACGAAGGCGGGAAAGGGCGTTAGAGTCGCAGCCGTGACGTTGCCGCTCAGACCCGTCTCCACCGTGGGCGCGCTCGCCGACGCCCTGCGCAGCAGGGTGCTCTCCGGCGAGATCGCGCCCGGCACCCCGCTGCCCGAGCAGGAGATCGCCGCCTCCTACGGCGTGGCCAGGCCGACCGTGCGGGAGGCGCTGGCGACGCTCGTGCACGAGGGCCTGCTCAGGCGCGAGCGCAACCGCAGCGCCTACGTCCCGGAAGTGACGCTCTCCGATCTCGACGATCTCATGTACGTCCGGCGGCCGCTGGAGGACCTGATGGCCCAGGCGGTGGCCGGGCGGCGGGTGCCGGAGGCCGACGCGGCCCTGCACCGGATGGCCGCACTCCCGGCCACGGCGCCGTGGTCGGAGAGCGTGGCCGAGCACATGGCGCTGCACGAGGCGCTGATCGAGGCGGTGGGGAGCCCTCGGCTCGAACGCCTCTACGGCGCCCTGGCCGCCGAGACCAGGCTCGGGCTGGTCCGGCTGCGCGAGGTCTACGAGGACAGGGAGGTGCTGGTGCGCGAGCACCGCGAGCTGCTCGACGCGATCGCCGAGGGGCCGCAGGACGCGGCGCGGGCGGCGGTGGCGGCGCATCTCGGCCACTCGTGGGGCGCCCGTCACCGCTGAGGCGTCTCGGGGCGGCGAAAGAGCGTGCCCGGCAAACGCCCCCCATTGCGTACGAACCCTTGCGGGACCACCCTTGAACTCGCAAGAATCGCGCCCATGCACGGCAATCCGATGCCGGACTCCTACGTGTACGTCACGGAAGAGGGCGTCACCCGTCACTACGCTGACGGTAGCGTCGAGGCCCTCGCCTGGGAGGACGTCGTCGAGGTCCGTGTCGTCACGGAGGCCGGCGAGGACGTCCTCTACATCCTGCTCGACCGTGGCGGCGAAGGCTGCGTGGTGCCGCGTTCCGCCACGGACGCCACTTTTCTCGCCCGCCTGCGCTACCTGCCGGACTTCGACCTCGACCGGCTCACCCTGGCCGCCGACTCCACGCGTGACGGGGTGGTGGTCGTGTGGCGCAGCCCGGATCCGCCGTCCGCGCTGCCGGACCTGGAGTACGACTAGCCTAACCGGCTAAATATTTCACGAAATATTCGCCGTATTTCCTCGGTGCACTGCCACTTCTGGACCGTTCCGTCAAGCCCTTACGCAGCTCAACAATCGTCCGATTGTGGACATATGCCGTTATTCCCCCTGCTCGAATCGATCTTTAATCTTTAGTGGGGGCCGCCGCCCTTGATTGTTCGAGGGACTTGAACCCATGTGGTGCAAGGAACGTCAAGTCCCGGTGGGAAATCTGCTGAATGGACCGCCGCTACGGCCTGACCAGAGGAGACATCGGTACGGCAGTCTGACGAGCAGGTTTCCTGTGGGGAACAGCGGTGCATCGAGTGTCAGGTGGTGTTATGAGGGTGGGGACTGGGGAGTCCGCTGTCGTGCTCCTCGAGGCCGTACCACGCCGTGCGTCCAGCATCTGGACGCGGGCGTACCTGCGGCTCCTGTTATCCGGCGACGCGATGTGCGTGCTGCTCGCGTGCGCCTGCGTGCTGGGTGTCCGGCTCGTCGCCGGCGTGTACATCCCGCCGGCCGAGTATCTGCTGGGTTTCGGCCTCGTCGTCGCCTGGCCCGTCGCGCTCATGATGGGCGGCGCCTACCGCCAGCGCGCCAACGGCGAGGGCACCGACGAGTTCAAGGCCGTCTTCAACGGCGGCGCCGGGCTGATGGCCACGGTCGCCATCATGGCCTATGCCACGCAGGCCACGATCGCGCGTAGTTTCGTCATGGCGATGTTGCCGCTCGCGCTGCTCGCCACGCTCTATTTCCGCTATCGCATGCGTAAACGTCTTCACCGGAGGAGAGCGGTGGGCGACTACATGCGACAGGTGGTCGCGGTCGGGCACCGGGAGTCGATTCTCGACCTCGTGATGCAGTTCAGGCGCCAGCCCTATCACGGGATGCACGTGGTGGGAGCCTGCCTTCCCGAGGGCGGCATGGACGTCGACCTCGACGGTGTTCCGGTGCTCGGCTCGTTCGGCGACGTGGCGAGCGTGGTGGAGCGCGAGAAGGCCGACGCCGTGGCCGTACTGGCCTGCCCGGAGCTGGACGGGGCGGCGCTGCGCAGGCTGGCCTGGAGCCTGGAGACCGCGCGGACCGACCTCTTCGTCGCGCCCGCGCTCCTCGACGTGGCCGGGCCGCGCATCAGCATCAGGCCGGTGGCCGGGATGCCGCTGCTGCACGTGGAGCATCCGGAGTTCGACGGCACGAAGCAGCTCGTCAAGACCGTGTTCGACCGGCTCGTGGCCGGGACCGCGCTGCTGCTGCTCGCCCTGCCGCTCCTGGCGATCGCGCTGGTGATCCGGCTGACGAGCCCGGGGCCCGCGCTGTTCTTCCAGGTCAGGGTCGGCAAAGGTGGCGAAGAATTCCGCGTCGTGAAATTTCGTACGATGGTGGCCGATGCGGAGCAGCGTAAACGTGCGCTCCTCGACGCGAACGAGTTCGACGGAGTGCTCTTCAAGATTAGGAACGATCCAAGGATCACCAGGGCAGGCGCCTTCCTGCGCAAATACTCGCTCGACGAGCTGCCCCAGCTGCTCAACGTCATCCGCGGCGAGATGTCCCTCGTCGGCCCCCGCCCGCCGCTGCCGGAAGAGGTGGGCAAGTACGGAGCCGACGTCCGCCGCCGCCTGGTGGTCAAACCGGGCATGACCGGGCTCTGGCAGGTCAGCGGCCGCTCCAACCTGACGTGGGAGGAGTCCGTACGCCTCGACCTGCGGTACGTGGAGAATTGGTCGCTCATCCTCGACCTGCAGATCCTCTGGAAGACCTGGTCCGTCGTCACCCGTGGAGAAGGGGCTTACTAGCGTGAAAGCACTCGTGCTCGCCGGAGGGTCGGGCACACGGTTGCGGCCCATCACGCACACCTCGGCCAAGCAACTCGTGCCGGTCGCCGGCAAGCCGGTCCTGTTCTACGGCCTGGAGGCGATCGCGGCGGCGGGGATCACCGAGCTCGGCATGGTGGTCGGCGACACCCAGGCCGAGATCGAGGCGGCCGTGGGCGACGGGTCGGCGTTCGGACTGCAGGTGACGTACCTGCGGCAGGAGGCGCCGCTCGGGCTGGCCCACGGCGTGCTGATCGCCCGCGACTTCCTGGGCGACGACGACTTCGTCATGTACCTGGGCGACAACTTCATCGTGGGCGGCATCACCGACCTGGTCGCCCGGTTCACCCGCGAGCGGCCCGCCGCCCAGATCATGCTCACCGAGGTCGGCGATCCGCGCCAGTTCGGCGTGGCCGAGCTCGACGGCGCGGGGCGGGTCGTCGGCCTGGAGGAGAAGCCCGCGCGTCCCAAGAGCGATCTGGCGCTGGTCGGCGTCTACCTGTTCAGCCCGGCGGTGCACGCGGCGGTGGCGGAGCTGAAGCCGTCCTGGCGGGGCGAGCTGGAGATCACCGACGCCATCCAGTGGCTCATCGAGGAAGGGCTGCGCGTCGAGTCATCGGTGATCACCGGCTACTGGAAGGACACCGGCAACGTCACCGACATGCTGGAGGTCAACCGGCTGGTGCTGGAGTCGGTGGAGCCGCGCGTGAGCGGGCACGTGGACGCGGCCAGCGACCTGGTGGGCCGGGTCGTGGTCGAGCCGGGCGCGGTGGTCGAGCGTTCGCGGGTGGTCGGCCCGGCGATCATCGGTGGCGGCGCGCGGATCCGCGACAGCTACGTCGGCCCGTTCACCTCCATCGGCGCGTCGTGCACGATCACCGGCAGCGAGATCGAGTACTCGATCGTGCTGCCCAGGGCCTCCATCGCGGGGGTGGGCCGGATCGAGTCGTCGCTGATCGGCCACGACGTCGAGGTCACCCCCGCGCCCCACACACCCAGAGCCCACCGTCTCGTGCTGGGCGATCACAGCAAGGTGCAGATCAGTTCATGAGGATTCTGGTGACGGGTGGTGCGGGGTTCATCGGCTCCCACTTCGTGCACGGCCTCGACGGCGCGGACGTGACCGTGCTGGACAAACTCACGTACGCGGGAAGCCGGGCCAACCTCGACGGGGTGCGGCACACGTTCGTGCACGGCGACATCTGCGACCCCGGCCTGCTGGCCAAGGTCGTGCCCGGCCACGACGTGGTGGTGAACTTCGCCGCCGAGTCTCATGTGGACCGGTCGATCGAGGGGGCGGCCGAGTTCGTGCGCACCAACGTGCTGGGCACGCAGACGCTGCTGCAGGCGTGCCTGGAGGCCGGGGTGGCCAAGGTGGTGCAGGTGTCGACCGACGAGGTGTACGGCACGATCGAGTCCGGCTCCTGGACCGAGGACGCGCCGCTGGCGCCGCGCTCGCCGTACGCGGCCTCCAAGGCGGGCGCCGACCTGATCGCCCGCTCCTACGCGATCACGTACGGGCTGGACGTCTCCATCACCCGGTGCGGCAACAACTACGGGCCCCGCCAGTATCCCGAGAAGATCATCCCGCTGTTCGTCACGCGGCTGCTGCGCGGCGCGACCGTCCCGCTGTACGGCGACGGCGGCAACGTGCGCGACTGGATCCACGTCCAGGACCACTGCGCGGGCATCCGCCTGGTGATGGACAAGGGCGAGCCGGGCGAGGTCTACCACATCGCGGGCACGGCCGAGCTGACCAACCTGGAGCTGACCGGCCGCCTGCTGGAGGCCTGCGGCCGGGACTGGGACCTGGTCGAGCACGTCGAGGACCGCAAGGGCCACGACCGCCGGTACTCGCTCGACGACGCGAAGCTGCGCGCCCTGGGCTACCGGCCGGAGATCCCCTTCGAGCGGGGACTGAAGGACACCGTGCGCTGGTATGCCGAGCACCGGGGCTGGTGGGCGGCTTGACAGGAGGCGTCTTGACTTCCTCCCCACGGCTGAAGCCGGGGGATTCCAACCGTCGCCGGTTGGTGTTCCTGCTTCACCGCCAGTCGCCCGCCGGGCTTGCGCCCTTGAGGTCTTACACCAGCTCCACAGGCGTTTCAGCTCTCCGCCAGCCCGGCGGCGAGCACGTTCTTGGCCGCGTTCACGTCGCGGTCGTGGACCGCGCCGCAGGCGCACGTCCACTCCCGGATGTTCAGCGGCATCTCCTCCTGCAGCGTCCCGCACCGCGAGCACAGCCTGGAGGAGGGCAACCAGCGGTCCACCGCCACGAGCGTGCGCCCGTACCAGGCCGCCTTGTACTCCAGCATCGACCGAAACTCGCGCCAGGAGGCGTCGGAGACGGCGCGGGCCAGGCTCCGATTCTTGACCATGTTGCGGACGGTCAGGTCTTCCACGGCGATCACTTGGTTCTCGCGAACAAGCCGTGTCGTGACCTTGTGCAGGTGATCCCTTCTACGGTCGGTGATCCGGGCGTGGACGCGGGCCACCTTCAGGCGGGCCTTGGCCCGGTTGCTGCCACCCTTCTCCTTGCGGGCGAGCGCCGGCTGCGCCTGGGCCAGCCTGCGCCGATCGCGACGTTCGTGACGAGGGTTGACGATCTTCTCGCCGGTCGACAGGGTCGCCAGCGCCGTGATCCCGGCGTCGATCCCCACGTGCGCCGCGACAGGGGGCAGCGGGCTGATCTTCTCTTCGACCAGCAGGGACACGAACCAGCGCCCAGCCGCGTCCTTCGACACCGTGACCGTGGACGGCTGCGCACCCTCGGGAATCGGGCGCGACCACACGATGGTCAGCGGCGCGTCCATCTTCGCCAGCGTCAACCGCCCGTCGCGCCACCGGAACGCCGACCGGGTGTACTCAGCCGACGCCCGCGCCTTCTTCTTGTTCTTGAAGGTCGGATACTTGGCGCGTTTGGCGAAGAAATGCGCGAATGCCGCCTGGAGGTGGCGAAGCGCCTGCTGCAACGGCACCGACGACACCTCCGACAGGAAGTCGTGGTCGCCGCCGCGCTTCCACTCGGTCAGCTTCGCCGACGACTCCACGTAAGAGACGCGACGACCTCCGAGAGTGTAGGCGCGGGTGCGTTCTTCCAGGGCCTTGTTGTAGACGAGGCGGACGCAACCGAACGTCCGGGCAAGCTCGGAGGCTTGCTCGGGGGTCGGGTGGAAGCGGTACTTGTAGGCCCGCTTCACGATCTGCGCCACGAATCACATCTTACAACAAGATCGGGTAAGAATCGTGCGTGTGTTCGACTTGCGGCAGCCGTGCCGCGTTTCCTCCCCGGGGCTGAAGCCCGTGGTCTCCACGCTTAAGGAGATTCGATGAGATGGCTCATCACGGGCGCGGGCGGCCTGCTGGCCACCGACGTGCTCGACCGTACGGCGCTGACCGGCGACCCGGTGGTGGCGCTCGCCCGGAGCGAGCTGGACCTGCGCGACCGGCGCGCGGTGCGCGACTTCGTGTGCGCCTACCGGCCCCGAGCGGTGATCAACTGCGCGGGGTGGACCGCCGTGGACGAGGCCGAGTCGCGCGAGGCGGAGGCGCTGGCGGTCAACGGGCACGCGGTGCGCTGGCTGGCCGAGGCGTGCGACCAGGCCGGGGCGCGGCTGGTGCACGTGTCGACCGACTACGTCTTCGACGGCGCGAGCGTGGCGCCGTACCGGGAGGATGCGGCCACCGGGCCGGTGAACGCCTATGGGCGGACCAAGCTGGCGGGGGAGCGCGCCGCGCTGGAACACGGTCAGTACGTCGTGCGGACCGCGTGGTTGTACGGCGCGGCCGGCACCGACTTCGTCCGGACCATGATCAGGCTGGCCGGTGAGCGGCCGTTCGTGGACGTGGTCGACGACCAGCGCGGGCAGCCGACGTGGGCGGCCGACCTGGCCGACTTCCTGGTGCGGCTGGCGCAGTCGGACCTGCCGCCCGGCGTCTACCACGGCACCTGCTCGGGCGAGACGACGTGGTACGGCCTGGCCAGGGAGATCTTCACGCTGCTCGGCACGGACCCCGGGCGGGTGCGGCCGGTGACCGGCGCCGACTCCCCGCGCCCCGCGAGGCGTCCGGCCAACAGCGTGCTCGCCTGCACCAGAGCCGAGCCGCTGCGCCACTGGCGGGTGGCGCTGCACGCGGCCTGGCCGGTCATCGCCGCGAATGCGGGGCCTCAATGCAACGTGGCGTAGAACTCCTGGCACGCGCGATAGTCCGGCAGCAGCCCGGCCGCGAGCGCCACGTCGAGCGAGGGAGCCTTGGCGTCCTTCTCCGACAGCACGGGTTCCACACCGGCCGGCCAGCCGATCGCGAGCGCCGGGTCGAGCGGGTGGACGCCGTGCTCCCGGCCCGGCGCGTACGGCTGCGAGCACAGGTAGACCACCGTGGCCTGCTCGCTGAGCGCCATGAACGCGTGCCCGAGCCCTTCGGCGACGAGCATGCCGCACCGCGTGCGGTCGTCGAGCGTCCGCGCCTCCCAGCGGCCGAACGTGGGCGAGCCCGCCCGCAGGTCGGCGACCACGTCGAGGACGCTGCCCGACACGCACATCACGTACTTCGCCTGGCCGGGCGGCACGTCGGCGAAGTGCACGCCCCGCAGCACCCCACGGCCGGACACCGAGCAGTTGACCTGGGCGAGGTCGAACCGCCGCGGCAGGTCGGCCGCGCGGAACGCCTCGAGGAACGAGCCGCGGGGGTCGCTGTGGACGCGCGGCGTGTGCAGCCACGCGCCGTCGATGCCGAGGGGATCCATGAGTCGTACGGTAACGAGCGCCCCGCCCTGAGCGAAATACCCAAGTTTGGAGCGTGCGAATGACATCTTGCCGTTTATGCGGCTCCACCGACATGACCGGCGTCGTGGACCTGGGGGCGACACCTCCCTGCGAGCGCGTCCTCACCGCCGGCCAGCTCGACGAGCCGGAGCTCACCTATCCGCTGCATCTGCGCGTGTGCACGTCGTGCTGGCTGGCGCAGATCCCGCCGCTGATCTCCCCCGAGGAGACCTTCACCGACTACGCCTACTTCTCCTCCTACTCCACCTCGTGGGTGGAGCACGCCCGCTCCTTCGTGGCCGGGCTCGCCCTCGGGCCTGACTCCTTCGTGGTGGAGGTGGCCAGCAACGACGGTTACCTGCTGCGCCACGTGGTCGAGCGGGGGGTGCGCTGCCTGGGCATCGAGCCGTCGGTGAACGTGGGCGCGGCGGCCAGGGAGCGCGGCGTGCCGACGGTGACGGCGTTCCTCACGCCGGAGAGCGCGCGGGCTGTCGTGCGGGAGCACGGGCACGCGGACCACGTCGTGGCCAACAACGTCTACGCGCACATCCCGGACGTGATCGGCTTCACCGAGGGGCTGCGCACGCTGGTCGCCGGCGACGGCCTGGTCTCCGTCGAGGTGCAGCACCTGCTCACGCTGATCGAGCGCAACCAGTACGACACGATCTACCACGAGCACTTCCAGTACTACACCGTCGCCTCGGCGCAGCGGGCGCTGGCGAGCGGCGGCCTGGCGGTGGTGGACGTCGAGCTGCTGGACACCCACGGCGGCTCCATCCGGCTGTGGGCCAGGCCGTCGGAGGCCGGCGCCACGCCGTCGCCGCGCGTGGCCGACGTCCTGGCCATGGAGAAGGCGGCCGGGCTGCACGAGATCGCCGGCTACGCCGAGTTCGCGGGGCGGGTGGCCGGGGTCCGGCGTGACCTGCTGCGCTTCCTCGTCAGCGCCGCCGACGCGGGCCAGACCGTGGTCGGGTACGGTGCCCCCGGCAAGGGCAACACCCTGCTCAACCACTGCGGTGTCCGGCCGGACCTGCTCGCCTACACGGTGGACCGCAACCCGTACAAGCACGGCAAGTTCACGCCGGGCGCCCGCATCCCGATCTTCCCGCCCGACCGGATCGCCGCCGACCGGCCGGACTACGTCCTCGTCCTGCCCTGGAACCTGCGCGACGAGCTGGTCGAGCAGCTCGCGTACGTCCATGACTGGGGTGGCCGGCTGGTCTTCCCCATCCCCACGTTGGAGGTCGTGTGAAGGTCGTCCTCTTCTGCGGTGGATACGGCACGCGGATGCGCACCGGGGCGCCGGGCGACGTGCCCAAGCCCATGCAGCTCGTCGGCCCGAGACCGCTGCTCTGGCACGTCATGCGCTACTACGCGCACTTCGGTCACAAGGAGTTCGTGCTCTGCCTCGGCTACGGCGCGGAGCACATCAAGAGCTTCTTCCTCACGTACGAGGAGACCGCCTCCAACGACTTCGTGCTGCGCGGCGGCGACATCGAGTTGCTGGGCAGCGACATCTCCGACTGGACGGTCTCCTTCGTGCACACCGGGATCGAGTCGTCGATCGGCGAGCGGCTGCGCCGCGTGCGCGACCATCTCGACGGGGACGAGATGTTCCTGGCGAACTACGCGGACGTGCTCACGGACGCGCCGCTGCCGGAGATCATCGACAGGTTCGCCGGGTCGGACGCGGGCGGCTCGCTGATGGCCGTGCCCCCGCCGGGCACCTTCCACTGTGTCGGGATCACGCCGGACGGGCTGGTCGACCAGATCACCGCGGTCACCGAGATGCCGTTATGGGTCAACGGCGGATATTTCGTGTTACGCCAGGAGATTTTCGACCACATCCCGGAAAACGGTGACCTGCTCGTCGACGGGTGCAAGGAACTGGCCAAGCGCGGACGGCTGCTCGCCTACCCGTACCGGGGCTACTGGCGGCCCACCGACACCGTCAACCAGCGGATGGAGCTCGACCGCGCCTACGCGCGCGGTGACCGGCCGTGGGCCCTGTGGGAGCGCACGGCATGAACCGGCTCGTGCCCGCCGGGCTGCGCAGGGTCGCCGCTCTGGCCGCGCACTGCGACGACATCGCCATCGGCGCGGGCGGCACCCTGCTCGCCATCTGCACGTCCCACCCGGGCGTGCAGGTCGACGTCCTGGTGCTGTCGGGGGGCGGCACCGAGCGCGAGCACGAGGAGCGCGCGGCGCTGGCCGCCTTCTGCCCCGGCGCGGACCTGCGGATCACGGTGGCCAAGGTGCCCGACGGGCGGCTGCCGGCCCACTGGGACGAGGCCAAGACGGCGGTCGAGGACCTGCGCCTGCGCACCGAACCCGACCTGATCCTCGCGCCCCAGGCCGGCGACGCCCACCAGGACCACAGAGGGCTGGCGCGGCTGGTGCCCACCGCCTTCCGCGACCATCTCACGCTCGGCTACGAGATCCTCAAATGGGACGGCGATCTCGGCCGCCCCCACGCGTACCAGCCGCTCGACCTCGCGCTCGCCGAGCGCAAGGTCGCCCTGCTGTGGGAGCACTACCCGTCACAACGCCGGCGCACCTGGTTCGACAGGGAGGCGTTCCTCGGTCTCGCCAGGATCCGCGGCGTCCAATGCCACGCACGCTACGCCGAGGCCTTCTACCTCGACAAACTCGCGCTCGACCTAGCAGGAGGCTGAAACGACATGCGTGTCCTACTCACCGGGCACCAGGGCTACCTCGGCACCGTCATGGCCCGGCACCTGGCCGTGGCGGGCCACGACGTGACCGGCCTGGACTCCGGGCTGTTCGCCGCCTGCGTGCTCGGCCCGGCGCCCGCCGACCCGCCCGGCCACCGCATCGACCTGCGCGACGTACGAGCCGAGCTGCTGGAAGGCGTCGACGCGGTCATCCACCTGGCCGCGCTCTCCAATGACCCGCTCGGCGCGCTCACGCCCGAGCTGACCTACGACATCAACCACCACGCCTCCGTACGGCTGGCCAGGCTGGCCCGCGACGCCGGCGTTCGCCGCTTCCTGTACGCCTCCACCTGCTCGGTGTACGGCGCCTCCGGCGGGGACGACCTGCTCGGCGAGGACGCCCCGCTCCGGCCCGTCACCCCCTACGCCGAGTCGAAGGTCCGGGTCGAGGACGAGCTGGTGGAGCTGGCCGACGACCGCTTCACCCCCGTGTTCCTGCGCAACGCGACCGCGTTCGGGTTCTCGCCGCGGCTGCGGGCCGACATCGTGCTCAACAACCTCGTCGGCCACGCCCACCTGACCGGTGAGGTGCGGGTGTTGTCCGACGGCACCCCGTGGCGGCCACTCGTCCACGTGGCCGACATCGCCGACGCCTTCGCGGCCGTGCTCGACGCGCCCCGCGAGGCCGTGCACGCCAGGGCGTTCAACGTCGGCGGCGAGCAGAACAACCTCACCGTGGCCGACATCGCCGAGCACGTCGTGGAGGCGGTGCCCGGCTCGCGGCTGCTCATCACGGGCGAGACCGGAGCGGACCCGCGCTCGTACCGGGTGGACTTCTCCCGGATCAGGCGGGCGCTGCCCGGCTTCCACGCCCGCTGGACGGTCAAGGCGGGCGCGGTCGAGCTGGCCGACGCCTACCGGGCCCACGGGCTGACCGAGGACGGCTTCCGGCGGCGCTTCACCCGGCTCGCCTGGCTGGCCGAGCGGCGGGCCGCCGGCACGGTCTCCGCGGAGCTGCGGCCGTGACAGGAGAGGAGATGCACGCCCTGGTGGCGCGGCTCTACCCGCTGTGCCGCTCCATCACGGGCGACGGGGTGCGCGCCACGCTCGGCATCCTCGGGGAACACCTGGACCTGGACGTCCACGAGGTGCCGACCGGCACGCAGGTGCTCGACTGGACGGTCCCCAAGGAGTGGAACGTCCGCGACGCGTACATCATGGACCCGGCCGGACACAGGGTCGTCGACTTCCGGCGCTCCAACCTGCACGTCGTCGGCTACAGCGTCCCCGTGTCGGCCACCATGACGCTGACGGAGCTGCGCCCCCACCTGCACACGCTGCCCGAGCAGCCCGACCTGGTCCCTTACCGGACCGGCTACTACGCCGAGACGTGGGGGTTCTGCCTCAGCCGGCGCACGCTCGACGGCCTCGGCGAGGGGCCGTACACGGTGGTGATCGACTCGACGCTGGCCGACGGGCACCTGACGTACGCCGAGCACGTGGTGCGCGGGCGCACGACGGACGAGGTGCTCATCTCGTGCCACACCTGCCACCCGTCGCTGGCCAACGACAACCTCGCCGCGATCGCCGTGGCGACCGCGCTGGCCTCCCGGCTCGGGACCCCGCGCCTCACGTACCGCTTCGTGTTCGCGCCCGGCACGATCGGTGCCATCACCTGGCTGGCGCGCAACCGCGACCGCGTCTCCAGGATCAGGCACGGGCTCACGCTGGCCTGCGCCGGCGACCGCGGCACGCTGACGTACAAGCGCAGCAGGCGCGGGGACGCCGGCATCGACCGGGTGATGGCCCACGTGCTGCGGGAACGGCCGCACACCATCACGGACTTCTCGCCGTACGGCTACGACGAGCGCCAATACTGCTCGCCCGGCTTCGACCTGCCCGTCGGCAGCCTCACCAGGACGCCGTACGCGGGCTACCCGGAATACCACACCTCGGGCGACGACCTGGGCTTCGTCTCGCCGGACTCCATGTCCGACACGCTGGAGGCGCTGTGGTCGGCCGTGGAGGTGCTGGAGGGCGACGGCCGCTACCTGAACCTGAGCCCGTACGGCGAGCCGCAGCTCGGCCGGCGCGGCCTGTACGGCTCCCTCGGCGGGCGGAGCGACACGAAACAGGCGCAGATGGCGATGTTGTGGGTGCTGAACCTCTCGGACGGCGCACACAGCCTGCTGGACGTCGCCGACCGGTCCGGCCTGCCCTTCGGCGTGGTGGCCGAGGCGGCGGGGGCGCTGGAGGCGGCGGGGCTGCTCAAGAGGGAGGACGCGTGAACCTGCGGGTGGGAGATCTCGTCGAGGTGCGCGGCGAGGCGGAGATCCTGGCCACGCTGGACGAGCGGGGCGAGCTGGAGAGCCTGCCGTTCATGCCGGAGATGGCGCGGTTCTGCGGCCGGCGGATGACGGTGCACAAGGTCGCGCACAAACTCTGCGACACGATCAGCCGCAGCGGCATGCGCCGGATGGAGAGGGCCGTCCACCTGACCGGGGCACGCTGCGACGGCGGGGAGCACGGCGGCTGCCAGACGGCCTGCTCCCTGTACTGGAAGGAGGCCTGGCTCAAACGGGTCGATCCGGACGAACCACAGGCCCCGCCCAGGCCCGGTCCGGAGCTGCTGCCGCTCCTGCGGGCCAACACCCGCAAGGACGCCGACCACTACTCCTGCCAGGCCACCGAGCTGCTCAGGGCGGCGCCGGCCTGCCTGCCGTTCCGCGACCTCGGCCAGTACGTCACCGACGTGCGCAGCGGCAACGCCGGCGTGGCGGCCGTGGCCCGTGCCTTCCTGGTCGGGCTGTTCAACCGTTTCCAGGAGCTCAGCAAGAAGGTCCTGCCGAGACGCCTGTGGATCAGGCGCGGCCTGCGCTGGGGCTTCGTGGAGGGACGGGCCGGCCGCGTCACTCCGACGGAGGAGCTGGACCTGAAGCCGGGCGAGCTGGTCAGGATCAGGTCGAAGGAGGAGATCCTCGACACCCTCAACGACGACCTGCTCAACCGCGGGCTGGGCTTCGAGGAGGAGATGGCCCGCTACTGCGGCAGGACGGCGCGGGTGCGCGCCAGGGTCGAGCGCTGCCTGGACGAGCGGACCGGCCGCATGCTCAGCATGAAGAGCCCGTGCATCGTCCTCGACGACCTCGTCTGCGAAGGCGTCTACAACGCCAGCTGCCCGCGCGAGTTCGTACCGTTCTGGCGGGAGATCTGGCTGGAGAGGCTGCCGCCGGGCGGCGGGGACGCCTTATGAGCGAGGTCGGCGAGATCGGCAGGAAGGCGGGGCGCGGGCTGCGCTGGAGCCTGCTCGGCAACCTGGTCATGAAGGCGGGCTCGTTCGTGATGAGCCTGATCCTGGCCAGGTTGCTGGTGCCCGAGGACTTCGGCGTGTTCGCCATCGCCCTGGCCGCCAGTCAGTTCGTCATCTACGTCAACGACGCGGGAGTGATCTCCGCGACCGTGCAGTGGCGCGGCAGGCTGGAGGAGGTCGCGCCCACGGCCACGGTGGTGGCCATCCTGTCGAGCGCGGGCCTGTACGCGCTGTTCTGGGTCATCGCGCCGTTCTACGCCCGGCTGGCCGGCAGCGAGGACGCCACCTGGGTGATCCGCATCCTCATGGCCACCAACCTCGTCTACGGGCTGACCGCGGTCCGCAGCGCCGCGCTGATGCGCACGTTCCGGCAGGACAGGCTGGCCTGGGCCAACCTCGCCGGGTTCGCCGCCAACGCCACCGTCTCCATCACCCTCGCCGCGAACGGCTCAGGGGCCTACAGCTTCGCCTGGGGCCAGCTCAGCGGGGCGGCGCTCACCGGCGTGCTGGTGGTCGTCCTGGCCGGGGTCAGGATCGAGCTCGGCTTCGACCGCGCGGTGGCCGCCAGGCTGCTGCGCTTCGGCCTGCCGCTCTGCGCCGGCCTCGGCATCGAAGGGCTGCTGCTCAACGTCGACGCGGTCATCGTCGGCGACGTGCTCGGGCCCGCGCTGCTGGGCTTCTACCTGCTGGCCTTCAACATCTCCAGCTGGGTCCCCGGGCTCATCGGCACGGCCGTCCGCTACGTCGCGCTGCCCAGCTTCTCCCGTCTGGCCGAGGAGGGCGCCGAGCCGCTGCGGGCCGGCGTGCGGCAGGCGGTGCCGCTGCTGGCGACGCTGGTGCTGCCGGTCGCGGTGCTCATGGGCACGCTCGCGCCCGCGATCGTGGAGTTCCTCTACGGCGCCCGCTGGTCGCCGTCGGCCGACGTGCTGCGCTTCCTGGCGGTCGTCATGGCCGTGCGCATGCTGACCCTGCTGATCACCGACGTGCTGGCCGCGACCGGCGCGACCAGGTCGCCCATGTGGGTGAACCTGGCCTGGGCGCTCGCGCTCGTGCCCGCGCTCATGGCGGGCGCCCGGCTGGGCGGCATCGAGGGCGCCGCCGTGGCGCACGCGGTCATCGCGGTGGTGGTGGCGCTGCCGCTGCTGGGGGTGGTGCTGCACCGATCCGGCGTGCCGCTGCGGTTGTTCGGCGCGGGGCTGGCCCGCCCGCTGGCGGCCGCCGTGCCGGCCGGCGTCGTCATGGCCGGGCTGGCCGCGGTCGTCGACGGCGCGTTCGCCGAGCTGTGCGTGGCGGGCGGCGCGGGGCTGCTGGTGTTCGTGCTCGCGGCGGTGCCACGTGCCGTGCTGGAGCGACTCGTACGTCAAGGGAGAGCACATGCCGGAACCTGAACTCGTCTCGATCGCCCTGCCCGTGCGCAACGGCGCCGACCGGCTCGAAGGCGTGATCCGCTCGGTGCTGGCCCAGGACTACCCGAGCATCGAGCTGGTCGTCTCCGACAACGCCTCCACGGACGGCACCGAGGAGCTCTGCCGCGACCTGGCGGCCGGCGACCCCAGGATCGTCTACCACCGGCATCCGCACGACGTCGGCCTGCTCGGCAACTTCACGCACGCGGCGCGGATCTCGCGCGGCGCGTACGTGAGGTGGATCGGCGACGACGACCGGCTGGAGCCCGCCTGCGTCTCGCGCGCGATGGCGGCGTTCGCGGCCGACGAGCGCATCATCCTGGTCACCAACCAGGTCTCCTACAGCCGGCCCGACGGGACGCTCGCCACCACCGCTTATGAGGGCGCGGGCCTGGGCTCCGACGACCCGGTGGAACGGTTCACCGAGATGCTCAGGCTGCTCAACGAGAGCCCGTTCCTCATCGATCCGCTCTACGGCCTGCTGCGCCGCGAGCCGGCGGTCGGCATCCCGCGCAGGAACATGTTGCGCGAGGACGAGGTGTTCGCCGCCAAGCTGGCCCTGGCCGGGCCGTGGGCGCACGTGCCCGAGGTGCTGTCGCACCGCAACTGGCGGCTCGAACGCATCTCGGGCCTGGCCCGCCGCCTCGACGTGCCGTCCTGGCAGTCGCACGCGGCGAACACGCTGCAGTGCAGGGAGCTGCTCAGATGGGTGCGCGACGCCGACCTCACCGATGACCGGCGCCGCCGGGCGCGCTCCGCGGTGCTGCGCATGTACGCCCGCCGCCAGCGCCGGACGATCGCCCACCGGGGCCGCAAGCTGCTGTCCATGGCCCGGCTGGTGTAACGGCGTTCACGAAAAGGGCGATTTCCACTTTGCATCGGTACAAAAGTCGACGGGGGCGGAAATAGTGCGCTTCTGGACAACCGTCTTGGGTCTGGCCCGGAAGAAGATGATCGGGCCGCCTGTCGCCGTCGTGGCGATCGGGCTCGCCCTGGCCGCGTACTTCCTGGTCCCGAGCCGTTACGTCTCCACCGCCTCCATGGTGCTCACCGTGCCCGCCACGGGCGGGACGCTGGAGACCGGGCCCCAGCGGCGGCCCGGGCTGACCAACCCGCTGCTGCAGTTCAACGACGCCCTGCGGACGACCGCCGGCATCCTCATCCTGTCCACCAACACGCCCGACGTCGCCGCCGAGCTGGGCGTGACGGAGGACGGCCCGACCGTCCTGACCGTCAACGACGGGCGCACCAACCCCGACCTGCTCGGCATCAGCACCAACGGGCCGTTCGTCTACGTCGAGGTGGAGAGCACCTCGCCGGCCGTGGTCAGGGAGGTCATGCGCAAGGCGCGGCTGCGCATCAGGGTGGAGCTGGCCGAGCGGCAGAAGGCGCTGGGCGCGCCGGTGAGCACGCACATCGCGATCCTCGACGTGATGCCCGCCTCGGTGCCCCGGCTCGTCGTGACGGACCGCCTGCTGGGCGCCGCATCGGGCGGCCTGGTCGGGGTGGTGGCGGGGCTCGGCGTGGCCTACGGCGTCCAGCGCCTGCGCGCCGCCCGCCGCGCCGGCGAACCCGACCCTCCGGAAACCCCGGAGCCCGTCACCGAGCCCGCGCCGGAGCCGGTCGCCGGGCCGGTCGCCGAACCGGTCGCCGGGCCGGTCGCCGGGCCGGTCATCGGGCCCACGTCGGGGCCCGTCGCCGAGCCGGGACGGGAGAACGGTGCCGGGCCGCGTAACGGCGCGCGGCCGCCCGCCGGAGACCCGCCCGCCTCGCCCCTGACCGCCGATGACGACGACACCGGTCCCATCCCGGCGATCGAGCGGGAGGGAGATCAGCTCGACTCGACGACCTGAGCGCACCGCCGGATCGCGGCCATCCTGGCCTCGTGCGGGGTGTGCGACTTGGCGGAGATCATCATGCCCACCGCGTCAGGGGGCAGCCGGTCGGCGAAGGCGACCGCCTGGGCCTCGTCCCACGGCTCGTGGTGGTAGCTCAGGTGGCAGATCGTCGTGTTGACCGGCGGCGACGCCTTCAGCACCTCGTCGACGAACACGCCGTACAGGACGAACTCCGAGACGTGCAGCCGCGCGTTGAACGCGTCCAGCCAGTCGCGGCCGGTGACCTCGGTGACGCGGCGCCGCATGGCGAGCACGATCCGCGGGTCCCAGAACGTCAGCGCGGTCACGTAGTCGGGCAGCGGTGGTGGCGGCGGGGGCGGCAGGCCGAGCAGCTCGCGGGCGACCCGGTGCCACAGGAGGTGCCGCTCCATGTCGGCGGTCACGGCGTTCTCGACCCGGTGGAGGCAGAGCCGCCCGTCCACGCTGAACGACTCGACCCCGGTCGGGCGGACCAGCACGGCGTCGGAGTCGACGATGAGCAGGGCGTCGGCGTCGATCAGGCCGGCGGAGGCGATCTTGATGGTCTGCTGCATGACCCAGCCCCGCAGCGGGGGCCACGGGCGGCGGCAGTTGACGTGCACGTCGGTGAAGGGCACGCGGACGTACCTGCGGGGCAGCAGCTCCGAGCGGATCCACAGGCGGCAGCGCGGGCCCTCGAACCTGGAGAAGATCCGCCGGTCGCGGGCGGAGACGAAGACGTGGTGGACGGTGTCGTCCGAGGTGTACCGGAGAACGGATCGGTGCAGCTCGGCGAAGAGGCCGGCGTCCGGGGCGTAGGACGGGGTGATGACCGCCAGCTTGCTCACGGGCCGACTCCCATCGTGAAACGCCCCTGCCTTCCCCTTATCGGGTCGCCGGAGGTGGCGTTACAGGGTTGATGTAACGCTCCACCCCATTCGCGGCGACATCCATGAGGCAGGACTCGCGGGGAGGGCACGTGGATTTCTGGGGGACCGTCCTTGTCCTGACGCGACGCTGGTTCGTCGCCCTACCGGCCTTCCTGCTGGCGGTCGGCGGCGCGTCCTACACCTACTCCACGATCCCCGTCACCTACACCGTCTCCGCGGTCCTCGTGCTCACCGCGCCCACCAGCGGCGGGACCGTGCCACCCGACCCCGACCAGCCCGTCCCGCAGGTCAACCCGCTGCTCAACTTCGACCACGGGCTCGACGTGGCCGCGTCGATGCTGATCAACGTCATGAGCACGCCGGACATGGTGGCCGAGATGGGCGTTCGCCCCGACGGCGACACCGCCTACGCGGTCACCAACGGCACCAACAACCTGGAGTCGCTGGCGACCGGCCCCCTGGTCTTCGTCGAGGGAGAGAGCCGCGCGCCCGAGGCGGCCACGCGGATGGCCCGCGAGGTCATCGAGCGGGTCCGCCAGGAGCTGGACGTACGCCAGCGGCAGGTGCAGGCACCACCCGAGACCTACATCACGATCAGCGAGACGGTGCCGCCCACCACACCCGTGCCGCAGCAGGGCAGGAAGCTGCGCTCCGCCGCCGCGGCGCTCGGTCTGGGGCTGATCGCCGCCCTCTGCGCCTCGTTCGCCGCTGAAAGCCTCTCAGGGGCGCGCGGGGCCGGTTTCCCCGGGCTGCCGGGAACCCGGCGCGAACGGGACGAGCCCGAGCCCGCGGGCGGCGAGCAGGAACTGGTCACGGCCAGGAAACCGGGGTCGTAACCGGTGGCCGCCGCGACCCCCGGCGCCCCGCCGCTGCCGGGGCGCGCCGACGGCGCCACCGTCGCCGCCGTCTTCACCGTGGTCCTGCTGGTCGTGCCCGCCCGGCTGGTGCTGAAGTACCTGCCGCTCTCGCTCACCCCCGCGAACGTGGTGAGCCTCGCGGCGGCGCTGCTCTGGTTGTGCGCGCAGCTCACGCTCACCCTGGGCGTCGCGAAGGGGCGCAACCCCGTGCGCACGGTCCTGTTCGCCTACTTCACCGCGATGCTGGCGACCTTCGGGTTCACCACGTACGGGTACATGGACTCCGACGAGCTCAACCTGAGCGACCACTCCTTCGTGCTGGTGATCGCGACCGTCGGCATCGCGCTCACGGTCTGCGACGGCGTGCGGGGCCTGCGGCGGCTCGACTTCGTGCTGAAGACGCTGGTGGTGGCCGGGGCGGCGATCTCGGTGATCGGCGCCTTCCAGTTCCTGTTCTCGGTGGACCTGACCAGGTTCATGGAACTGCCGATCCTGCGCTACAGCACCGAGGGCGACTCGTTCGTCCTGGAGCGGGCCGAGCTGCGCCGCGTCGCGGCCACCACCGGCCACCCCATCGAGTTCGGCGTCGCCTGCGCCATGCTGCTCCCGCTGGCCGCCCACCTCGCCGTCAAGGCGCGCCTGCGCGGCGAGCCGGCGCTGCGCTGGTGGGCGTGCACGCTCCTCATCGGGCTCGGCCTGATGTTCTCCGTGTCGCGCTCCGCCATGCTGAGCCTCTTCGTGGCCGGCGTGGTGCTGTTCGCCGGCTGGCCCGCGCGGCGGCGGCTGCGGGCGCTGCTGGCGGGCGCCGGGTTCATGGCGGCCATCTGGGTCGCGGTCCCCGGCCTGCTCGGGGCCATCGCCGGGCTGTTCACCGACCTCGGCAACGACGAGAGCATCCAGTACAGGACCCACGACTACGCCGTCGCCGGCCAGGAGATCGGCCGGCACTTCTGGCTCGGCCGCGGCCTGGGCACCTGGTACGCCCCCAAGCACCAGATCTTCGACAACCAGTACATCCTGTCGATGGTGGAGACCGGGCTGATCGGGACCGTGGCGTACGCGTCGGTGTTCGTGGTGGCCTGCTACGCGGCGCTGAGGGCCCGGCACCTGAGCGCCGACCCCGGCGACCGCGACCTCGGGCTCACCGTCGCCGCCTGCCTGCTCGTGCCGCTCGCCGGGTCGTTCACCTTCGACCTGCTGTCGTTCGCGACCGTGACCGGGATCGCGTTCGTGCTCGTCGGCGCGGCCGGCGCCCTGCTGCGGGCCGCGCGGGCCGATCAGCTCTCACCCTCGCAGACCAGCGGGCCGACGATAGAGGTGACCCGATAGCTCTCGTCGATGGTGACCAGCTCGTTGCCGGACCACTCCGTCCTGCCGCACTCGGAGTCGACGGGCCCGTACACCCACGACTTGTCGACCAGCTTGTTGCCGCGCACGACCTGCCTGCCGCGGGCGTTGCGCACCTGCACGCTGTACGTGCCCCCCATGACGAGGTTGTCGGTGACGACCACGTCCTCCGACTTCTCGTCGACCAGGAAGATGGGGGCGGTGATGTGCTTCGCCTCGCGCTGGTCGACGGTGTTGTGGTGGAACAGCAGCCCCTTGCCGCCGTTGTAGGCCTGGATGCCGTCGGAGTGGTCGCCGGGGTTCGAGCACAACTTCACGAACGAGTCGCGGATCTCGACGTCGTCGCCGGAGACCCGGAAGCCGTCGCTGTGCCCCTGCACCAGCACCCTGGTCGCCTCGTACTTGTCGTAGCCGATCCCGGGCAGCGGCTCGCACTTGTCCGTGGTGCCCACCGTGGTGTCGGTGATGGTGAACCGGAACGACTCGGGGCCGTCGGAGTTGATCACGTCGCCGTCGATCACGCTGTTCCTGACGGTCACGTCGTCCGCGTGAATCAGCAGGTGGCCGGGCACGTGGACACCGTCGAGCACGGTGCCGGGCTTCCTGACGCGGTAGGCGACGTTCTCCGTGTCGAGCCGTACCTTGGTCAGCCTGATCCCGCGGGGCGCGCCCGTGCAGGCCGGGGTGGGATGGTCGGGGCAGGACGAGCCGTCGGCCCTGGTGATGCTCGGCGTGGGGGAGGGGCTCGGCGGCGGCTCGGCGGGCGCGGCCTGGCAGGCCGTGGCCAGCACCGCGACGGCCGGCAGCAGGCGGAGGGGTCGGCGCATCGCTCAGCCGCCCAGCCGCCGCAGCAGGCCCGCCCACGAGCCCGCCTCCCGGTCGCGCCGGCTGACCTCCGTGACGGGGAGCGGCCAGGCTATCCGCAGGTCCGGATCGTCGTAGCGGACCGCCAGGTCCTCGGCGGGATCGTGCTCCCTGTCGATGCGGTAGCAGGTGTCGGCGGGCTCGGTGAGCGCCTGGAAACCGTGCAGGAGGCCCGCGGGCACGTACAGCGTGACGAAGTCCTCGTCGTCGAGCCGCACCGCCATGCTGCGCCCGAACGTCGGCGAGTGCGGCCTGATGTCCACCAGCACGTCGTGGACCGCGCCGCGGGCGCACCTGACGAGCTTCGACTCGCCCTGGCCCGACCGCCCGTGCAGGCCGCGGACCGTGCCGCGCCGCGAGCGCGACTGGCTGTCCTGGATGAAGGTCGCGGGGGCCAGGCCGGCCTCGGCGGCGACGGCGGCGTCGAAGGTCCTGGTGAACAGGCCGCGGCTGTCGTGGTGCGGCGCCGGCCTGAACAGTACGACCCCGTCGAGCTCGCCCTGCTCTGCTTTCATGTGTCGTCCTTCCTGGAGGCGGTCCGGTGAAGCCGGTGGTCAGCGTCGTCATCCCGGCGCACAACGAGGAATCGGTCGTCGCGGAAGGGCTGGACCTGCTGCTCGCCGGGACCGCGCCGGGCGAGTTCGACGTCGTCGTGGTGGCCAACGCCTGCACCGACCGCACCGCCCGGGCCGCGGCACGGCCGGGCGTGCGGGTCCTGGAGACCGCGACCCCCGGCAAGGCCCACGCGCTGCGCCTGGGCGACGCGGCGTGCGCGACCTTCCCGCGCGTCTACCTCGACGCGGACGTGCGGATCGACGCCGCCTCCGTGCGGGCGCTCGCCGCCGCGGCCGCCCCGCCGGGCGTGCTCGCCTGCGCGCCCGCGCCGGAGTGGGACCTGTCCGGTACGGGCCCCGTGGTCCGTCGCGTGCACCGGGTGCACGACCGGCTCATCGCGCCGGGCAGGGCGCTCGCGGGCGTCGGCGTCTACGTGCTCGACGAGCGCGGGCACGGGCGGGCCTTCCCGCTGCCCGACGTGATCTCCGACGACGGCTGGGTGGACGGCTGCTTCACCGGCGACGAGCGGGTCGTGGTGGCGCGGGCGCGCTCCGTCGTGCGTCCCGCCCGCACGGTCCGCGCCCACCTGCGCCGGCGGGTCAGGGTCAGGCAGGGCAACAGGCAGCTCGCCGAGCTGGGCGTGCCCGCGCGCCCGCTGCGCCCGGGCGCGCTGCGCGCGCTGCTGGCCTCGCGGGCGGTCAGCCCGCTCGACGCCGCCTGTTACCTGGCCGTCCTGGCCATGGACCGGCTGCTCACCAGGCTCCGCGGCGGCAGGACGAGCTGGGGCACCGACGCCGGCAGCCGTCATCGCGACCCCACGGCGGCCTCGTAGGCCGCCAGTAACGCCGCCTTCGAACGTTGCCAGGACAGCGGGCCCGCGACCCTGGCGCGGCCGATCTCGCCCATCCGCCGCCGCTCGTCCGGATCGTCGAGCAGGCGCGCGATCAGCTTGGCGAACTCCGACTCGTCGTTCGCGGGCGCGTACAGGGCCGCCTCGCCCGCCGACACCCGCGCCTCGCGCAGCTCGAAGGAGACGATGGGCCTGGCCATGGCCATGTACTCCATGATCTTGTTCATCGTGGAGACGTCGTTGAGCGGGTTGAGCGGGTCGGGCGACAGGCACACGTCGGCCGTGGACAGGTGGCGCAGCAGGTCCTCGTCGGGGATCCTGCCGGTGAACTCGACGGCGTCCGCCAGGCCCAGCTCGCGGGAGAGCGCCACCATCGCGTCGAAGGTGTCGCCGCCGCCGACGAACACCGCGTGCCAGTCCGTACGCCCGTGCTCGTCCCGCAGCCGGGCCAGGCTGCGCAGCGCGTAGTCCACGCCGTCCTGCGGCCCCATCACGCCCAGGTAGCACAGCAGGTACGGCTTGCCGCGCCGCAGGCTCTCGTCGGGCGGCACCTGGTGGAACCGCTCGACCGCCGGGGCGCTGCGCACCACGAAGACCTCCTCGGGACGTTTGCCGCCCCGCGACAGCGCCACCTGCTTGTAGCTCTCGTTGGTCGCGATCACCACGTGCGCGGCCCGGTACGTCATCCGCTCCAGCCCGCGCACCGCGCGGTACAGCAGGTCCTCGCCCCGGCCGAAGCGCGACAGGTAGAGCTCGGGCACCAGGTCGTGCTGGTCGAAGACGAACCGCGTGCCCTTGCCCCGCGTGGCCCGCGCCACCAGGAAGAACAGGTCGGGCGGGTTGCAGCCGTGCACCACGTCGAACGTGCCGAGCCGCCTGGCCAGGCGGAAGGTGTGCCACAGCGCAGAGCCGTACTCACGCAGGTAGCCGAGAGGGCCGCCGGTGGCGGCGCGCAGCGGGTAGCGGTGGATGTGGATGCCGTCGATGACGGCCTCGGGCTCGGTGTCCTGCTTGGCGCCCCGCGGGCAGATGACGTGCACCTCCCAGCCCGCCTGGTACAGGGCCGTGCACTCCTGCCAGACGCGCCGGTCCATCGGTACGGACAGATTCTCGACGAGGATGAGCGCTCTACCACGCAATGCCGGTGTAGTCCCTTCTGCCCCGCTGGGCCTCCGCGTCAGGAACGCGTACGAGATCGACGATCCTGCGGTCGCCCGCGCGGCTCAGCGCGTCGAGCACCGTCGGGTCCGCGCACCCGATCACGCACACCTCGGCGTGCCGGAGGACCTCGTCCACCGAGTCGCCGAGCAGGTCGCCCAGGTGGGGCAGGCGTTCGGCGATGTAGGCGCGGTTGGCCCCCACGAGCCGCGACAGTGTCACGTTGGCGTCGTAGATGCGCAGGTCGTAGCCCTTGCCGAGGAGCCGTTCCGCGAGCTCGACGAGAGGGCTCTCGCGCAGGTCGTCCGTGCCGGGTTTGAACGAAAGCCCGAACAGGCCGATCCTGCGCCGGCCCGCGGCGGTGACCAGGTCGAAGGCGCGCTGGAGGTGGGCCTCGTTGGCGGGGAGCACGTGGGAGAGCAGCGGGACGGACACGTCGGCCTTGCGTGCCGCGTAGACCAGGCCGCGCAGATCCTTGGGCAGGCAGGAGCCGCCGAAGGCGAAGCCGGGCCGCAGGTAGGCGGGGCTGATGTTGAGCTTGCGGTCGGCCAGGAACACGTCCATCACGCGGTGCGAGTCGAGGCCCATGGCCTGGCAGATCGCGCCCAGCTCGTTGGCGAACCCGATCTTCACCGCGTGGAAGGCGTTGTCCGCATATTTGGCCATCTCGGCGACGGGGATCGGCACCCTGAAGACGTCGCCGGGCAGCCCGTCGTACAGCGCGGCGACCACGTCGCCGGCGGCCTCGTCCGACTCGCCGATCACCGTCTTGGGCGGCGCGAAGAAGTCGCGCACGCTGGTGCCCTCGCGCAGGAACTCGGGGTTGACCGCCACCCCGAAGTCCACGCCCGCCCGCAGTCCCGACGACAGCTCCAGGATCGGGACGAGCAGGTCGGCGCAGGTGCCCGGGAGCATGGTGCTGCGGAAGACCACCACGTGGCCCGCGGCCAGCGAGCGGCCGATCTGCTCGGCCACCCGCTCCAGGAAGGTCGTCGACAGGCTGCCGTTGGACGATGACGGGGTGCCCACGCAGACCAGCGACACCTCGCTGTCCCTGACGGCCCGGGCGGCGTCCGTGGTGGCGCGCAGCGTGCCGCCGGCGACGGACGTCGCGACCAGTTCCCCGATGCGCTCCTCGACGATCGGCGCGCGGCCGCCGTTGATGAGATCGACCTTGGCCTGGTTGACGTCGACGCCCACGACCTGGTGTCCCATGGAGGCCAGGCAGGCCGCCGAGACGCATCCGACGTAACCGAGTCCGAAGACACTAATTCGCACAGCCGCCTCCGTTAGGGACCGTCTGCTGTGGACCGCCGTCTGGAGGGCAGCGCGCGATCTCCCCCGCCTCCACCGATATGTCGGGCATGTCCGTTGGAACGTTACGGTTTTCTCCGCGACCTGACCGATCGTGCGATCGCCCTCGCCTCCGACAGCGCCGACGCGACGGCTCTGCGTACCGGATTCCTGGTGACGACGCCCTGGCAGACCACGCTCTCGCCGGTCTTCGCCCGCCGCTTGTACTCGTCCTCGCCCCTGCCGAGATCGATGCGGGCGACCCCGAGCGCCGGGGCGGCGGCCACCAGCTCGCGCAGCAGGATCCAGCCCGGCGACAGCCGGGCGAAGGCGGGGTCGTAGACCGGGAACCACCAGTGCAGGACCGCACCCGACCTGAGCCCGAAGTGCGCCGCGAGCAGGTGCTCCCCGGCGTGCAGCGTGGACAGCACGCCGCCGAAACCGGGGTCGCGGGCGCGCAGCAGGCCGTCGAGCAGCCGGACCCGGTCCGGCTCGGCGAAGTAGTCCTTGGCGCCGGTCGCGGCGTACTGCGCCCGCTTCAACTCGATCACCCGCGCCAGCGCCTTCGGGTCGGACGAGGCCGCCACGAACCGCAGCTCCCCGAGCTCCCGCCCCGCCTTCGCGGCCCGCCGCCTGGCCTGCCCCATGTTCTCCTTGCCGCTGCGCGAGGCCCGGCCCAGATAGCCCGCCAGCCCGCCGGTCACGTCCAGGTACGGCGACGGCCTGCGGGAGACCACCCACCGCTCGAAACCGGGCGCCGCCTCCACCAGGTGGTCGAACGTGTAGGCGGCGGCCCCGTTCCCGAGCAGGTCGAGCGGCCGGAACCCGGTGCCGGCGGCCAGGATCGGCCCCTGGAAGTCCGCGCCGGGCCAGCCCACAGGGCGCAGCAGCCGCCCCTCGCGGTGGTGCGGCAGGAACGCGACGGGCGTGCCGCCGTCGCGCGCGACCGCCACGTGGACCGGCCGCCCCGCGGCGTGCACGGCCGCCGAGAAACCCGGATGGAAATAAGGGCTGTCCAGGGCCGGGTTGGCCGCGCGCAGCGCGTGCCAGGACTCCAGCTCGGCCGGGGCGAGCGCGGTGAACCGTTCCACCCGCAGCCCGCTCATTGCGGCAGCGCCGTCATCCGGCGTGACGGCCGCAGCAGCGCCACCACGCAGGCCCGCGACGTACGCCGCCCGGCCAGCGCCCGAACCGCCTCACCGGCCAGCACGGCCAGGTAGTACGCGGCCCCCGACGCCGGCCCGTGGCGCCGCCGGTACAGGCGCACCTTGTTCACGACGAGCAGCGCCGCCAGCGTCGGATTCACGCCCGAGTCGCCGCCGATGTGCTCGATCACCGACGCGGGCTCGTACCACGTCGTCCATCCCAGGTCGGCGGCGCGCAGGCAGTAGTCCGTCTCCTCGCTGTAGAGCAGGAACGACTCGTCCCACGCGCCCACCTCGCGGATGACCCGCGGCTTGAGCAGCATGGCCGCGCCCGTCGCCCAGGCGTACGCGCCGGGACGCGCGTAGTCGCGCGGATCGGTCACCAGCTCGCCCAGCCCGCCGACGCGCCCGGCCAGCGCCCCGCCGACCAGCGCCTCGGCCAGCGCCCTGCCCACGGTCGGCGTCCGGCGCAGCGACGGCTGCAGCGTGCCGTCGGGGTTGACCATGTAGGGGACCGCGATGCCCCTGCCGGGCTCTCGCAGGCAGCCGAGCAGCGGCGCGATCGACCCGGGACGCAGCCGGCAGTCGGGGTTGAGCACGTAGATGCCGTCGAGCCCGTCGAGGTCGAGCACGGCGGTCCCGGCGTTGATCGCGGCGGCGTACCCGGCGTTCCTGCCGACCTGGACCACCGTGACCCCCGCCCGCTCGGCGACGGCCACGGAGTCGTCCCTGGAGGCGTTGTCGGCCACCACCACGTCCGCCAGCTCCACCCCTTCCGCGCCCCGCGCCAGCGAGTCGAGGCAGCCGGCGAGCACGGACGCGCTGTTGTAGGTGACGATCACGACGGCGACCCGGCCCATCAGCGCACCCGCTTGTACAGGCGCATGCCGAGCTTGCCCGCGCGCCGGGCGAGCGGCGCCCTGCCGTCGAGCACACGCCCGATCCAGGCGCCGTCGAGGTCGTGCCGGAGGCTGTTACGGGCCTGGAGCCAGGAGCCCGGCCTGGCCCGGCCGCCGTCGCTGGTGTACACGCGGGTCACCCCCGCCATCCGCAGCCGGCGCAGGACCCGGCGGTCGTAGGAGCCGAACGGGATGGCCACCCGCGACACCGGCGCGCCGGCGAGCCCGGCGAGCACGGTCCTGGACCTGGTGAACTCCTCGGCCACCTGCGGGCCGTCCAGCGTGCGCCAGTCGCGGTGCGCCCAGCCGTGCGAGCCGACCCGCATGCCCGCGCCGGCCAGCTCCCGCACCCCGTCGGCGTCGAGCCTGCCGGGCTCGCCGAGCAGCCCGGCCAGGACGAAGAACTCCGCCCGCAGGCCCCGCTCCACCAGCCGGGGAAGGGCGATCTCCACATCGGACGCGTTCCCGTCGTCGAACGTGAGCCGTACGTCGGGGCGACCGGCCACCGCGTCGACCACCTGCTCGAACTGCTCGACCGTCACCCACGTCGCGTCCTCGCCCCGTTCGAGCGCGCGGGCCGCCTCGCCGATGCCGTGCACGGTCAGGTTGGTTACCGCACGCATCCTGCCCCCTGGTCAGAAGGTCACCAGGAGAGTTATCGCCACCCAGGATGGACCGTTACATCCGTTTTGCGTACCAGTCGACGGTCTGCCGCAGCCCCGCTTCGAGCGTGGTCGCCGGCCGCCACCTCAGCACGCGCTCGGCGGGCCCGATGTCGGAGCGCTGCGTACGGTCCAGCGGCCTGGCCGCGACGGCGCCGAACACGGGCCTGGCAGAGCCGCCCGCGCCGCCACCCGAGCCGCCGCCCGCACTGCTGCCCGCGGTGCCACCCGCGGCGCCGCCCGGCCTGCCACCCGTGGTGCCGGCCACGATGTCGGCCAGCAACTCCGCCGTGTGGCGGATGGAGACCGGCTCCGGCGTGCCGATGTCGAGGACGTGCCCGGCCGCGTCGCCGTTCGCCCCCGCGAGGACGAACGCGTCCACCACGTCCTCGACGTACACCCAGGTGACGAGCCGGGCGCCGGACGTGAGCCGGGGCGACTGCCCCCTCAGCAGGGACGTCGCCACGTACGGCACGAGCCTGGCCGTGTTCGGCTCGCCGGGCCCGTAGACCATCGCCACGCGCAGCACCGAGACCGGAACCCGCCACAGCGCGTGGAACATCCGGGCGTACCCGGTCGCCGCGGCCTTCGCCGCCGCGTACGGCGAGCTCGGCGCCTGCCCGTCGCGCGGCTCCTCCACCGAGCCCGCCAGCACCACGCTGCGGACGGGGGCGCCGGTCACGGCCGTCAGCAGGTTGACCGCGGCGCCCAGGTTGCCCGCCAGCGTCGGCGCCACGGCCTCCGGCTCGCGGGCGCCGGTGACCTCACTGGCCAGGTGGAAGACCACCTCCGGCCGGACCGCGGCCATCAGGGCGGCCGTCGCGGCGGCGTCGCGCAGGTCGGCCGCGTGCCAGCGCTCGCCGTGCCCGGCGGTCGCCGGCGGACGGCGGCTGACCGCGTGCACCCGCGCGCCCAGCCCGGCCAGGCGGCGGGCCAGGTGGGAGCCGATGAACCCGGTGGCGCCGGTGACCAGCGTGCGCGTCCCCTGCCAGGCTGACATATGATCTCCGGCTAGTCGTGTTGTTCCGGCGACGGGATGGGCTCGCCCGTGTCGTGCCAGACGTTGCCCGCCTTGGCGGCGAGCTCGGAGCGGGTGCTCAGCAGGATCGGGCAGTCGTGCGCGGAGTTGCGCCCGAACCGGTTGCCGGTGACGCGCTGCCCGGCCAGCGGGCGGTCCAGCGGCGTGTGGTCGATGTTGACGATGCAGGCGCCGCCGTCGAGGTAGTTGTCCTCCACCCGCAGCTCGTCGGCCGAGGACTGGACGGCCGCGTTCGGGTCGCGCGTGGTGGACAGGTCGATCGTGTTGTGCCGCAGCGTGACGCCGCTCTGGTCGGCGAAGGCCTGGACGCCGTCGTTGTGGGTGGGCCCGCCGCCCTGGTCGGGGTCGTGGGCGAACCAGCTCAGGTCGTGGATGTAGGAGTCCTGGACCAGGGTGGCGGTGTGGGCCTTGACGCCGTCCACCGTGCCACGGAACTCCGAGCGGTAGATCTTCGTGGCAGCCGCCCAGATGCCGTCGACGGACGGCGAGGGATGGGCGGGGTGGAACTCCGAGTCCTCCACCACCGTGTCCTTGCCCTGCTCGGTGTCGAGCAGCGGCCGCACGTCGGAGGTCGCGGCGCCGCGGAAGACGCATTTGCGGAACGTGACACCGCGCGCGGTCACCACCACGAAGCCGTGGAAGATCTTGCCCTCGACGACCTCGCCGTCCTTGGCGAAGGTCTGGTCACCGGTGACGGCGGTGAGCGCGGTGCCGGGCGGTACGCCCGTGGAGGCCGCGTCGGGAAAGCCGGGAGGGCCTGGCCCGCCGGTCTCCGGGGACGGGCTCCCGGTTGCGGCGGGGCTCTGCGCGGCCCGGCCCGCGGGCTCGCCGAGCTGCTGGGCGACCGTGACGGCCAGGGCCAGGGCGGCGACCGCGGCTATGACATACGACCACGTCTTCGCCACCCTGGCATATTCGCGAAAAATCAGCCGATGCGCCAGGTGTCGCCACCCAGCAGCAGCTCGCTCAGATCGCCGGCTCCGGTGCGGGTCGCGGCCTCGTCGAGCTGCTCGGCCATGAGCGTGTCGTAGGCCGGGCGGGAGACCTGCCGGAAGATGCCGATCGGCACGTGCTCGAACGCCGGCTCGTCGAGCCTGCTGAGCGCGAAGGCCACCGACGGGTCGGGGTTGTGCGCGTCGTGCACGAGGATCCGGTCGTCGCTCACGCTGTCGCGGGCCACCACCTCGAGGCCCCCGCTCGCCGCGCGTACGACGGCTTTCGAGGCGCTCGCGATCGGCTGGCCGTGCTCCAGCCGCACCGTGATGTCGTCGCGGACCTCGGGGTCCTTGAGCTGCTCGAAGGCGTTGTCGTTGAAGATGTTGCAGTTCTGGTAGATCTCGACCAGCGACGTGCCGCGGTGCGCGGTCGCCTCGCGCAGCACCGACTGCAGGTGCTTGCGGTCGGAGTCGATGGTCCTGGCCACGAAGGACGCCTCGGCGCCGATGGCCAGCGAGATCGGGTTGAACGGCTTGTCCAGCGACCCCATCGGCGTCGACTTGGTGATCTTGCCGACCTCGCTCGTGGGGGAGTACTGGCCCTTGGTCAGGCCGTAGATCCGGTTGTTGAACAGCAGGATGTTGAGGTTGACGTTGCGGCGCAGCGCGTGGATCAGGTGGTTGCCGCCGATCGACAGCGCGTCGCCGTCACCGGTGATCACCCACACCGACAGGTCGGGCCGCGAGGCGGCCAGGCCGGTCGCGATCGCGGGCGCGCGGCCGTGGATGGAGTGGAACCCGTAGGTGTTGAGGTAGTAGGGGAAGCGCGAGGAGCACCCGATGCCCGACACGAACACGATGTTCTCGCGCTTGAGCCCGAGCTCGGGCAGGAAGCTCTGCACGGCGGCGAGGATCGCGTAGTCGCCGCAGCCCGGGCACCAGCGCACCTCCTGGTCGGACTTGAAGTCCTTCAGGCTCTGCTTCACGTCGGTCTTGGGGACGAGCGAAAGGCCCTTCCCGTTCACCGAAGTTTTGCCGGAGGCGAACAATGGTTCACTGGTCACTGTTGATCACGTCCTGGATGACTCCGGCCAGCTCCTCGGCCTTGAACGGGAGCCCGCGCACGCGGTTGTAGCTGATCACGTCGACGAGGTAGCGGGCCCGCAGCAGCAGGGCCAGCTGGCCCAGGTTGATCTCGGGCAGCAGCACCTTGTCGTAGCGCTTGAGGATCTCGCCGGTGTTGGCGGGCAGCGGGTTGAGATGGCGCAGGTGGGTCTGCGCGACCTTGCCGCCGCCCTTCCTGATGCGCCGCACGGCGGCGGCGATCGGGCCGTACGTCGAGCCCCACCCGATGACCAGCACCCTGGCGTCGCCGTCGGGGTCGTCGACCTCGAGGTCGGGCACGTCGATGCCGGCGATCTTGGCGGCCCGGGTGCGGACCATCAGGTCGTGGTTGGCGGGGTCGTAGGAGATGTTGCCGGTGCCGTCGGCCTTCTCGATGCCGCCGATGCGGTGTTCGAGGCCCGGGGTGCCGGGGATGGCCCACGGGCGGGCGAGGGTCTCGGTGTCACGCTTGAAGGGCAGGAACGTGCCCTCCTCGCCGTTGGGGGCGGTCGTGAACTCCTGCGAGATGTCCGGCAGGTCGGCGATTTCAGGCAGGCGCCAGGGCTCGGAGCCGTTGGCGAGATAGCCGTCCGACAACAACATGACAGGCGTGCGATACTTGACGGCGATCCTGGCCGCCTCGATGGCCGCGTCGAAGCAGTCGCTCGGCGACATCGGCGCCACGATCGGCACGGGCGACTCGCCGTTGCGGCCGTACATGGCCATCAGCAGGTCGGTCTGCTCGGTCTTGGTCGGCATGCCGGTGCTCGGCCCCGCGCGCTGCACGTCGACGACGATCAGCGGCAGCTCGGTGGTGACCGCCAGGCCGACGGTCTCGGCCTTCAGCGCCACGCCGGGGCCCGACGTCGTGGTCACGCCCAGCGCCCCGCCGAACGCGGCCCCGAGCGCCGCGCCGACCCCGGCGATCTCGTCCTCGGCCTGGAAGGTGCGGATCCCGAACCGCTTGTGCTTGGACAGCTCGTGCAGGATGTCGCTCGCCGGGGTGATCGGATAGGACCCCAGGAAGAGCGGCAACTTCGACTGCACGCTGGCGGCGATCAGACCGTAGGCGAGCGCCTGGTTGCCGGAGATGTTGCGATAGACACCCGGAGCCAGCCGCGCGGGCTTGACCTCGTAGCTCACCGAGAAGCCCTCGGTCGTCTCGCCGAAGTTCCAGCCCGCCTGGAAGGCGGCGATGTTGGCCTTGGCGATGTCGGGCTTCTTGGCGAACTTCTGCTCGAGGAACTTGATGGTGTGCTCGGTCGGCCGGTGGTAGAGCCAGGACAGCAGTCCGAGGGCGAACATGTTCTTCGACCGCTCGGCGTCCTTCTTCGACAGGTCGAAGTCTTCGAGCGCCTTGACGGTCAGGGAGGTCAGCGGGACCGCGTGCACGCGCCACTCGCTCAGGGAGTCGTCCTCGAGCGGGCTGGTGGCGTAGCCGACCTTCTGCAGGTTGCGCTTGGTGAACTCGTCGGTGTTCGCGATGATGTCGGCGCCCCTGGGCAGGTCGCCCAGGTTGGCCTTGAGCGCGGCCGGGTTCATCGCCACGAGCACGTTCGGCGCGTCGCCGGGCGTGAGGATGTCGTGGTCGGCGAAGTGCAACTGGAAGCTCGAGACGCCGGGCAGCGTGCCGGCGGGCGCGCGGATCTCGGCGGGGAAGTTGGGCAGTGTCGACAGGTCGTTGCCGAACTCCGCCGTGCCCGCCGTGAAACGGTCGCCGGTGAGCTGCATGCCGTCGCCGGAGTCTCCAGCGAATCTGATGATCACGCGGTCGAGTTGCTGGACCTGCTTCGTCACAGCTCAGTCCTCCTCGACGCGCCAAGGCGCGGTTGATGTAGGCGCGTTCTCTGTATCCATGCTAGATCCTCGGAAGGTCACGCGTTTTACTGGCCGCGAAAGCGGGTAAACGCGGGCGGAGTCAGGGTGAGGTGGGAGAACGACGACACAGCCCGGACGCGAGCCTGCAGAGGTCCACATGCAGGCGGGCGAACAGGACGGTTCGGGTCACGTGCGCCAACTATACGTCCCCCCACACGCGCGCTACGTCAGGGGCTGGCCGCTCCCCGACCTGTACATGCGTCCGGCCTGCATCCCCGCAGTGCCGTACAACTCAGGAACGGTGACAAAGCTGTAACCCTTCCCGCGCAACCTTTCGAGGATGTCCGGAACCGCATCGACGGTTTCCCGATGGATGTCGTGCATGAGAATGATCGCACCTGGATGCGCCGCGCGCACCGCTCGGTCGGCGATGTCGGCAGATTTCCCGCCCTTCTGGTCGTGGGTGTCGACATCCCAGGTGACCAGCGACGCGCCCTGATCGGCCGCGACGGCGCGCAACTCCGGGCCCACGGCCCCGTACGGCGGCCGCACGAGCGTCGGCGTCCGCCCGGTCGCGGTGGAGATCGCGTTCCCGGCCCGCCTCAGCGAGTCGGCGATCTTGCTGGTGGGCAGGTCGGCAAGGTTCCTGTGCGTCCAGCCGTGGTTCCCGACCAGGTGCCCCTCGGCGCTCATCCGCAGCACCAGACCGGGATCTGCGGCGGCGTTCGTGCCGAGGGGGAAGAACGTGGCCCGCGCCCGGCCGTCCTGCAGCTCGTCGAGCAGTGCACCGGTGTAAGGGCCGGGACCGTCGTCGAACGTCAGCGCCACACATTTGGTCTCGGCGCAGTCGGTGGTCACGGCCAGGTTCCTGACGGCCTCGGTGTTGTTCGCGGGGTCGCCCGTGGGCGGGGGCCCGTCCATGTCCTCCGCGGTCTTCAGCGCCGCCGTCCTGACGCCGGCCTGGGCCCGCGCCCCCAGGCCGGACAGCAGCGGCGCCACGTCGTCCGCCGGCACGGCCGCGGCCACCCGGCCCAGCCGGCACGGCCCGACCTGGCAGTCGTCGAACTCGACCACCAGATCCCCGTCACGGTTGAAGGCCATCGAGTCGAACCGGTCGCCGTCCGCGATGATCCCGCCCGCCGCGATCTGCGACCCGCGCTCCTTGAGCAGTTGCCGCTTGACCAGCACGCCCAGCCTGCCCAGCGCGTCCTTGCCCGCGAGCAGCCCGGAGGAGCGGACCGCCTTGCCCTCGTGCGGGTCGAACCAGTACGTCCGCGTGGCGTACTCCCAGCCCGCCTTCAGCTTTTCGCCGGTGCGCAACCGCACCGCGACCGCCTCGGGGGAGGCGGCGGCGAGCTGCCAGTTCACGTTCAGCTCCGGCCGCGGGCCGGCCGCCCTCGTCTTCGTGCGCTCGCGGAAGACGCGCAGCTGCTCGCGTGCCCGCTCGCGCAGCGTCCGGTTGAGCGCGGGGGCCTCGTCCAGCTCGGGGTAGGTGATGTGCACGTGTCTGCCGCTGGTGCCGTCGCCTTCGGTGATGGTTCTGGTGGACAGCCCGACCACGGTCGTGGGGTCGACAAAGTCGATCGATGTCGGCTCTGCCGGGACCACGATGCCCCTGTCGGGCACGGTGGCGGCCATGCCGCAACCGGACACCGAGAGGGCCAGCAGAGCGATTCCTGGAGAGAATCGCTTTTTACGCATGCATGTCAGGGTATGTGGGCGATCTTCCCATTTACTCTGATTTGGGATGATCAGGAACTGACTTTTGACCATCCCCCGGTTTGGGTCCCACTGAGTTACCATCCCGTCATGGACGGCTATTTCGGGTCCTACGTGCTCGTCGCCGCGCTGCTCGCCATCGGCGTCGCCATCGTGGCCGGCGCCCTGCTCGCCAACCGCCTGCTCCGCCCCTCCAGGCCCACGCCGGACAAGCTGACCACGTACGAGTGCGGGGTCGACCCGGTGGGCGACGGCTGGGCGCAGTCCCAGGTCCGCTACTACGTCTTCACGTACCTCTACGTGGTGTTCGCGGTGGACGCCGTCTTCCTGTTCCCCTGGGCGACCGTCTTCGACGCCCCCGGCTACGGGCTGACCACGCTCGTCGAGATGTTCGTCTTCCTCGGGTTCATCGCCCTCGGCATCGTCTACGCCTGGCGCAAGCGCGTGCTCACCTGGACATGAGGATGTGGCACGTTGTCTGCCATGTCTGCCATGTCTGCCGAGTCCGTCTGCCCGCAGTGCGACCAGCCGCTCAGGACCGAGCCGTCCTTCCCCGCTTGGTGCCCGTCCTGCGACCGGAACGTCGTACGCGACGGCGAAAGGCGAGAGCGCGCCCGGCCAGCCCGATTATCGGCCAGGCTCCGTCCGCGGCCTCCACGAGGACGTCCTCCGCTCGGGGAAGGAGCCTGGCGGCATCTCGGCGGGCGCGGCCCGCGTCATCGGCTACGCCCTCGCCTGCCTGACCCACCTCCTCACCCCTGCTTTCCTCCTTCTCGGCGTCTACCTGCTGACCCGCGGCAGCCTTCTCGCCGTTCTCCCCGCCCTGGTGGCCCTCGACCTCGCC
>NZ_SMKO01000079.1 GCF_004348685.1 Nonomuraea deserti | reverse complement strand
GCAAGGGCGTCACCCCATTGACCTGACCACCCATCAGGACCACCCCGGCCATCAGTATGGATTTCTGATGGCCACCAGTTGAGAGAACCCAAGTCCACCTACCTGGGGATCTTCATGGCCGTTGACACCACGTCCCCGCCATCGAACCAGACGATGTTTCGACTCTCGGCCAGCCGTGGGGGCGACCGTCCTTTGGCCCACTCCCAGCCCTGGACCAGGTCCACATCGTTTCGATCCTCGGCTGCCTGTGGAAGGCGACCGCCAGCACCGACCCCGGCTGGGTCAACGACCCCGGCGTGTTTCGATGCTCGGCCGCCCGTGGGAGCGACCGCCGTGATCAACGACACCACTCTGCCGGTGACGCCGGTGGTGTTTCGATGCTCGTCCACCCATAAGGGCGACCCCTTCAGCCTGACTCGTGGTTCTTGGCCGCGTGCTCGGCGCGGACGGCCCGCCGCTGCCAGCGGCGCACCTGCTCCTGCATGTGCCGCTGAAGATGTGACAGGGTCGCCGTCGCGATGACGGCGGCGAGCCACACGCCGCAGATGAATGCCGTGACGGCGGTGGCCATGACCAACGGCGTTTCGGATACCGTCCCCAAAGCGTGCTCGATAAAAATATTCGACGAGAGATCGGCGCCCATCGCGAGATCCTCCCTTGTTTTCCCGGCGACTCCGATGATTTACACTTCGAACGTTAAGCTCCTCTGCGAGCGACGTAAACGATCACTTTGTGCACAGTTCGGAGACAGGGGACGTAAACGGGACGCGGAAGGTACGGCCGGTGGACGGAAGCACAAGAAACGTGCTGGCGGAGTGCGAGCGAGAGCTCAGAGAACTGCGCAAGGCTATGGGCTGCACTCCCGAGCGACTTGTGGAGTGTCCAGAACTGATGAACGTGCTACAGAATTCCACTGGGCCAGGCCGGTCGAGAACAATCCAGGCTTGTATAGACGCACTCACAGACTTCGTCAAGCGCATCAGCGACACAAAGTATCGAGAACCTCTTCTCGTCGCGCTCCATCTCGACCCGGTTCATGAGGGTGACACGCTCGCACGACGGCGCGGCAGTTACGTCGCCGCGCTCCGGTCGTCCAGAAGTCCTTTGGCCGCGGACGTGCGTACGATCGAGCGGCGGGAGAACAGGGCGATCAAGGCGGCCGTGCGGCTGCTGCTGGAGAACCGCGAACCGGCCGACGGCGGCAAGCTCGCGCTGGCACATGCGGCAGGACCGTCCTTCTCCAAGGATCTGGCCATCGAGGCCATCTCCCATGTCTGCCGCTTCTCCGATACCGGTGCCATTGTCGAGCAAGAGGTCACCCGATGGGTGCGCGCGGTGGTTCCGCTCGCCGATCCCCGGATCCTCGTCGCGAACAGATATCTCGCAGAAAGCCGTCCGGGGGTGCTCAGAATGGAGAATCTGTACGGGTGCCGCGTGATCGACCAGGTCGAGGATCCCGGCGGCAGCATTCTGGCGACCGTCGAGATACTCCAGCAACTCAGGCCGGAGGACGGAATATACCCGTTCAGTTGCCGGCTGCTCATCGACAGCCGTATCCGTTCCCAGCCGGTCCTCCGATGGCGCCCGCCCTTTCATCACCCGAAGCGAATCGAGTTCAAACTGCTCTTCGAGCCGGAGATGGTTCCGATCCGGGCATGGTGGTTCGGCGCGACATTGGATATCGAGGGGCAGCTCGAACCCGCGCGGAGCGAAGGCCGTCACCTGAAATTGCTTCATGACGGCCGATACCTCTACAAGGTGTTCGACGAGCAGCAGCTCATGCCGAACCATTACTACGGTATCGCGTGGGTTTGGGAGTCGTAACAGGCTCTGGTCCGTCGTTGTGTAGGGTACGTCGACACAACTCTGCCCGACGGGCACGCGCCCTTTTACACGATCAGATCGGAGGGATCAAGCGTATGGAAGGCGAAGGCTGAGCAATTTTGCAGGAAGCGGCAGGAAGCCCGTGGTTTCCTGCCGCTTCTTTTATGCGGATCCTGTGCCTTCCAAGACTTACTCTCCAGTCCTGAGCATGAAGAATGCTCAGATTATTGGCCATTTTGGGCATGCGGCGAGGCGGTTTTGGGGTAGACCTCATGACACAGGCCACACTTGCCCCAAAAATCCCTTACGTCACTGTAGCGGGGTCTAACTTGCTTCTCAAATTGGAGTCGCCACGAGCGTACGAGAGAGTCCTGGAGCCGTGTAGCGGCGGTCGGCAGCCGCTCGTCACAACGGAGAAGGCGCAGCTCAAGGGCGATATTCGGGCATGCGACCGCACAGACCGCCATGCGTCTGCAACCGGCTTGCCGTAGGGTTCTCTCGCGTCCGGAGATCATCGCGGCAGTCGCACCCTTTGCCCGTACGTCTCCGTTCAAGCACTTACTGTCCTGGATCGCCCCAGGTTGGGGCTTATGTCCAAACTGTGGCTGGAGTATTAGGCTCTGCTGCGTGATGAGAAGCAAGGCTGCTCGGAGTGCCGGGGACGTCAAACGTGAGCGCACGCGAGCCGTTCTCCTCAGCGCGGCTCGCGCGCTGTTCACCGAGCGTGGCTGGTATCGCACACGAATTGAAGATGTGGCGACGACAGCCGGGGTGAGTGCGGCCACTGCCTACAACCATTTCAAGAGCAAACAAATTCTGATGGGATTTGTTTATCGCCCGCTCGTCGGCCAGCTGTCGAAATCGGTGGAGCTGGCCCTTGGGGACGAGTCTGATCCGGTCGACGCCATACTCCGGCATTTCCATGATTTGGCGGCTCTGGCGCGCAGACGCCAACGGCTGACGGAGTCGCTGGTCGCCGCGATGAACGAACAGACGATCAGACACGGCAGAGTGAGCGCGGAACCCAACGAAGCGGATGTCCGTCATCTTGTGCCGCTGTACACCATGCTCGCCAAACTGATGGAGCACGGCCAGAAATGCGGAGTTCTGCGGTCGGGTCCTTCCGTCATCGCCGGGGCGGCCTTCTGCACCGATGCGCTGTTGCACCAGGCCCTCAACCTGCACGAGGAATCCGCTCACGACACCGCCCTGAACATGCTGGACCAACTGCTCTCCACGTGGGCGGCGAACTCCGACATCTCCAGCGATCGTGCCTCCATCGCCGTCGCCTCGGACCGGAAGGGCCAGGAGGATCTATCTCTGGTCCTGCACCGGCTCATGCGGCGAGACGCGGACGGGTCCCGGCGGGCGCTCGCCAACGACAGCCTCACCAGGGAATATCTGGAAGCCGGTCTCCGGCTGAGTTCCGTCGCTGACGGCCCCGACACCTACTTAGGACTGCCGTCGGAGTACGAGATCTTCAAAGAGATCGAGCGGGCGGGACGGGCGCCGGGAAACGAAGAGGAATTCCACAAGAGATGGTCCAGTAGGGACGACTTCGCGCTCGATCTGCTTGCTTACGCGTTATGGGTCAGACATTGGCGGCCGGATTCCATCGTGAAATCGGCGGATCTGATCTCCAATGCCGTGGACCCGGTACGGGGGGCGCAGGAGGTCAGCAGCCAGGAACTGGCGTCCATTCTGGCGAACCCGGCGATGGGTCTGTCCCTCATCGCCACGGCCATGGCAGATCGCTTCCCCGAACTGAAGACCACGACCGGCAGCGCCAGGAGTGCGGTCCGGCAGAAATGGATCCCCATCTACGAGGAGATGCTGGCGGTGAACGATCTGAGACTGCGCCCCGGCATCACCATCGAGGACCTCGCGGACATCCTTTCCGTGACCGTCGAAGGCGTCGCCTTCCGCGCGCTGTCTGGTCCGGCGGAGGACTATGAGCGCCTCAGACTGACGCTGCGCAAGGCCGTGCTCGCCGTCCTGGTCTCCATGGTGGATTCCGGGGACGATCTCAGCCTCGACGAACAACTGCGGCGAATCATCCTCGCCCCCCGGAACATCTGATCTGTGCCAGGCCAGCACTCAGGGCCTCGGGATCGACGGACATGATGCCGACGCGGGCGTCCACCTCGACTAGCAGCCCGTACGGTGGGTCCGGCAGGCGGCCGGGTGCGTGGATGCTGTCGTGTCGATCCAGACCCACGGGCGCCCAGCGGCGTGGGCCCGGATCTACCTGAGTTTGCGGAACTGCACCGGCAGGAACGGCCGCGGGGTCTCGGGTAGGCCGAGGACCGGCCGTAGTGCCGGTGGGCTGTGCGACCAGGAGCAGGCCCACACGATGTCGAAGAGTTCGGCCAGCCGCCGCAGCGCGAGTCTTCGCCGCCACCGTCCCCGCCGAGGTGCTGACGACCATGGCGACGGCCGGGCCAGCCGCGTGGGCCGCATACCTGGCTGAACTGCGCACCTGAACGTGGTCAGCGACCTGCCTTTGCCCGGGGTCGGCGGGCGGCCAGTTCGACCCGGACGAACAGCATTACCAGCACAGCCATCACGACCGACGGGGCCACGAGCCAGAGCCAGCGCTGGGCCCACCAGCCGACGGTCGGCTCCGCCGGCAGGGTGCCGCCCAGCCCTTCATAGGCCCACAGCACCACCAGGTACGCGGTCATGTGCCAGAGAAAGATGGTCAGCGCGCCCACGTTGAGTGCCACCACCGGCTTCCAGGCAGCCGGGCGGCGCAGTAGGCGTTCGGCGGCCGGCGTGATCAGGACCAGCAGCCCGAGCTGGAAGACGGCCAGGGAGGCGATGGCGGCGTTGGTCGGGAAGATGTTGGATTCGACGCCGGCGGTGGCCACCATCGAGGCGGGGTAGCCCGCTACCGCCGTCAGCCCGACCAGCCCGGCCAGCCCGGTTCCGGCGACCGCGAGCCGTTGCGCCGGCGGCCGCCGCCCCAGCTCCCAGCTACGCCAGGCGTAGCCGAGCTGGTGGCAGAACAGCCACACCAGGGCGGCGGTCGCCCAGCCCGCCCAGGTCAGGCCGGCGCCGCGGTGCGCCACGCTGCCGAGGGCGATCAGCAGGACGAGCACTGCCAGGACCCTGGCTCCGTAGCGGGCGTTCAGGCTCGCGGTGATCGGCACTGCGGCGATCAGCAGGCCGTACACGACCAGGAACCACAGCGGCGTCAGATAACCGGGGAACCACTCCCACATCCATCGGTGCGAACCGGGCAGGGCAGCCGCGATCAGCTCGCCGGCGAGCCAGATCAGGGCCCAGACGGCGGTCGGCCAGAGCAGCCGGCGCAGCCGGCTTCGGACGAACCGGCCGGCGGTCGTCCCACGTGCCTGGGCCCGTTGCCAGCCGACCAGGTTGGCGTACCCACCGACCAGGAAGAACACCGGCATGATCTGCAGCACCCAGGTGGCCAGCCAGCCACCGGGCACGGCATGGATCGGGTTCGGCATGGCCAGGTTGCCGTCGGCGGTGCGGTGGGTGACCGACAACGTCCAGTGCCAGAGGGTGACGACCACGATGCACAGCGCGCGGGCGGCGTCGACCACCCGGTCGCGGGACGCCGGCGTGGCCTCGACGAGCCGGTCCAGCGTCGATCGTCGGTCCGTGGCGCTTCGGGGCCGCCGGTCTTCACGTCCTGCGCTCAGCGGTACAGCTCCTCGATGTCGGCCGCGAAGTCCTTGTGGACCAAGGCACGCTTGACCTTCAGGGTCGGGGTCGGATATCCGTTCTGCTCGGTCAGGTCGACCGGAAGGATCCGGAACCTGCGGATCGACTCTGCCCGGCTCACCATCGTGTTGGCCTCGTCCACGGCTGTCTGCAGCCTGGCCAGCAGCTCCGGATCGTCACGGAGCTCGGCCGGGCCGGCCCGCCCGGGCCTGCCGGCGGCCCGCTTCCATGACGCCGGCGCCTCGGCGTCCAGGGTGATCAGCGCGGCGGTGTACGGCCGCCGGTCGCCGACGACCACCGCCTGGCTGATGAGCGGATGGGTGCGCAGGCGGTCCTCCAGCGGCTCCGGGGCGAGGTTCTTGCCGCCGGCGGTCACGATGATCTCCTTCTTGCGGCCCGAGATCCTCAGGAACCCGTCCTCGTCCAGGGCGCCGAGGTCGCCGGTGAGCAGCCAGCCGTCCGCGGTCTGGGTCTCCCTGGTCTTCTGCTCGTTGCGCCAGTAGCCCTGGAACAGGATCGGACCCTTGATCAGGATCTCGCCGTCGTCGGCGATCCGGATGTCGACCCCGGCCAGGGGCGGCCCCACCGAGCCGATCTTCTGCGCGTGGGGCGGGTTCACGGTCGCGGCGGCACTGGTCTCGGTCAGCCCGTAGCCTTCCAGCACGGTGATGCCGATTCCCCGGAAGAAGTGGCCCAGCCGTACGCCCAGCGGCGCCCCGCCGGAAATGGCGTAGCCGACCCGGCCGCCGAGCGCGGCCCGCAGCCGCCGGTACACCAGCCGGTCGGACAGGCGGTGTGCCAGGCGCAAGCGCCAGCCTGGCCGCCCGTCTTCCAGCGCCTGGCTATACGCTACGGCGGTACGGTCGGCCCAGTCGAAGATCCTCCCCTTGCCCTGGGCGTGGGCCCGCTGCTGAGCACCGTTGTGGACCCGCTCGAACACCCTGGGCGCCGCCAGCAGGAACGACGGTCGCAGAGCGGCCAGGTCCTCGGTCAGCCTGGCCCGGTCGGCGCTGTGCGCCAGGCACACGCCCCGCTCCACGCAGGCCACTGGGATCACCCGCGCGAACACGTGCGCCAGCGGGAGGAACAGCAGAGTCGAGGCGTCCCGGCCGAAGATTCGCTCCAGGCTGACGATCGCGGCGCGCGCCTCGTACAGCAGGTTGCCGTGACTCAGCATGCATCCCTTCGGGCGGCCGGTGGTGCCCGAGGTGTAGACGATCGTCGCCAGGTCGTCGGCCGACACCGCCCGGCGGCGCTCACGCAGCCGGACGTCGTCCACGCCCCGCCCGTCCTCGCGGAGACGGTCCAGCCCACCTCCGTCGACCTGCCACACCCGCAGCGGCCCGGGCAGGCCCTCGGCCGCGTCCTCGACCAGGCGGCGATGCGTCTCGTGCCCGACCACCACCGCGACCGGACCGGCGTCCTCCAGCACCCAGCGGACCTGCTCGGCCGAGGAGGTCTCATAGATCGGGACCGGCACCGCCGCCACCGTCCACAGGGCATAGTCCACCAGCGTCCACTCGTAGCTGGTGGCGGCCAGCAGCGCGACCCGGTCACCAGGCCGTATCCCGGCGGCGAGGAAGCCGGCCGCCAGACTGCGAACGTCGGCCGCGAACCGCCCGGCCGTCACCGGACGCCAACCGCCGTCCGACCGGCGCTTGAACAGGACCAGGTCGCCGTTGACCCGGTCGTCGGCGAACACCACGTCGGCGAGTTGGGTGTCCGGGGCAACGGTTATAGGAGCGGGGATCGCATAGACACGCATCGTCCATCTCCCTTGAACAGAGGCCGGTCAGGCGGGCGTACGGCGGCGAGAAGCAGCCCATTAGCCTGTTTCCCCAGGTCACCAGGCGCACACTTGACTGTCCGGGGTGCTCCGCGGCGATAGGCGGCCGGAGCCCGGCAGGACAGGCCGGGTTCGTGCCACGCGCAGCACAGCAGCGCCGCACAGGTACGAGAGCACCCCGGCCCATGGGAGCCCGGTCGGCCCGTGGTAGCCGGGGCCGGAAACGGCGACGAAGAGCAGCCCGGCCAGCACGGCGGCCAAGCCGAGCACAGTCGCACCATCGCGCCACGGACCGCGCTCGGCGGAACGCGGCGCCGACCGGCGCAGTTCGATTCGCGCGAAGAGGGCGACCAGGACGACGAGGACGAGGGCACAAGCCGCTGTCCACGGCACTCGCCACAGCAGCCACGTCGTGGAGTGCAGCGGGGGCTGCGGCAGTACACCGGTCGGGAACAGCAGAGCGGCCGCGACCGCCGCCGCTCCCATATGCCAGAGGAACACGGTCAGGTTGACCGCGATCACCGCACTCCACGGGCCGGTCCGGCGAAGCCATCGGTTGGCCGCGGGCGCAAGGGCCAGGACCAGTCCGGTCCGCGTGGCGGCGAGCGCCATCAGTGCCAGGGTCGGCGGAGCCGTGTTGTACCCCACCATGCCGACCGGGTACGGGCCCACCACGGTCAGTCCGATCAGGGCGACCAGGCCGCCGGCCACGACCGCGAGTGCCTTGCCGCGGCTCAGCCGCAGGAGCCCGTCCCGCCAGCAGAAGCCGAGCTGGTAGATGTGGCTGCCGACAGGCGGCCGGCCGTCCGAGGCCGGCGATGCGCCATCCAGGCGAACAGGTAGGTGCTCTGACCGACGACCGGCACGTGCAGGCCCCTCCGCAGCAGGTCGGCGACGGCGACGATGACCACCATCGCCAGCGGGGCGGCAAGCCCCGCGCGGCGGTGCAGCGCGTGCAGCCACGGCGTGAGCACCACCAGGACGAGGTAGGCCAGCAGGAACCACAGCGGGATGGAGGCAAGCCACGCCGCGTGGCCGAGCAACTCGCTGTTCACCCCGGCTGCCACCGCGGCCACCGATACCAGCGGCAGCACCACGAACAGCGCAGTCGTCGGCCGGAGCAGCCGGTCGGTCCGCCTCAGCACCCAGCCGATGCCGTCGCCTCCGGAGGCGCGGTGCGATGCCATCGAGGCGCTGCCGGCGTAGCCACCGACCAGGAAGAAGATCGGCATCACCTGGAACAGCCAGGTGACCGGGTCCATCCAGCTCAGGACGTCCAGCGCGTTGTACCCGGACAGCCGGCCGTCCCGGTAGGTCACGGCGACGACGAACCAGTGCCCGAATACCACCAGGCAGATGGCCAGCGCGCGCCACATGTCGACGCTGCGGTCGCGACTTTCCGGCGTGCGCGCCGCCAGGTCACGCACCATCGCCGCCAACCCCCGCATGACTGCAACCCTCGCCCACCATGGATCATCGTGCGACACTTCGCCACCGGAGCGGAGGCAATGTTGATCCCGTCCCCCTGACCTGCGGTTCTCACCTCAGTAGGCAGCCGTAGGTCATCAGTACAGCGGAATCGGCCCCAAATACCGCAGCAGGTTGACGCCAGGACGTAGGAGGTGGTCCCCACTGTGCGGGGTGAGGATCGGGGCACGGGCGGACGTGCCGATGTTCACCCACCGGCTGCGGTCGGGGGTGCGGGTCGAGGTCGGCTCCGTGCGCACCGACACCCGCACCGTCTACGCCACCCCGAGGGCGGTTTCGTGCTGGAGCAGCACGCCCGCCCGGTGCGCGGAACTGGAGGTGCTGCGCCTCCTCGCCACCGGGCTGAGCAACGCCGAGCTCACTGACCGGCTGAGCCTCAGCCCGACGACGGTGAAGACTCATGTCGCGCGCATCCTGTCCAAGCTCGGCCTCAGGGATCGGGTGCAGGCGGTCGTTCTCGCCTACGAGACCGGGTTGATCCCCCCAGGCTCCCCCGTCGGCCGGCCGCCACCACCTTCACTCGGGCGCCCAGGCCCCTGTAGGTAGGGCGAATCGGCCAGTAACCGGTGGCCAGCAGCACCGCATCGACCTGTTCGCGACCACTGCCGTCGGCCCCTTCCACCTGCCGGCCCTCCAGCCGGGCGGACATCGGCCAGCGCCGCAGGCGGCCCTCGCGTAGCGCCGCCGGTAGCGACCGCCATCCAGCGCCGGCGTGGCGGGCGTGCGCACATGGATGGCGATGCTGCGATACGCCTGGGCATTCACGCACAGGTCAAGCCGATGATCGGACATCGTTGCCGGACGCGACCGCCACGATCCGGCCGAGATCGAACGGCTTCGTACCTTACCGCTCTCACGCGCGATCAGCAGGCTCGTAGGAGCCGGTACCGGCCACCACGTTCAGCACCGTCTGCGCGTCCCCCGTGCGCGCCCCAGGTGCCGTTTGTGACACACGGCGAGATCAAGGGCCTATGACGGTGATCGTTCCATCATCCGCTTTCCAGGAGATCGACCCGTTCTGGAATCGGCTCAGTCTGCCCATCCCCGGCCAAGGCTCCTCGTCGGCGATGGGATAGCCGAGCAGTCCCCCTGGTCCTCCGCGCTGCCACCAGGCATCCCGGATGAGACCCTGCACCTCGTGGGCGCCGGTTGGCGGCGACCAGTAGATCGACCCTCGGAATATCTGACGGTCGATCATTCTTTGGAAGTGGCTGACGGCGCCCCCGTCGGGGGCGGGCAGCTCGTCACTGACCGGATAGCCGTACTTCTCCCGCCCCAGTTCTGTCCACTTGTGCAGGATGGCACCGTGCACCTCATGGGCGGTGGTGCTGGGACTCCAATAAATAACTCCGTACTCGTACTCCCGGCGTTTTCCGACGTTATCCGTATTGAACATCTCCGGGCTGGTCGGGCCGCCGAGCGACAGCGTTTCCGCGGCCAGCGCGTGGTACTTCGCGTCGATCTCCGCGTAGTCCAGTACATCGGCCTTCAGGTCGTATCTCATATGGACCCGCTGATTGCCTACGCCGTTGATGGAGAACTTTGAGTATCGCGCTCCCATTTCCCCGTCGATGCGGGCCCCGGCACTGTTGGATCCGAGGAAGGGAACGTCCCATCCGGCGGTGAAGCTGAATCCGGAGCCCAGGTAGCTCACGGTGCCCTGGACACCTGTTGCGAGGCCGATGCTCTGGGCGCTGAACACCCCAGAATGACCAGGAGGGATCTTGTCAGGCGGAAGCTCGTGACATCCGCCGTGCACGTCTTTCTGCGCCCAGAAGGCCAGAGTCATTTTCGTGTGGTTATCGATCTGGAGAATCGCGGATCGACTCTCGAAGCTCCCCGACAGTTCATTGAGGATCTGGATGAATCCCTGCGAGGCCGTCACTCCGTCGCCGAGATCTCCGACTGTGATTCCCATTCTCGTCTCCCTCCTGGATGTGGGGTGATTAAGGGATGTAGCACCTTCGATGCGCGACGACACATCGCAGCATGACGCTGTGGACCGGCTTGCGATGGGCCACCGCGTCCGGCCCTCAGGACCAGTGCCATCACGGCGAGCTCTCTCGTAGCAGATCGAACCGTAGATGGGATACGGGGCCGGCCAGCAGCGGAAGCCGTCGTCGCTGGCGCCACAACACTGGCTTGCCATCCGTGGCACGCGCCAGCGCGTACCGACGCTCCAGCCGCATGCCCTGGTTCGGCACGGCGGAGGCCGCCAGGACGTGGCCGTTGCCCGCCCCGAGCAACTCGGACTGGGCAGCGGCCCGGCCTGCCACCAGCCCCTGTACGAACATCCTGGATGAGCCATGCTCGATCCGGTAAGGATGCCAGTGCTCCGGCAGGGTGGTAGAGGCAAGCCAGGTGAACCTGCGCGTGCCGGTACGGCGGGTCTCCTCCAGGGCCGCTGCGCTGTCGGCGGACAACGCACGATCGATGCCGTCCGCGCGTAGTTCCACCGCCCACAGCAGATTGGCGTCTTCATCCACCCCGAGCAGGACGTCGTCGAGCGCCGGTCCGGTCAGTGGCGTTGCCGCCGTCGGCCACACGACCAGCGACGAGCGGTCGAGTCCGGACGTCCGGAACAGTGACCATGGACCCGGGGCCTCGTCCGCCTGGGCAGGTGGATCGGAGTCGCCCGGCGGAATGTTCAGATCCCACCAGTCGTCGAAGGTGTCCTTCACCCGTACGTCACCGAGCCCGACCACGACGCCGGACGTGGGACGCCCTTCATCCCCGGGCTCGATGCGCGGGGCGGGGACAGGGAAGGTGAACCAGTCGTTGGCGTGGTCGCAGACCAGTTCCAGGAGCAGTGCGGTCGCCAAGTGGGCGCGGTCCGGCGGGAAGCCGCCGATGTCGACCGTGCCGTCCTCGATCTGCCACCACCGGGGACCGGGCGCGCCTGGATACTGCAGCCGCTGCGGCACCACCTGGCGAGTCTGGAACGCGGGAGCCGGCAGGGGCGCTTCGGCGTCCGCGGTGTACCAGTCGACGTCTCCGCCATCGTGCGCCCGGACGTGGAGTGTCGTTCCGCCAACTGGCACCTGGCACTCGTAGGTGAGTGTCGTCGGCTGCCAGAAGTCCGGCCGGTCATCCAGCCCTGTCAGCGCGGGATGCGTTCTGTCCACAAGACCGACGCGTGCCAGCTTGAGCCCGTCCACTTCGTCGGCGAAAGCGTCGCCGTACGGCTCGGGCAGCGTGGTGAAGGCGGCCTCAGCCCGTTGCTGCGGTGACAAGGTGTCGGCGAAGGCGCGGCCGATCCGGATGCGCCGCCCGATGGTCCACCAATCCTCGGCAGCCCCCTCCAGCAACGCCTCGGCGGGAACGACGGTGGGATCCAGCCCGGCCACCGGCTCCAGCGGCGTGTGCGCCACCGGCGCCTCGACCAGCACGGGGGCCGAAGCGTCCTCGCCGGCGTGCTCGCCCACCTGCCACTGCCGGCCAAGCATCCAGAGGGGGTCGGCGAGCTCGGCGGAGAAACCACGCTGGAGATCGGTGTAAGGCGGCATGGGTTCGATGCGGCGGTAATATTCCCAGGTCATCATGGCTCCACAAGGTCGGCGCCGGCGGGGCCGGCGGCCAGGATCATTGACGTGGGTACGGCCATCGACCAGGCGTCGAGCTGGTCCGGGTGAGCCATCCTGGCTCGAGCGAGCTCGCGGGTGGCGAGGACGATGCCGGGTAGGGCGTCCGGGGCGAGCGGCACCTGCTCGTCCGAGGGGACGGCGAGCAGCACCGCCTGTGGTGCGCGGGCCCGCGGCGCGTCGAACCCGAAGGCGGCGAACGTCGTGTGCTGATCGCTCGGCACCGTCTCGGCCCAGTCGTCGAGCAGGGCGATGGCCACCGGATCGTCGGACTGCAACCCGGGACCGTAAATGACCAGACGATGCTCACCCTGCTCCGGCTTCGTCCACAGCCGGGCGGGGTCGTCGACTGCTCCCGGCCACGGATGCAGCAGTTGGTGGGCCTCCAGCCGGGCCAGGGCCGGCCGTACGGCGGCCACCACCTCGAGCCAGTCGCGGTCGAGCGCGGGAGTGATGACCGTCGCCGGCAGCGTGCCCTTGCAGATGAGCGGCAGTCCGGTGACCGGGGCGAGAAGGACTCGAATCCGCTCGCTGAGCGCGGCCGCGTCCGCTGTGGCGTCGTCGGCCGGATCGCCGGCCTGCTCCAGCCGCAGGGTCAGGAGCTGTCCGGCCTGCTCCGGGTCGGCCGGCAGTCCCCAGCGCGCCGCGGTTCCTGTCTGGGGTGGGTCGGCTACGAGCGCGGTCAGCACGTCGGCGGCAGCTGTCCTGAGCGTGCCGAGCCGGGTGCGTAGCTCGTCCTCGCCCGTGGCTCCGAGCAGGCCGGGCAGGCCGTGCTGGGCTTCGAGCAGCGAGCAGAGCCGGTCGGCGACCGCGTGCCGGTCGGGTGCCGTGCCGCCTGTGGCGGGCCCGCCGAGTACGTTCGCGACGAGTTCGTGCAGCCGGTCCCGGGGGATGAGAACGGTGTCGGGAACGTCGAGGGCGAGGTCCGCGAGTGTGACCGATGTGCCGTCACGCGTCCAGGTCCACTCCGTGGCGGAACCGGCCTCGTCGCGAAGCAGAGCCGCCAGCGCCGGGTCGGCGATCTCCATGGGAGATTGGGGATCGGTCGCGCCCGGGAACGGCAGCGCGATGAGCACCGTGGTGCGCACCGACGCCCCTCGACGCTGGGTACGCAGCAGCCGCAGCTCCGGCGGGGCACCGAGCCCCGCCGCGGCCTCCATCGACTCCTGTGCCTGCGCTGCGCGTCCGGACACCACATCGTGCACGGCATCGGCGACCAGCAGATCCCCGTACGTGTCCAGCACGCCACGCAGGTCGTCCAGCGGGCCCAGTCCGGCGGGCAGGTCTCCCGAGGCCGCATCGAGCACTCTGAGCCCGTCGCAGACCCGGCGCCCGGCCTGTTCCGGACGCGCGGGAAAGCGCCGGCGCAGATCGAGTACCAGGGCCGGGTCTCCAGCACGGCGTTCGATCTCGCGACCGACCGCCTCGCTGGGATGCACGCCCAGCCGGACATCCGCGCCGAGCCGGGCGGCCAGGCGCACCTGATCGGAGCGGGCGGTGATCTGCCAGCGCGCGTCGTCGTCGTGCACCGCGTGGTCGCGCAGCACGGCGGCGGCCAGAGCCTGGCTGTGTCCGGGCGTGTGCAGCAGCCCGGCTCGGGTGGGCGGAGTGGGATCGTCGGCGGGGCTCAGGTCGTCCACCCAGCCATAGGCGCCGAGGCGACGCGGCACGCCCCGGGCGGCCAGCCGGCGCAACCGCCGGCTGGCCGGTGCGGTGGCCCACGGGTCGATCCGGTGGCTCGCGGAGTCCAGAACGGTGGCCACGGTCGGAGCCAGCCGCCCGCCCTCGACCCATTCGTCCCCGAGTTCGGCCAGCAGTTCCACGGCCTGTCTGACGTCGAGGAACTGGCGGGTGATCGCCGCCACCCGGGGGTCGGGCGGGTATTGCTCGCCGAGCAGGTCAAGAGCGTAGTCGGGTAGGTCAGTGACGTAGCCGCCTCTGCCGGCGTCGTGAGCCAGTTGCTCGGCCTCGTTGACAGGGAGCACGTACGGTGAGGTCCAGTGCGGCCAGCGATCGGGGTCGAGGCGGGCGACCTCGGCCTGGGTGAGCAGCAGTGACTGGCGCACCAGCCGGACGAGCAGCGGGTGTTCGCTCTCTTGCTCGGTGAACGCCAGTTCCTCCCAGTGCATGCCCAGGTAGCCGTGCAAGATCTCGCGCACGTGGCCCGTGGCCGTGGGTGCTGCTTGCACGTAGCCGTACGCCTGGTAGCGGCGGAGCGGATCAGGAGCACCGAGAGCGGCGGAGAGATTCAGCACGTCCGTCGCGTTCTGCCGCCAGAGGTCCAGAACGGCCTGCGGGTGTTCGCCCGTGGCCAGATCGCGGAGCAGGGCGTGGACCTCGAGTGGCAGCAACATCCGTGAGCCGGAGGCGCGGCTGGTGGGGACTCGGCCCAGGATGTTCAGCAGTCGTGCGGCGTCGGCGCCCGCCGCAGTGCCTCCTTCGGCTGCACCCTGGGCCCAGCTCGGCAGCGCGGCCTTGAGCACGGTGACGAGCGGGGCTTCCCACGGCGGGTCCCCCGTTGCAGCCCTCCACGCGGATAGGTCCGTCGTCGGCAGAACACCGTAAGGCAGGTCACCCACGCGCACGGCGGGGAAGGGACCGAGTGGGGTGAGAAGCCGGCCGGCCCAGTCGCCCATCGCGACCACCTCGTGCGGTACGCCCACCACGTCCTTGAGCCAGCGTTGCCAGAGCACCGGCCAGAGCGCGGTCACCAACGGTGACACCGCCGTGAGCAGGGAGATGTCGGCGGAGGGGACCCCGTCGAGCAGCGGCCGGCCGGTGAGCCAGAAGGCGAGCCCGTTCGCCGTGCCGCTGCCGGTCGCGCGCGCGGTCGCGAGCCACGTCGCCGTGTCCCGGCCGAGGTCCGCGGCGGGCGTTCCGCCCACGGTGTTGGTCGGGCTCATCGGTTCGACGACCCCGAGCGCTCCTCGGCCGGCCCGCGCCGCGAAGGCGCCTTGGGGATCGTCGTGGCCGAGCCCTGTGACGAGAAGCGCCTCCAGGTGTGGCCCATCGGGCAGGACCACCTCGATGGCCAAGCCGACCTCGTGGGCGGCCCGATAGGAGTTCCACCACAGCTCGGGCATTCTGTCGTGCTCAAGGCTGCGCAGGGCGGAGTCGAAGTCGGCCTGCTGGGCGATGCGGGCGTGATCGGGGCGTAGTTCCCCGAGGAGCCGCAACGTACCGTCCGTCCTGCCCCAGAGCTGCAGCACCTCCGGGAGTGCGGCGTGGTAGGCGACGGCGGGGATGCCCTGCTCGCGGTGCGCGCCCCAGGGGACGAAGGTGGTGCCATCCGGCACCACCGGCACGGTCCGCAGCAGGTAGGCGGCCCGGCCGCCCCCGACCGCTCCGGCCAGTGCGCGGAAGGCGGCTTCTCCCGATTCGGTGCTCAGGTCGCCGTCACATCGGCTCCAGCATTCAGCGACCAGTTCCGCCTCCGCCGCGGTGGTGGTCGGTGGCGGGGCGGCGAGCGCAATGGGATCGGGATGCACCCGTACGCGCAGCTTCCACGGGTCGTCCTCGTTGTCGCGCGGGCTGAACCGCGTTTCCAGCCGAACCGGCAGGAGCACTCCGATGGACTGGTCGGCGTCCACGGGGTCGAGCCGGATCCGCGCGGTGTGGTCGAGATCGAAGACGTCGTCGTCGGAGAGCCTGGCGGCGTCGACGAACGCCGAACCGCCACCGACCTGGCCTCCGTTGGCCGCGACGGTCTCCACGATGCGCTGCGCGGTCGCGGCCGTCATTCGCGGCTCCGCGCCCAGGAAGAGCCGCCGAGGGTCGGGATGCAACTGGGCCAGCAGTGTCCCGGAGTCCGGCACGGTGGCGAGCCAGTTCGACCACTCCAGGAAGAGGTAAATGTTCTCGGGCAGCGGGCTGTCCAGGGCGTCGAGTTCCGCATCGAGCGCCAGGACCCCTCGGTGGGCGGCGTCGAGGTCGGCCGACAGCGCGGTCGCATGCTCGGCCATCGCTCGGTGTTCGGGGTCTGTCAGCCGGGATGGGTCGCCGACCAGGAGCCAGCCCGGTATCGCGGCGAGCTCGGCGGCGATCTCCGTCGTCCGCCGCAGCCCTGCCTGGCGGGCGGTTCGCGCTGTCTGGATGAGGTCGCGGCGGGCTGTCATAGCAGATTCCCCAGGAAGACGCGGGTCGGCGAGGCGAAGGTCGACTGGGCGTACGTGGCGCCGTCTGGTGAGTCGTCGTCGTCGGGGCGCCGGAACCGGTATCCGGGCGGCGGTTCCTCCAGCACCAGCCAGTGGTCCTCGCCGGCTGCGGGAGGGACGTCATAGCCGAAGAAGACGAGGTCGGGTGTGAGCCGTCCGCTGAAGGTGGGGTATTCGCGGTGCGTCCCGCCGCTGTCGACGTCGGGCACCTGGCTCCAGTCGGTCCTGCCCCCGGCGTTCGGGGCCAGATAGGCGGCGGTGGCCGGGTAGCGCCGGAACAGCTCGGTGTGCAGCACGATGACGAGTTCCGCACCGCGGCCTGGATCGGCCTGATGCGTAGGGTCACCCAACTCGCTGCCGTACGGCCAGAGCGGTTGACCGGAGCCGAGCGCTACGACCGGGCCGATGTCGGTGGCCGCGGAGCCCTGAGCGACGTCGATGCGCTGCCAGAACCGGCGTAACGGCGTCCACCTGGACGTGATCGGGACGTTCCGCCACCGCAGCTCGCCGAGGGTCTGCGCGTTCGCACCGAGCAGTACCGCCTCGACGAAGGCGGGGTTGCTCTGCACGGCCAGCACCCGGTCCGGTGGGATGCCGTCCGAGCCGGGCAGCAGCCAGTCGGGGGCGTTGTCGGCCAGGAATCGCCACAGCGGGATATCGAGTTCCGGTGCGATGTCGGGTTCGGCGAGCAGGGGCTCGCGCAGCCCGCGCAGCGTGCCGAGCACCCGTCGTACGGCGGCCGGCTGGGGGGTGGTCGGATCGACGCCCGCGGCGATCGAGTCGGCCACCGCGTCGAGATCGGACAGCGGTCGGCAGTTCTCCTCTGGCCGCGGCTGTCTGGCCAGGTCGAGCAGCTCCTCGGCCGGGAGCGACTCAGCCAGCGCGCCGGCCATGTCCGCGTTGTCATAGAACTCGGTGAGTATGTGGGCGGCCCGGGATCTCAACCGGCTGATGAGCTCCTGGTCAGGAGCGGCGACCGCATCGGCGATCTGCTGCTCGGCCTCCGGCAGGCGCTGTCCCTCGGGACAGCCGTTGGCCGCTTCGATCAGCTCGGCAAGGGCGGTTGCTCCGGGCTGGGCAGCACGGTGCAGCGGTCCGCGCCTGCGCAGCATCCGCTTGGCGGCGCTGGAGAACAAGGCGGGCACCAACGCGGGAGTCCGGCCGGTGATGGCCTCCAGCGCACTGCCGCCGCCGGCCACCGGCATCCTGGCGAGCAAGGGGGAAAGGACGGCGAGCTTGGCGAGGGGGGCGTCAGGTAGCCGCCGACGCCACAGGCTGCCCGCGGCCCGCAGACCGAAGACGAGATGCCGGATCCGCTGGGCTGCGGCGGCCACCGCCCCAGCCTGTCGCACGGCAGCGTCAGTGATACGGTCCTGCCAGGCGATCGCGATCCAGGCCCCGAGACCGGCCGCGCCCCGATGGCGAGGGTCGACACGCAACTGTCGCCGCCAGCCGTCGGAAACGACGTCGTCGCCCGGTGGCGGCCAGGTCCACGGTTCCGCGTCAACCGGGCCAGGGTGCCAGGGCACGTCATAGCGGGGCAGCGTCAGGACCCAACGCCCGTTCCTGACCTGATGCAGAGTGCGCTCCTCAACGGCGGCAGCCACGTCTGGGGGCAGCGGGTCGATCTCCGGAGCCGTGACCGCAACGAGCGCCGCACCTGCCGACAATCTCGTCTCCGGCAGCGTCGTTCCCGGCGGCGGCGTGGCCAGAGGGCCGACCGTCACCTGGGCACGGCCGAACTGGTTCTGCTCCAGCAGAGCGCTCTCGTCCTGGCTGAGTGGTTCGAGCCGGCCGGCCACCGTGGCGAAGTCACCCGCGTCCGCGGTGGTGCGAAAGCTCCAACTGTCGAAGCTGGGCAGCGTCACCGAGGCCGTGCCGGTGTCCCAGGAGTCGGCCAGCGTCTGATCGGGCAGTATCCGCCAGGCGGGGACGAGCGCGGCGGTGTACTCGCGCCCGGGCTCCAGCATCCGCGGGCTGAGGACCCTGGAGAATGTCCGGCCAGGTGTCCGGTGAACGTGCGCCCACCGATACGACCTCTTCAGTGGATGCTGTCCGAACAGCTCAGCGCCAGTCAGCCGCACCCGCCCGTCCGGCAGCCGGTGCACCTCTTGGGAACTGCCCACCACCAGCACCAGCCATGGCCGCACCGTCGCGATCCCGGGGGCGTGCGCGACGCGGGAGTAGCGCCACGGCATATCGGCGGCGGCGAGTTCGATGTGCGGCATCATCGTGGAATCCGCGTCGGCGCAGCCGGGATGCGGGCGTCGCCCGATGATCTGTCCCGCAGACAGGAGGGCGACGTCACCCGGGCCTGCCAGGAGAAAGCCGGCCGCGGCCCGGACGTCGCCCAGCTCATCGTGGAAGGTCAGGGGGAGGGTCGCGGTCAAACGCGGCGCCGAGGCCGGGCCGGGTTCGGCGGCCAGCGCGAACATCGCCGGACGCTGCCAGGACAGGAAGTCAGGCATCACAGGTCCTCCAGCGCGACGGGAACGGCCAGATCGGCTTCCGCGACGGCGAAACCGCCGCTGATTCTCGACATCTGGTGGGCGGCGGTCGCGCTGCCGTGGACGGCTCCGTCATGGGTGGCCACCCACGGTTCGTCCACAAGACTCACGAGCGGGTCCACGTTCGTGGCTGCCGGGGAATCGTCACGACCGGTGAGCATGCTCTGCACGATCCCCGGCAACGTCAGGATGTCGATGGTGGCGAGCGGCAGCAGCCCCTCCCCGCGTACCTTGCGGAGCACGGTGTGTCCGCCCGGCTGTGCTGTGACGGGGCCGGTGAGATCCTCGCCGCCGGAGCAGACGATCCCGGCGGGCAGCGACTCGAATGCCGGCCGGTTCAGTGCCTCCGCCTGGGTCAGCATGATGAACGAGCCGGGCGCGAACAGATCCTGTGTGATGGCGGTCAAATGCGGGGCCGTGACGGTGACGGTCTGAACGCCGCCAAGAGGCGCACCGTCAAGGCGATCGATCGGAACAGTCAGCGGCACCCTGTGCTGCTCCCAGCACACCCCTCCACGCGGGCTGATCAGCGCCAACCCGGCAGGCACCGGCAGCTGTGCCGGGACCACGTCAGGGTCGTGCCCGCCGACCGCCCGCAACGCCTGCGGGCGCACCTCCTCCTTCAGGACCTCCGCGGCACGTTGCGGCCCGGCCTGCACGGGGCCGCCCGAGCTGCTGCCGAAGGTGAACGTCGCATCGAAGTCGAAGTCCTCCAGGAAGGTCTCGACGGTCAGTCGACCACGCAGGGTCAGCGGCCCCGGCCCATCGAGAGTGCCGTCCAGGCGTACACCGCAGAAGGTCACGCCGAAGACCTTGACCTCGAAACCTGCGCTGACTTCGGCGTGTACGTGAAACGGAGTGAATTGAACGATGGAATCGACCGACAAGAACCCGTGCGCACCGCAGCCCGCCGCCCTGATGCCCACCTCGAGACGGCCGCCGAGCTGGACGCTGTTGGAGGTGATCGCGAGATATCCCTCGGCCCGCAGCGAAATGCCGGGGACGGGGACGTCGAGGTGATAGCCGAGACGGTTGAGCGCAGGGATCGTGGCGGGTTCGGGCCGGTAGCCGGGATAGAAGCCGCCGGCGGTCAGCACAGTGTGCGCACGTGGCCCCCAGCATTGCCGGAAAGCGACGTCGCCGTAAACACTGAAGACACCCAGCAGTCCGCTGTCGATCAAACTCGCATCAACGGCCACAGTGCTCTGGGCCAGGTCGATCGCCCCTGCCACATCCACCCGCAGCCGCAGCACAGGCTTGATGCCGGCCCGGGCGATCCCGACCACCACCACGCGCTGCGGGCCGGGCAGTTCCATCAGCACGGCTACGTCGAGTGAGCAGAACCCCTGGCCGGCGATCTCCAACCAGGACAACCGCAGAGTCGGACCAACGACGGACGCGCCGCTTCGAGCCGGGAGGATCTCCTCCAGTGCAACGAGCGCTCTGCGGGCACTGTCACCGAGGTCGAGCGGGAAGAGAACCTGCCCCGCGCTGCCGTCGCGGAGGCGACCGGCCAACTTCTGGGGGTCCACACTGCGATCGGCGCCGACGACGCCGCCGACGCGGGACAGCTGGAACCCGAAACCGAGCTGGAGGCCCGGTGTGAATCCGGCCGACAGGACGGCTGCGACTGACGGGCCGGCACCGGCACGGCGCAGGCTCATGAGCGCGGCCGCCTCCACGATCCCGAGGTCCAGGCCCAGCACCCCGCGGGCTCCATCCGGGAACATCTCGAGGACGCCGCTACCGCCGCCTCCACCGAGGTCGAGACGGACGCCGATGCTCTTTGGCGGCAACGGCCCAACCACGATGGCGGCGGCGGCCGGATCCCGTGGATCAGGAAGTGTCAGGTGAGGGCAGGTGAGGTGGAGAGCAAAAGGGCCGAGCCCCGCGGCGAAGTGGACGCCGTCGGGCGCCGCCCAATCGCGCGACGCCGGCAGCGGTGCCGGAACCCCGGTAAGCAGGTAAGCCATGAGCCGGTCTCGCGTTGCCCCTATGGCGGCGCGCCATCTGGCCACCGCCCCGTCCAGCACGGCGGGCGCGGACAGAGCCGCGTCGAGCGCGTCGGCTGCAGCTCTTAGCTCGACGGCCTGCGGGTCGCCCTCAAGGCCCGTGCCGGTGATGACGTTGTCAGCGTATCGACGCACAGAACCAGCCATCGAACCCCTCCGCTCCTGGCAGGACGAAGTAACTGATCGGCAGATTCGGGGCCGCGTCTGTTCTGCCTGACCCAAATCCACGATTGCTGCAGGAATGCCGCTGGGAAAAGCCCTTGCACGCCCCCGGACCGCCTGTCGCGGCCAACCGAATGAGGAACAGCGTATTCGCCGTTGCCGGAGGATTGCATGGCTCTGACCTTTCCACTCAGCGGTCATTCCTACCGCCCTCAGGCCACCGATCATGCTTCGTGACCCACCGCAGCGCCACGACGATCGAGTCATACCACATCAGGACGGGCTCCACTATGCAGCCGACCGGATACTTTCCCAAGCGGGAAACACTGTGGGCAAAGCGGTTAGGTATGTCCAACTCGGTCCTGTAATTGGCGAAAGCGCCGAGTTCCATCTGCCATTTTCAGCCGTGCCGAAGATCGACGATCTCAAAAAAGGGGTGTTTTCAGGACGGTCTGCCCTGGTCATCGAAGGAGTAAGGAAGGACGACTTTCGGGTGGTGCCGTGCCCAGACGACGCCCTCGTACAGTCCCGGGCAGCATTCCCGTGACGTGGTCAACAGCAGCGAGCGGGATTGACCAACCCACTCGACAAGATCGTCCCGTGGGAACTCCGAGCTTCGGGCTCGGAAACTGGATTCCTGCGCCGCACCTCGGCCAAGGCCTCGGCGTAGTGGATATTTGTCCGCCGGCGACGCGGCCGCCGATTATCCGGTCGGCGCGTCCGCGCCCACATCCGGACCGCTGAGGCTCGCTTCCGTCGCGTCGAGGCTCACGTGCGAGGCGTCGAGGCTCATGTCCTGGGTGCCTATGACGGACAGCAACTCCAGCTGGGCCGCACCCTGGCTGCCGGGCGGCGCGGTGAACCACAACAGGCGCTGGCGGCCGTCCTCGCTGAACAGGCTGTGGCAGTCCACCTCGATGATCCCCAGAGCCGGGTGGACCAGGCGCTTGTGGTCCGCCCGGCGCAGCGCCACGTCATGGGCGTCCCACAGGGCGGCGAACTCGGCGCTGCGCCGCCGCAGCGCGGCCACCATCCGCACCACGTGGGCGTCGCGGCCGCGCCGGGCAGCGACCGCCCGCAGGTCGGACACGAAGACCCGGGAATGGTGCGAGTGCTCGTCCGGCGGGTAGAGCGCGCGGGCGGCGGGGTCGGTGAACCAGCGGTAGACGTAGCTGGCCTCCGGGCCGCGCCTCATCGGGTGCCGGCCGATCAGCGCGGCGGCCAGGTCGTTCTGCACCAGGGTCTCGTGCAGGTCAGTGATGATCATCGCGGGCGTCGTGGCCAGCCGGTCCAGCATGGCCAGCATGGCAGGCTGGACGTGCGCGGTCGGGCCGTGCGCCGCCGGGACGCGCCGGCCCGCGAGATGGAACAGGTGATCGCGCTGGTCGCCCTCCAGCCGCAGCGCGCGGGCGAGCGCGGCCAGCGTCTGGGCCGACGGCTGGGCGCCGCGCCCGCGCTCCAGCTCGGTGTAGTAGTCCGCCGACAAGCCCGCGAGCTGCGCGACCTCCTCCCGGCGCAGCCCGGGTACCCGGCGCCGTGGGCCGGCGGGCAGGCCGACGTCGGCCGGCCGGACGAGGGCGCGGCGAGTCTTCAGGAACGCGGCGAGTTCGCGGAGGTTCACCTCTCCATCGTGACCCCGGCCGGCCCGTCGTAGCCAGGGGATGACAACCCCTGGGTGAACTCAGCCCTGGCCGGCGGGCGGGCATGAGGCAAGCGTGGACGGTACCCCCGCTGGACGGGACCCGTACCAATGAAGGCAAGGAGAATCATGAGACGCGGTATCGCCCTACTCATCGGCGCGGTCCTGGCGGCGGGCCCCAGCCTGCCTGCGCACGCGCACCCCAGCCACCCGACGCCCACGACACCCGGCGCGACGCCTGCGGCGGCCGAACCGACCTACGGGAAGGGGTGGCAGCCGCGGGCGGCGATCGGCGGCGGGCCCCGCCAAGAGCACAGCGTCACCGCGCTCGCCCACCGGGTCTACGTCATCGGCGGCATCGTCCCCGACCCGGCCGGCGGCGTCGTCACCACCGGGCGGACAGAGGTCTACGACACCCGGCGCGACACCTGGTCGGAGGCGGCCCCGCTGCCCGTCGTGATGAACCACCCCAACGTGGCGACGGTCGGTGGCCGGATCTACGTGCTCGGCGGGCTGTCCGGCGGCGCGTCGTGGCAGGCCCTGCGTGACAGCTTCGTGTACGACCCGCGTACCGACCGGTGGACGCCGTTGCCGCCGATGCCCGCCGGCATGGAGCGAGGGAGCGCCGCGATGGGCGTACGCGGGACGAAGATCTATCTCGCGGGCGGCATGCGCACGCTGACGCCCGGCCCCGGAGGCCTGCAGGACACGGTGGACCTCGTATCGTCGTACGACGTCGTGACCGGCCGGTGGGAGAGCCTGCCGAGCCTGCCGCAGGCGCGCGACCACGTCGGCGGCGCCATCGTCGGCGCGACCTTCTACGTGCTCGGCGGCCGCGACCGGGGACAGGTCAACGTGCGCGACACCGTGTACGCGCTCGACCTGCGCTCGCGCCGCTGGTCGGAGCGGGCGCCGATGCCGACGGCCCGGGGCGGGATCGCCGCCGCGGCCGTGGGCGGCACGATCTACACGTTCGGCGGCGAGGGACGGCACGACGGGACGAACCCGAACACGGTCTTCGCCGAGGCCGAGGCGTACGACACGGCGCGCGACCGCTGGGTGCGCCTGGCGCCGATGCCGGTGCCCCGGCACGGGACCGCCGCCGTCGCGGTGGGCGGCACGATCTACATCCCCGGCGGCGGCACCGCGGGCGGCGCGGCCCCCGTGGACGTCAACGACGCCTACCGCCCGACGGCCGTCGGGCGTCAGGCGCCCTCGTAACCGGGGTCCGGCAGACGAGGACCGGCTGGGGCGACGTGATCTGGCGGTGGCTCAGAAGCGGGTGCCGCAGGTTCGGATCCTGCCGGGGGCGCGCATCTCCACCAGACACCTCGACCCCTGACCTGCGGCTTCTCAGCCGCAGGTCTTCTGCTTTGTGGACCTTGACAGGCAGCCGAGAGCGCCCGTAGGACCTTGATCCGGGGATGTGGCTGGGATGATCTAAGCGGTGTTTTCTCAGGTCAGACACCGATTCGGAGGCCATCTTGGTGTCCAGCCATCCCCCACGGGCGCCACGGGCCGCGGATTCGGGACCGTCACGGCGACCATCGACAGAACTCGGGGCCCACCACCTCGGACCACGTCGGTCGGAGACGAAACGTATTGCCCGTGAGAGGGCCGGAACCTTGTGGCAGCTCGCCGTGCTTCCGGCGCTCCAGTCCCGTGGCCTGGGAAGGCTGCTGATCCAGGCCGCCGAACAGCGGATCAGCAGCCGCGGCCTGCGCAGGGCGGAACTCGCTGTCGAGGAGGACAACCCCCGGGCTCGCGCTCTGTACGAACACCTGGGCTACGTCGCCTACGACCGAAAGCCGGATGCCTGGGACGAGGAAGGACCCGACGGCTCGATCCGCCGCCACGAGACGACATGCGTTCTCATGCGCAGAAGCCTCTGAACCTTCGTCCGCCGTGGGCCAGCACGTCATGACGGCGCAGGACGTCGTCGCGCTGCTCGGCGGACTCGACGGCCGGCAAGTGGACGTGTGCACCGGTGGCGGCTCTCACTCGTGCTGACCACCGATGCCGGCGCCATCCTCGAGTTGAGTGGCGCGGGCAAGGACTCGGCGGGAGGCCTCGAGTTGCTGGTCCTTGTTGATCGCGAGTGCCCGGAAGTACGCCGCGTGCGCGCGAATGGCGTCTTGCTGAATGCGTTTCTCCGCCGCGGCCCAGATCGGGACGAGATCGGTCTTCTCTTTGCACCACACGTCTGTCTCCGCCGCCATGATTTCCAGACGGGAAGGACTCCCGGCGCTCATCCACCGCTCGTCGGTGACGGCCGCGAGCGGGTCCGGGTAATGAAACCCTTTCTCCCTCATGCATGCGCTCCATGCGTGAAATGCCACTCCGACATCTCCGTCGCGCCGAGATTCGTCGAACGTCTGGCCGATGAGGGAGTTGAACAAGGACGCGTCGATATTCTGGGTGTCCTTCGAGAGGATTTCACGGGCTCTCTGCGAGCAGCCGTCCGCATCCTCGGCGGGGTCACCATAGGCCGCCCGTCGCGCCGCAGGCGACAGTTGCTTCATTCGGTCGTCCCGTGCCGCGTTGTACTGCGCCACCGATGGCCGGTCGGAGGGCGTGTGGTAGCCGAAAAGGCGGCCGATCTCCGGTTCGACGACGCCGTAACGGCGGCGGTTCTGCGGTTCGATGTCCTCCCCGGCCGGGAGGGGCACGACGTTCCACTCCATCCCCTGGCCGCGCATGCAGTCACGGATGAGGAGATCCTCCGCTGCCTCGATCGTCATGATCTCGGCCGGGGAGAAATTGTAGGCCGTCGAAGGGGACGACGAGTTGCTGAGCCTCTTCACCTGGCAGCGGAACATGCACAGCGGACGCTGTCGTCTCGCCCGGCTGAGAGGGGGATTCCGCCGTGACCGCCGAGCAGCCACCGGCTGCGACGACGAGTGCCAGCACCGCGCTCGCCGGCCGAACAGACACGTTGAGCTCCTGTCAGACATGGGCGGAGTGCGGCGACGATGGCGCCGGATGCGCACTCCGCCCCTACCCGTGCGACTACCTGAGGGAGCTCGCCTTATTGTCGAAGCCGTTATTGCTGAAGTCTTCGTCCTCGCTGTTGGGCTTGGCGGTGTAGCCCACCGCGCCCGCGCAATTGGCGCTGTTATACAGCCTTACGGAGCGGCCCGTGTCATTGATCATCGAGCTCGCGCTGTTGTTCATGGGGCCTTCCACATTCTGACAGGTGCCGTCCGGCCAGAACAGCATGTACTTCCCGCCCCAGAAGTTGTGTTCGTCATGCTGGAACAGGCAGAACGTGCCACATGGCGTGGCGGCCGAGCTGGCCTGAGCAGTGGCGCTCGTACCGAACAGGGCAGCGGCGCTCAGCAATACGGCGCCTACGGTGAGAGTGGTTTTACGCTTCACGTGTGATGCTCCAATTCGGTTGATTCGCCACAGCACCTGTCCGTACCGATGCCTCAAGTCGTGATCGGACCAAAGCACTATTCGCTCGGCTTCACTCGCCACGCTACTCGACATCGGCACATCAGACGTATGCACAGACTCCACGCTTTTTTAACACTGCGTCCACAAGAGATTCAACGCGGTGCCTGTTTCCTCCGCGTTTCCATCCCGCCAGGACCTATGCAATGAGCCCTTTTTCGCGCTCCCAGAATAACGGGAGGTGAAGCCGTGACGAAGCGTTAATCTTGCTCTTCGTACGCTCGTCGCGGCTCGCCGGAGCAGGTCCGGTCCGGGCAGCTGCCACGAGGTCCGGTAGCACCACCACCCACCAGAAAGTCTCTGCCGAAGCAGGGCGATCTTTCGACCTCGGCATGAGGTATTTCGCGGTGGCCGGCCGCGCCCTATAGTCGCCGAGGTGAGCGATCTTCAGCCGGGTGTCTACCAGCATCTGATCACTCGCGAGGTGGACGCCCTGCTGCGTGCGGTGTCCGATCGCGACCTGATCGACCGGCGATCGTTGGATCTCGCCGACTCCCACGAGACACTGGCCCGGCACCTGGCCGCGCTCACTCGCCGGGCGCTGCGCTCTGTGCGGGGTGAGAACGACACGGTACGGCTGGCCCGGCAGGTGGAAATCGTCAACCGGGTCGCCGACCTGCTCGGTGAGCTGGTGCCCGAGGCCGCCGCGCCCGGGGAACTCGTTGAGGCCGCAGATGAGTTGCTGGGCATCGCCAGGGGCCGGGACGCGGGCGGGCGCGTGCACTTCCCCGCGCGGCCGGTGATCCCCCTCACCGGAAGCGCGTTGCTGGTCAACGGCCGCGGACAGCCGGAGATCGGCCATGAGCTCAAGCGCGAGCTGGCCTCCGCCGGCCACGTCGACCTGCTGTGCGCGTTCGTGAAGTGGAACGGCGTGCGGGTGCTGGCGGAGGCGATCGAGGAGTTCATACAGCGCGGCGGCCGGCTGAGAGTGGTGACCACCACCTACATCGGTGCCACCGACCGCCTCGCTTTGGACCGGCTGGCGGCCATGGGCGCCGAGATCCGCGTCTCCTACGACACCCGGATGACCAGGCTCCACGCGAAGGCGTGGCTGTTCCGCCGGGACAACGGGCTGTCCACCGCCTACGTGGGCTCGTCCAACCTGTCGCGCACCGCTCTCAGCCACGGCCTGGAGTGGAACGTCCGGCTCGCCCAGGCGGAGCAGCCGCACCTGATCGACACGTTCTCCGCCACGTTCGACGACTACTGGGGCGATCCGTCGTTCGAACCCTACGACCCGGCGCATGACGCCGAGCGGCTCGACCGCGCCCTGTCCGCCGAGCGGACCGGCGGCCGGCCGGTCGTGCTCGACTTCGCCCACGTGGACGTCCGCCCGTACTCCTACCAGCGCGAGATCCTCGACGAGCTCGCCGCCGAACGGCAGATCCACCATCGGTGGCACAACCTGGTCGTGATGGCCACCGGCACCGGCAAGACCGTCGTCGCCGCGCTCGACTACCGGCGGCTGCGAGCGGCCGGGCAGGCGGAGTCGGTGCTGTTCGTCGCCCACCGCAAGGAGATTTTGCGGCAGAGCCTGCTGACGTTCCGGCAGGTGATGCGGGACGAGACGTTCGGCGAGCTGTACGTGGACGGTGCCCGGCCCGAGCAGTGGCGGCACGTGTTCGCCTCGATCCAGACCTTGCAGGCCAACCCGCTGCCGGAGCCGGACCGGTTCGACATGGTGATCGTGGACGAGTTCCACCACGCCGAGGCCGCCACCTACCGGAGCCTGCTCACCGGAGTGCGGCCCAAGGTGCTCCTCGGCCTGACCGCGACACCGGAACGCGCCGACGGGCAGGACATCAAGCACTGGTTCGACGGCCGGATCGCCGCCGAGTTGCGCCTGTGGGAGGCGCTGGAGCGGGGGCTGCTGGCCCCGTTCCAGTATTTCGGCGTGCACGACGGCACCGACCTGCGCCAGATCGGCTGGCGCCGGGGTCAGGGCTATGACATCGGCCAGCTCTCGAACGTCTACACCGGCAACGACCGCCGCGCCGCCGTGGTCCTGGAGACCCTGCAACGCAAGATCGGCGACGTCGGACGGCTGCGGGCCCTCGGCTTCTGCGTGAGCATCGACCACGCCCGCTTCATGGCCGACCGCTTCACCCGGGCCGGGCTCCCCTCCGTCGCCGTCACCGCGCACAGCCCGCGTGACGAGCGCGACCAGGCACTACGCCACCTGCGAGACCGAAAGATCAACGCCGTGTTCACCGTCGACCTCTTCAACGAGGGCGTCGACGTCCCGGAGATCGACACCGTGCTGTTCCTGCGGCCCACCGACAGCGCCACCGTCTTCCTGCAGCAGCTCGGGCGCGGGTTGCGGCTGGCCGACGACAAGCCGTGCCTGACCGTGCTCGACTTCGTCGGCCACCAGCACAAGCAGTTCCGCTTCGACCGCCGCTACCGGGCGCTCACCGGCGCCGGCCGTACCGGCATCGCGCGGGAGATCGAGCAGGGCTTCCCGACACTGCCCGCCGGCTGTGTCATCTACCTGGACCGCGACGTACGCCGGCTCGTCCTCGACAACGTCCGCCAAGCGCTCAGCCTGAACTGGCGGGACCTGGCACGTGAGCTGCGCGACCTCGGCGACGTCGACCTGTCCACCTTCCTTCGGGAAACCGGCCTGGACGTCGAGGACCTCTACCGTCGCAGCCGCCAGGGCTGGGCCTCACTCCGCCACACCGCCGGCCTCGACGCCGCCACGCCGGCCGACGAAGGGCTCGGCCGGGCCTTCGGCCGGATGCTGCACATCGACGACGTCGAGCGGCTCACCTTCGTGACCGACGTGCTCTCCGGGCGGGCGCCCCGCTCCCCGCGCGAGCTACGCCTGCTGGCCATGCTGGACGCCATGTTGTGGGGCGGCACCGAGCCCGGCTCCGGGATGGAGGCCCGGCTCGCCCGCCTCGCCGGCGCCCGCGCGGCGGAGCTGGGAGAGCTGGCGAACGTGCTCCGCTCGGGACTGCGCCACGTGGCCCCGCCGCTGGACCCCGTCGTGCCCCTGCACGTGCACGCCCGCTACAGCAAGAACGAGGTACTGGCCGCCTTCGGCATCGACCGGCCCGCACACATGCGGGAAGGCGTCAAGTACGTGCAGGAACACCGAGCGGACCTCTTCTTCGTCACCATCGACAAATCAGAGGACCACTACTCCCCCACCACGCTCTACCACGACCGCGCGATCAGCGAGAACCTGTTCCAGTGGGAGTCGCAGAGCACCCTGCGCACCTCGACCGCCACCGCCCGCCGCTACCTGACGGGCGAGTCCACCGTCCATCTGCTCATCAGGCAGTCCAGGCGCGACGAAGGGCTCGGCGCTCCGCCCTACACGTACGCGGGTCCGATGCGGTACGTGAGCCATGAAGGCGAGCGGCCCATCCGCTTCGTCTGGCAACTGGACCATGCGCTACCACCTGAGGTGTTCCACTACGCCAAGGCCACCGCCGGCTGAGCCGGCTGCGACAGCACCACTTGTGTGAAGACACCCGCACCGACCAGGCCAACAGCACTGAAAAGATCGATCAGGTCAGGTCGGGAAAGCCGTCGGTGCTCGCGTCCCCAGCCGGCTCGAAGCGGTCCAGCAACCACGCCACCCACGGCCGGCGGGGCGAGTTCCCGGTTGGCGGCCAGCCGTAGAAGCCGCCGTCAGGGCCAGAAAGAAGATCCATGCGTGTCCTTCACTGCCGGGTGCATTCGGGAGGAGAGGGGAAGGATCGCGACCGTGGTGGCAGCGGTAAGCGGTCGCTGTCTCACGGCCGCACCGCCTGGCCCGGGCTCGACCGGGGTCACGTCCACCAACGTGTCGATCTCCGCGTTGTCTCATGCGTCAGTGGACGCCGGGAATCACGAGAATACGTGCTACAACAAGAATGTCCAGGCTTATGGAGCGGCGGGCTCCTCACCGCACTCGTACTCACTCAGGCCAGGATCTCGCCCCGCGTAGGGCGAGCTGGTGACGGGTCGCTGGGTAGGGCGATCCGTTCGGCCGCCTACGGCCGGCGCGGCGGCCCCTCGGGCGGCACGCGGTGGTCTACGGGTGCGGCGCGCCCGCATGCGCCGCAGCCGGACGGCGCGCGGCGAGGGCCTGGTCGAGGTCTGCCATCAGGTCCTCGTGGTCCTCCAGCCCGATGGAGAGCCGGACCAGGCCGGCGGGCGGCCGGGCCTCGGGGGCGACGGGCCGGTGCGTCAGCGCCGCGGGATGCTGGATGAGCGAGTCGACACCGCCGAGGGACACCGCGTGGGTGAACAGGCGGACCGTCGATGTGAGGTGCCTGGCCTGCTCCAGACCTCCGCGGAGGTCGATCGAGATCATCGCCCCGGTGCCTCTCATCTGCCGGTCAAGAAGTCCCTGCGGATCCCCCGCGATCCCGGGGTAGTGCACACGGGAGACGCTCGGATGGGTGCTCAGCCAAGCGGCGACGCGCTGGGCGTTCGCCTGCTGGGCCCGGACCCGTATCGGGAGCGTGGCCAGCCCCCGGTGCAGGAGGTAGGCGCCAAGCGGGTGGAGAAGGGCACCCGTGATGGCGCGGACCCGGCGCAGCGCGGCTGCCTGCTTCTGGTCGCAGGCGATGACGCCGGCGATGACATCGCCGTGCCCCCCGAGATACTTGGTCGCGCTGTGCAGCACCATCGAGGCGCCGAAATCGACGGGGTTCTGCAGGATCGGGGTCGCGAACGTGTTGTCCACGAGAACGGGAACGCCGCGGGCCGCCTCGGCCACGGCGCGGATGTCGACCAGGTCGAGTGTCGGGTTGGCCGGTGTCTCCAGGATGATCAGCGCCGTGTCCGGCCGGAGCGCCGCGGCGACGCCCTCCGCCGTACAGTACGTCGCCTCGACACCGAGTACGCCGGAAGCCAAGAGGTGATCGGTCCCGCCGTAAAGCGGCCGGACCGCCACGATGTGGCGGTGGCCGGTCTCCCGCGTCGTCGCGAGAATCGCCGCGGTGGTCGCCGCCATACCCGATGAGAACGCCACGGCTGCCTCGGTGTGCTCCATCCGTGCCAGCGCCGACTCGAACCGGGCCACGGTCGGGTTCCACAACCGCCCGTAGACGGCTCCGCCCTCCGCGTACGGCGTGCCCCCGCCGGCCATGGCCTCGTACGAGAGGCCGCCGGCCTCGATGTCCGGCAGCGGGTTGGTCGAGGACAGATCAAGGGGAAGCGCGTGGACACCGAGTTGGGCGAGGTCCTCGCGGCCGGCGTGGACGGCGATGGAGTCGAGCTGCAGCCGAGACGAGATCATGCCGCAACGATGGGCGAATCCACAGAGAATTTCAATGCTCATTGCGGAAGTCGGCGCCGTTCGCCAGGATCCATGCACAACCAACAAAAGGAACCCTCATGCCCGACCTGTCGTCGAAGAAATCGCAAGCCGCTCCGGGCTCTCTCGACGGTACCGACCTGGCCATCCTCGCCGCGCTCGTGGAGGACGGCCGCATGACCAACGCCGCACTCGCCGCCCGCGTGGGAGTCGCCGAGTCCACATGCGCGTACCGGGTGCGCGCGCTGAGGCAGTCGGGTGTCATCGCGAGCGTCAACGCCCGGCTCAACCTCGGCGCGCTCGGCCACCCGATCCACGCGATCATCAAGGTCCGCCTGGGAAGCCACAACCGAGAGCACGTCCGCAACCTCTACGACAAGCTGGTCGCGGTGCCGGGGGCGCTGACGGTTCTCCACGTGGGCGGCGTCGACGACTTCCTCCTGCACGTCGCCGTTGAGAGCCCGGAGAAACTCCGGGATCTCATCCTGGAACACGTGACCGTCTACCCGATGGTGCAGCGGGCGGAGACTCAACTGGTGTTCGAGGTACGCGAAGGCCGCGGCGTGCTGAATCCGTGAGCGTCTTCGTGCAGGTCGCGCCCGGGTCGTCCGGCTGACCATGTCCCCCTCCCCCGAGGCAAAAGTGTCTTCGGAGGAGGGAGAGCCTCGGCGAGGTCACGGGGACAGCGCTAGCGCCGTCCCTGTGACCGAGATTCCACTTGCCGGATCTTCAGGAATTGACAGCGTGATTCTGCTGGGGCGGCCCATGTCGTGGCCCTGATACACAGTCGCCGTCGCGGGGAGCGCGATGAGTGCGAGGGCGCGCAGGTAGCCACCGAATGCCGCCGCGGCCGCGCCCGTCGCCGGATCCTCCACTATGCCCCCGGGTGGGAAGAGGTTCCTGGCGTGGAACACATCAGCACTCTCCCGCCATACGAGGTCGATCGTCGTCCACCTGGCTCGGGCCATCAACTCGGCGAGGACCGGGAAATCGTAGACCAGATCTGCCAGGCGCTCACGAGTGGCGGCAGCGATGATCGGGTGGGACGCGCCCGCGTTGGCCACGCGTGGTGGCAGTCCAGGATCCAGGTCGGTTGGCGACCAGCCCAGAATCGCCAGGAGCTCGTCGAGGAGCACCTCATCCATTGCCTCCACGCGCGGCGGAACGCTGACGAGCGTGGCGTCGGTGAATCCGGCAGGGTTCACCGAAGTGGACACCTTGATCGGACCGGCCTGTGTGCTCAGTAGCAGGTCTCCAGGTCCGTGAACGTCCGCGAAGGCCACCGCTGTTGCGATTGTGGCGTGTCCGCAGAAGGGCACTTCCATCTTTGGGCTGAAATATCGGACTGAAAGTGTCCGGCCTGTCCGTTCCGTGACAAAGGCCGTCTCTGAATAGCCAACTTCCGCAGCAATTTCGAGCATTCCTTCAGAACTGATCCCATCGGCGTCCAACACGACTCCCGCGGGGTTGCCTCCGTCGCCGCGCTCGCTGAAGGCCGCGTACCGTAGTAGCTCCATGGTGGAACGCTAGGACCATACGCAGGGTTCCACAAGCCGATGCCGCTCAGATAGATCTTGCTGTAGCGGCGCATGGTGATCTTGTCGAGGATGCCGGCGGTCCGGTGCCGGGCGCGCTGGGAGGCGCCGACCCGCGCGAGGTCACGGGGACAGCGGCCATGAACAGTTCTGCTCCTGGCCATTTTGAATCTCGGAATACAGAACATGGTAGCGTTCGCCCATGGCCAGACCGCGAACCTTCGACGAAGGCGTGGTTCTCGAAGCCGCAGCGGCGCAGTTCCGCGTCCACGGCTACGCTGACACGTCGACCGAGCAGCTCTGCGAGGCAGCCGACGTGCGACGCAGCAGTCTCTACAACGCGTTCACGTCCAAGGATGAGCTTTTCGTGCGGGCGCTTGAGCACTACGCGTCCGCCATGCGGGCACGCCAGGCGTCCATCCTCACCGACGCCTCCCTCAGCGGCGCCGAACGACTCCGGAAGCTGATCGACGTGATCGTCGATGAGGAGCGTATCGCCCGCGCCGAGGGGCATGCCGCCGGCTGCATGGGCGTGCACACCCTGATGAATCCCGACCTGCGGGCGCGCGATGCGCGCATCGCGCGCATTCTCGAGCGAGATCTCCAGGAGCGTCTGGGCCTGCTGGAGGACACCATCCGGGCCGGCCGCATGGACGGAAGCATGCCTGACGGTCCTGCGGCCAGCGAAGGCGCACTCCTGATCAACACCCTCATAGCCGGCATCCGCGTGACGGCCCAGACCGGAGTCGCCCCGGAGACTCTGCACCGGATCGCCCTCGACGGGCTTCGCTCCCTGCTGACCTGAGCGAAGGGGGCGACAGGCCGCCCTTTCCCCTGCCCAAGTTTTGGATTTCAAAATACAGAAAGGCATTGCTTGATGAAACGGCCTCTCTATTGGCTCATGCTCACCCTTCTCGTCGTCGTCATGAGCGAACTGCAGACGATGGGCATGCTGCCTGAAATGGCACGCAGTCTCAGCGCCTCGACCACCACGATCGGCACGCTGATCTCGATCTACGCCTTCGGCATGGCCATCGGCGGCCCACTTATCGTCATGACCCTCCGCCTGGTCCCGCCCAAGGGCGCGCTACTGGGCGTCGTCACCGCTTACGCGGTGCTCGAAGCGTCCGTGCCCCTGGTGCACAACTACTGGTGGATCGCCGCGCTTCGCCTGCTGACCGGGAGCCTCAGCGGCGCCGTGTTCGGTCTCACCCTAACCATGGCCGCCCGCCTCGCCCCTAGGCCCGAGCGCGTCGCGTCGTCGATCTCCATCGTGCTGAACGGCCTCATGTTCGGCGCCGTCCTAGGCCTGCCCATCAGCCACGCCATCGCCACCACATGGAACTGGCAGGCAAGCTTCTTCGCCCTGGGCGGCACCGGCCTGATCATCGCCCTGCTCGACCTGCGCACCCTGCCCGCACTGCCCGCCGTCTCCGCGCAGACCTCCACCGACGACCTGCGGCAGTTCCGCTCGCCGCGGCTGTGGAGCCGCTACCTGGTCAGCCTGCTCACCATCGGAGCAACCTACGGCGCATTCTCCTACTTCACCCCCCTGCTGGAACATGACGCGGGCTTTTCCTCCAACATGACGACCATGATCCTCTTCGGCTACGGCCTGTGCACCGTCTTGGGCAACAACGTGGTGGGCCGCTACGCAGACCGTCACGCGGTACTTCTGCTGCGCATCGGTCACCTCGCCCTGGCCGGCTCGCTGGTGGTCCTCGCCCTCTTCGCCCACCTGCCCCGGGCCGCCCTGCCCGGCGTGCTTGTGGTCGGCCTCGTCGGTGTCACGATGAACCCCGCACTCGTCGCCCGCGTCGTCGAAGTCGCCGGAGCCGGCGGTCTGGTCAACACCGTGCACACGTCCGTCATCACCTTGGGCGTCGTCGCCGGCAGCGCCATCGGGGGCCTCGCCATCAGTGCCGCCGGTGACAGCGCCGCCGCCGCCATGTGGACCGGCGCCATCCTCGCCATCCTCGCCACCTGCGTCCTGAACGTTCAAACCCTCAATGACACACGCGTCCGCCCCGGCCAGTACAAGTCTGACCCTGCAAGCCACCCAGCGACACGCCCGCAACGCTCACAACACGAGCAGGCGCAACAGGAAATCACTGACAACTCCGGCGCCTGACCGGCACGTCCGCTCGTGGACCTTGGTCGCCCCTCAGCGCTGAGTGGAGGTCTGCTTCGCGTCACGCCGGCAGGTGTAGAGAATGAGCCCCCTGTGAAACTTGCCCACCTTGTCGTACAGCGCCCGAGCAGGGGCGTTCTCCAACATGTTCCAGTAGAGGCTTGGGAAGCCGTGCTCCTTGGCGTCCCGCGCCACCCACCCGATCATTGCCGTCGCGATACCCCGCCACCGGACTTTGTCCGTTCGTAGTCGTCGTCGCTCCGTTCGACCCCGAAGTACGTGCCTTTGCCACGGGCCAGCAGTTCCCAGCAGGCGCGGTCGGATTCGGTCGGAAAGTTGATCTCCAGCATGGCGCCCATCCTCGCCGACGGTCAGGTCTGCGTGGGGCACGTATCAGGAAGCCGGTCAGCGCCGCGTCGAACGTGGCGGCCGGCCCGATCCGGGGCAGCCGGCGCCGACGCCGGTGTTGGCAGATCCACGGTTCGGGCTCGCGCGCGGTGCTGCCGCGTTCGCTGAAACTTCTGATGGGCGCCGGTGAGCCTCACCTGAAGCCCTTCGACCTCGCCGAGCCTGCCGCGTTCGGTGACTTCGCGTATCCGGTCGTGCAGATTCGTGATGATCTCTGCCAGCCGCGTCGCTGGTGCTGGATCTGGCAGCATCGGGACATCTCAGGCAGGCTTCTCTGATCCAGACCATCGCTCTGCCTTGCGGAGTCGCCGTGGACCGCTGCTTCGCGAGTGAGGCTCTTGACCCTGACGTAGCGTCAGGCGGCAAAGTCGGTGCCGTGGAGGATCACTGGACCGTGGGACACGTGGCCGACCTGGCCGGCGTGAGCGTCCGCACGCTGCATCACTATGACGATATCGGGCTCGTCCGGCCGTCGGCGCGGACCGCGGCCGGATACCGGGCCTATTCGGCGGGCGACGTGGAGCTGCTGCGGGAGGTGCTGGCCTATCGGCGGTTGGGCTTCGGACTGCGGGAGGTCGCGGAACTGGTCGGCGACCCGTCCACCGACGCGGTCGCGCACCTGCGCCGACTGCGCGGCCTGCTGCTGGAGCGGCGTGATCGCGCTGACGCCATGGTGGCGGCCATCGACAGGGAACTTGAGGCACGGGCGAAGGGACTGAAGGTGACACCGGAGGAGCAACTGGAGATGCTCGGTGCACACCTGTACGACGCGATCGGCGGCGCTTACACTGCGACACGGCGTACCGAGCCGCGGATCGCCGCGCAGATCTGGGACGCGCTCGGGGACGCGCGGACGGTGCTGAACGTCGGGGCCGGCACCGGCTCCTACGAGCCTGCCGACCGCGACGTGACCGCGGTGGAGCCATCGGCGGTCATGCGGGGACAGCGGCCTGCCGACTCGGCGCCGTGCGTGGCCGCCGCCGCGGAGAGCCTGCCGTTCGAGGACCAGTCCTTCGATGTCGCGATGGCCGTCTCCACCGTTCACCACTGGGGGGACCCGATAGCGGGGCTGCGCGAGATGCGGCGCGTGGCCCGTCGCGTGGTGGTGCTCACGTTCGACACCGACGAGCACGGATGGCAGGACCGGTTCTGGCTTACCCGCGACTACCTGCCCGAGTTCGCCGGCGTCCTCGCAAAATTTCCCTCGCTTGCCGGGATGGCCGACGCGATCGGCGCCCGCGCTGAGCCGGTGCTCATCCCGTGGGACTGCGCTGATGGCCTGTTCGAGGCGTACTGGCGCCGACCGGCGGCGTATCTGGAGGATCACGTGCGCCGTGCGATGTCGGTGTGGACGAGGGTCGGGCCGCAGGCCGAGCAGCGGGCGGTGCGAAGCCTCAGCGACGACCTCGACTCCGGCCGGTGGTCCGAGCGCAACAGCGACCTCGCCGACCTCGACGCGGCAGATCTCGGTCTCCGCCTGCTCATAGCTTGAACCGCGCCGCAGGGTCAGCGTCATGGCGGCTCCCGGACGACCCGCCGGTCATGTGCGGCGCTGAGCGGGCATGGCGCTGTGGACGGGACCGGCGGCGTGACCCTGCATGCCCAGGTCGATCGCCCGCGAGCTCCGCTGGTCGATCGCGCAACCTTGTCCTCCGCTCCGGCGAGGCTGATTCACAGACCTTCGATCTCGCCGAGCCGTCCTTCGCGTTCGGCTTCGGCGATACGGGCGAAGCAGGTTGTCCCGGATCTCCTCCAACCGGGCGCGTCAGGCCGGTCGGGTCGGATTGAGCAAGCAATGAACACAGGGGCTTGAAAAGGCACGAGTGCAGATGCCGATGGATACCTTGCACTTCCGAAGTGCGCGAGGCTGGTCCGTCGAGATGGGCCACGAGCGCGCGCGTTCGAAGACCACGCCGCACAAGCCGTCTGGGCATGGCGGACCAGCGGTGCCGACGAGATCTGGCACAAGGGTTTCGTCCCGGTCGACGAGCTGAGCGCGATCCCGCCGCAGGTGCTCAAGAAGATCAAGCACGACGAGGAGTACGGCTGGGTTGTGGCCCGCCAACTTCCCGCTTCCCCGGCCGAGGCGCAGATCCGCTGGGACGACGGGTCCGTGATGCGGGTCCCCGTGATCGGGCCGCGAGAAGCACTGATGGCTCTGTCTCCCTGGCCTGAGGAGTACACCTTCCCTGACGACGAGGTGTACCACCTGACTGGAGCAACCTTCACCACCATGCGACTGAACACCGTCCGAGGGATGGCAACCGTGCCCGCGTGGCGACTGTACTTCTCGGACCTGCCCGGCCCGATTGACTACGTCGCGGTCGACCGGGACGCAGTCGGCACCATCGGAAGCGCCGTCGGCACCCACAGTTCAGGCGATCAGGAGGTCTCAGACTTCGAGGTACTCGACGAACACACGTTGCTGGTGAGCTACGAGTACGGGTCCTGCATCCGCAAGCCGCTCGATGTCAGACTGCGAGTCCGTGAGGCGCCCGATGTGGTGGTGCTGGGGCTCGACGTTCCCGATCAGGGCACCGGTCTGTGCGCGGGCACCGGCCGGCTGGGCCGCGACGTCATCAGGCTTGACGAGCCGCTAGGGGATCGCGTGGTGCTGGACGCGACAAGCCGACTCCCCCTCGTGTGCCATCGCGCGCCGGACGCGTGTCGCAACAGCACCGCATGACCGGAGAATGACCAGATCACTCCGTTACGGGCAGGCACTCGGCGAGCAGGTCGACGACGTCGCGCCAGGCGCGCTGCGCGTGCCGTGGGTGGTAGCCGACGCCGGGGAGCACCTCCTGGTCGACCGGCGGGTGGTGGAAGGCGTGCAGGGCGCCGCCGTAGACCACGAGGCGCCAGTCGACGCCCGCGGCCTGCATCTCGGCGGTGAACGCGTCCCGTTGCGCGGGCGGCATGATCGGGTCTTCCGACCCGACCCCGGCCCACACCGGGCAGCGAATGCGCGCCGCCTCGCCCGGCCGGCCGGTGATCAATCCGTTGACTGTCCCGATCGCGCGCAGGTCGACGCCGTCGCGTCCGAGCTCCAGCGCGATCGCGCCCCCGGTGCCGTAGCCGACGGCGGCGATCCGGTCCGGGTCGGTCCGCGGTTCGGCGCGCAACACGTCGAGCGCCGCGTGGCCGATGTCCCGCATCCGGTCGGGGTCGGCGAGCAGCGGCATGCAACGGGCAAGCATCTCCTCGGGGTCGGCGAAATAGCGCCCGCCGTGGATGTCGAAGGCCAGCGCCACGTATCCCAGTTCGGCGAGCGCATCGGCTCGGCGGCGCTCGACGTCGCTGAGCCCCGGGCCCTCTGGTCCGAGCAGCACCGCGGGGCGACGCCCGGTGCCGGAGGGCAGCGCGAGGTGCCCGATCATCGTCAGGCCGTCAGCCGGGTACTCGACCGTGCGCGTTGTAACCGTAGTCATGAGACTGGACGGTAGTGCTCGTCGAGCCCGGGCGGGCCGGGGTTCACCGCTGGCAGAGTTCACCGATGGCAGAAAAGCGCGGATGTGCCTCGACGCCGACGTGTCCTCCTGGGTCCGGGACGACCGAGCCGGACGGGACGTGCCCTTGTACGAAGCCGTGACAGCCTGGCTGTCCACGCCATGGCCCCTCGGAACGCTCGACTATCACCGGCGTTGAGCCCGGGGAGACCGCAACGGCCGTTCGCGGCTCGCCTCGCCTGCGTAAGGACTCAGAACCACCGAAAACAGGTCCTCAAACGCCTAAGATACGTAGCCCAACGGCGCACCAGGCACCGCATATCCCGACTGCGATCAGCACCCCCTGGTGGCCCGGGGGGTTCGTCTACCGTTCGGGAGGGGCACGTGCGCACGTTCGACGATGTCACCGGGATGGCGTTCCTGTTGCTCGACGACAGCGGGCCGGTGGTGGGTCCGGCCGTCGCGGATTCGTATCCCGGATCGTCGAGCGGATTGCTGCACAAGGCGCTGCTCGGCGGGCTGGTGGAGATGCGATCCGTTGAGCGGGTGATGCTCGACGATCGGGTGCTGCCTGGTTGGGGCGTCAGGGTGGAGTCGGGTGTGTTCGGCGTCGTCGCTCCCGGCAATCCGGCGTTCGTCGACGATCTCGCCGCCGAGCCGCCGGACGGCTGGGTCGAGGCGGCCGAGGCGCGCGGCGCGGTTCTCCTTCGCGGCCGCGTAGTGCAGGAACATTGTCGCCTCCGGCGACAGGACCGCGGCCGAGAAGATGTGCACGATCCTCCCGGAACGCCGTTCCCGCATCCCCGGCACCAGCAGCGCGCCCAGCCGCACCGACGCCAGGTAGTTCAGGTCGAGCGCGTCCTGCCACTCCTCGTCGGGGATGGCCGAGCTGCCCTCGTACGGCTGTGCCCCGCCCGCGTTGTGCACCACGATGTCCACCCCGCCGAGCACGTCCTGCGCGGCCGCGGCGAGCGCCTGCGCTCCAGCCCGTGTCCGCACGTCGGCCGCCACGAACGCGGCCCCCTCCGGCGCCGTGCTCGTCGCCGACCTGGCGGTCGTGAGCACCTCGGCGCCCGCGTCAAGAAGGTGGCGTACGACGGCCGCGCCGATTCCGCGAGTACCGCCCGTGACCAGGGCGCGCTTCCCCGCGAATTCTCGCGTCCCCGGTCCGTTCTCTACCACGGTCATGCCAATGGCCTCTCGATAGCGTGTCGATCCGCTCGACAAAGCAGAATCGGGGCGCACAGAGCGCGAATCCTCGGAGAATCGCGACGGGCACCTCGTGGAGCTGTTTCACGCTAATCCTGGAAAAGAACGAGAGGCAAAGACGAAATGTCAGCAGGCGCCATAGGCGATTCCTATGGCGCCCGGTCCAGCACCAGATCGCGCGCCGCGCTCAGTAGATGCGGTTCCGACAGCACGGCGTGTCCTCACCGACCACGACCGCGTTCCGGGTGGGGGCCGGGTCCTCCATGGCATCGCACCCCCGTGAACCGCGGTCAGAAGGTGGCGATCGGGTTGACCGGGCTGCCGGACGTACCGGCGAAGCGGACCGGCGCGACGGCGAGGTGGAAGTCCCACTGGCCGAGTTCGGCGGCCGTCGCCGCGCACGCCTCCAGGTCGCAGTTGTCCAGCATCCACAGACCCATCGCGACGAGGCTCACGGCGTGCACCGGCATCAACACGCCTTCGTACCCCGACGGCTGAACGTCCTGAGGGGTGTCGGCGCCGATCAGCGCGACCCCGCGTTCGTGCAGCC
>NZ_SMKO01000078.1 GCF_004348685.1 Nonomuraea deserti | reverse complement strand
AACCCCACCCCGCCCTGCACGATCGCGCCCGCGAAAACCGCCAAACCTCCAACAAGCAGCAGAAATGCCGTATCAGTCATGCAGAAGAGTCAACCATCTTTACTCTCCGTTGCCATTCAGGCTACGAGAGTGATGGCTGGTGTACGGTTTTCGCGACGCAGACGTAGCCTCAGGAGTATGAGCATGAAGTCCACCAAAGCTGCGACGACGATACGCGTCAGCGTCACGACCCGGGACCGGCTGGCCCGAATCGCCCGCCAGGAGGGCCGAACCATGACCGAGGTGCTGCACGACGCCATCGCCGACTACGAGCAGAAGCAGTTCTGGCAGACCGTCAACGAGCAGATCGAGCACACACAGCGTGAAGATCCCGAAGGATGGGCCGACTACCTCACCGAACGCGAGTTCGTGCTGGGACCACGCCCCCGCTCCCGCCGGATCGCGCCCGAGTGGGACGGTCTGATCACGTTCCCCGAGGAGAAAGATGAAACTCACGCAAGGTGATATCTGGTTCACCAGATTCAGCAGTCCGACCGGTTGCGAGCAGGGTTTCGACCGTCCCTCGCTGATCGTCAGCAACGACCGCTTCAACCAGTCGAGGCTCGGGCTCATTCTCGCCGTGCCGCTGACCACCCGGGAGCGCGGCTATCTCACACACGTCCGCATCGGCCGCGACGGGACCGGGTTGGCCAAGACAAGCTGGGCGATGATCGAGCAGATCCGCGCCATTTCGCCGGACAGGCTTGACTTCTTCGTCGGCACCGCTCCAGAAGAGGTCGTCGCGGAAGCGGTCACCGTGCTCCAGCGGATGATATGAGCATGCCGCCCGGCGAAAGGGAGCTTCGCCGGATGGCGCTCTCATCGTGCACACGTCGCCGATCGTTAAGCTGCCGATCGTGCGATCCCTCCCGTTGACGCGTGTCCTGACCCTCGCCGCGATCCTGGCGTCCGTCTGCCTGCCCGCCCCTTCCGCCCAGGCGGCGCCCGTACGCAACCCGTTCCCCAAGAAGGCGGGCAAGCTGGCCACGACCTCATGCCCCGAGACGCCGATCGTCTCCGGCGGCATCCCGCGCACCCGGGAGTACCTTCAGACGGTCGTGAAATGTCTGGACAAGTCGTGGGGTGCGTACGTTGAGCGGGCTGGGCGTACGTTCCGCAAGCCCGTCGTCCGCTACTTCGAGGAGCCGGCCGACACCGTGTGCGGGATGCGCTGGCCCGCGTACGCCGACGCCTTCTACTGCACGGAGCGCGCCACGGTGGTCTTCCCCCTGACCGGCCGGTGGCTCGAGAACAGGACCGACCTCTACCCGTTCAAGGTGGCCGCCCACGAGTACGGCCACCACCTGCAGAGCCTGCTCGGCATCCGGCGCTCCTTCGAGGTCAGGGCGCGGGCAGATCGGACGCACCAGGACCAGCTGAAGCGCCGCTACGAACTCCAGGCCGACTGCCTGTCCGGAGTGTTCCTGGGCAGCGTCTGGCGCTCCCTGGCCCGCTCGGAGGCCGACTGGGCGGCGCTGCTCGACGCGACGCGGGCCAGCGGCGACGACGACGGCCACCGCACCCACGGCAAGGGCGCCAGCCGGGTCCACTGGCTCAAGCGCGGCTACGGGGCCGTCTCCCCCGCCGCCTGCGACACCTGGTCGGCTCCCGCGACCAGGGTCGCCTGACCGCCGAGCCCTGCCGAAAAGCACTGCCGGCAGGGTCTTCGCCCGGCCCCGACAGCGGCCCCGACAGCGGCGGGCTCGGGGTGAAAGGGACAACCGGTCACCAACCCGATGATCCTTCGTCTACGCTGGCGTTCATGGGCGACGAGGCAAGCATGCGATTCGGCCGCGTCAGGGAGCTGGCCAGGGAGGTCGGCAAGGCGCGCGAAGAAGTGGAAAAGGGCCGCAGGGCCCTGTCGGAAAGCCCGGACGCGGTCCCCTACGTGCCCGTGCCCACGGTCCCCGGCTCCAACGCGTTCGGCGACACGGACAACGCCGCCCCGGTCGGGTCCGCGCTGGCCAACCTCGCGGCGTCGGCCGACGACCTGTCCGGAGTGCTCATCGGCGTGCTCGACTCCGACGAGACCAGGCTCGGCAAGGTCGTCACCGCGTTCGAGACGCTGGATGACGACATCGCCGACCGGCTCTTCGCCGACGCCGCCAAGGGTTTCGACGTCTACAGCGCCCACGTCCACAGCCACGGCCTGCACGAATACGACGATTACGTGCGCACCGGCCAGATCGACACCCTGCACGAGGCCATGAATCGCGGGCCGTCGCTGCTGGGCGCCGACCTGAACGCCCCGACCCTCGACGGCGAGAACCACAAGGGCACGGGTTCGGGCGCGGCGATCGAGGAGTTCCAGGACGAGGGCTACTCGGTCTATTCGCGGGGCGTGAACGACGAGGGCGAGCCCGTCGGCACCTCCCCGGTGGGCGACAAGCCGATCGACCACGTCATCAGCTCGCCGGCCCTGCCGATCAACGAGCCGCCCACCCTGACGGACAACGGCACCTCCGATCACATGGGCGGCCAGGGCGCCGACGTGGAGCTGCCCAACTGGTGACCCGCCGGGCGGGCCACCAGGCCGGCGCTCACCTCGGCTGGATCTCGACCTCCGCCACGGCGGCCGAACGGCCCTCGCCGTCCTCGATCTCGGCGTTGCCCTCGCCGGGACGGTTGCCCGGCAGGGTGATGCTGCCGCCGTCGACGTCGAGCTTGACGTTCTCGGTGTCGCCGCTCGCCTGGATGACGTCGCCCTCGCGCACCAGGACGGCGTTGCCGAACGGGGAGAACGGGCGGTCGCCGAGGATGGGCCAGTCGTCGCTGGCCTGGTATTTGCTGCTCGCCTCCCCGAACGTGACGTCCCACTCGTCGCCGGTGCGCTCCTCGAGCTCGCGTTCCAGCGAGCCCATGTCGACCTCGAAGACCTCCTGCAGGGTGGCGATGTCGGCGTTCTCGTCGGCGATCACCTGGGCGATGTCGTCGAGCTCGTCGGAGTCGGTGCCGCCCGAGTCGCCGGGTGCGTTGCCCGCGCCCTGGCCGATGTTGAGGTTGACGAGGCGGACCGAACGCGGCCGCCACTGCTCGGCTATCGCGTCGAGCTGCTCCTTGTAGAACTCGAGGTCTTCGCGCCGCTCGTCGAGCACCTCGTTCACCCGCCCGCGGATCTCCCTGGCCGCGCTGATCGCGCCGGAGACGAGTGTGGCCTGTCCGGAGTCGCGCGGCCGGAAGGTCAGCTGCCCGTCGGCGCCGGAGCTGGAGGGCACCCCGTTGAGCTTCTCGCGCTCGGTGTCGAGCAGCCCCTGCTGGACGCGGAGCGTGCTGGCCGTGAGGGTCAGCACGTTGGCGACGCCCTCCGCGTGGCTGGCGAACAGCTCGACGTCCTGGGTGAGCTTCTTGCGGTAGTCGTTGAACGACGTGGCGGTGTCACCCGTCCAGTGCTCCTCGGAGAACACGGTGTGGGCGGCGGAGTTGACCTTGCCCTCGGCGGAGCTCGCCTTGGACTTCACCTTCCGCCATGCGGTGGCCAGCGTGTCCAGCAGATCGGGGTCCGCCTTGAGGTCCCACACGTCGGTGGTGGAGATCGGCTGGGGTGTCTGCGGACCCTCAGGTGCCTCGGCCATGAACCTCTCCGTGGTGTCGGGGGCAGCGGCAGAAGGCTTGCACAAGCCTGTGACAAACCGCAAGATCACGCTTAAAAATCCGACCCTATCGCGTGGTTCCGGGGAAAGTGTCCCTTTTCGGCTACTTCCGGGGAGGTAGGCGGCCTCCGATGCGAGGAGCCGCCCGGCGGAGGGTGTTCCGCCGGACGGCTCTCAGTGTGTCGGGTGGTTCCCCCGAAACGGGCGCGTGAGGATCGCGCCCAACCCCGGCGACGAGCCGGGCTCCGTCGCCCCCGGCCGGCTCATGACCGACCGGGAGCTCGGGAAGTTCACTTGGCGAGCAACGACCGCAGAACGTACTGCATGATGCCGCCGTGCCGGTAGTAGTCGGCCTCGCCGGGCGTGTCGATGCGCACCACCGCGTCGAACTCGACGTCGCCCGCCCTGACGTGCACCGTCTGCGGGATGCCGCCCTTGTTGAGCTCTTCGACGCCCGTGATGTCGAACGTCTCCTCGCCCGTGAGGCCGAGGGCCGCCGCCGAGGCGCCCTCCGGGAACTGCAGCGGGAGCACACCCATGCCGATCAGGTTGGAGCGGTGGATGCGCTCGTACGACTCGGCGATGACCGCGCGGACGCCCAGCAGCGCCGTGCCCTTGGCCGCCCAGTCGCGCGAGGATCCGGAGCCGTACTCCTTGCCCGCCAGCACCACCAGCGGCGTGCCCGCGGCGGCGTAGTGGACGGAGGCGTCGTAGATGAACGACACCGGGCCGTCGGGCTGGGTGAAGTCGCGGGTGTAGCCGCCCTCGGTGCCGGGGGCGATCTGGTTGCGCAGGCGGATGTTGGCGAACGTCCCCCTGATCATCACCTCGTGGTTGCCACGCCGCGAGCCGTAGGAGTTGAAGTCCTTCACCTCGACCCCGTTGGCCTTGAGGTACTGGGCGGCCGGGGTGCCCACCTTGATCGAGCCGGCGGGCGAGATGTGGTCGGTGGTGACCGAGTCGCCGACCTTGACCAGCACGCGGGCCCCGGTGATGTCGGTCACCCGCTCCGGCTTCTCCGGCATGCCGTCGAAGTAGGGGGCCTTGCGGACGTAGGTCGAGTCGGGGTCCCACTCGAAGGTGTCGCCCGTCGGGATCGGCAGCGAGCGCCAGTGGTCGTCGCCCTTGAAGACGTCGGCGTAGTCGCGCTCGAACATGTCGCGCCCGATCGAGGAATGGACCACGGCCGCGATCTCCTCCGGCGAAGGCCAGATGTCGCGCAGGTAGACCGGCTCGCCGTCGCTGCCGACGCCGAGCGGCTCGGTCTCGAGGTCGAGGTCCATGGTGCCGGCCAGCGCGTACGCGACCACCAGCGGCGGCGAGGCCAGGTAGTTCATCTTGACGTCGGGGTTGATCCGGCCCTCGAAGTTGCGGTTGCCCGACAGCACGGCGGTGACGGCCAGGTCGTTGGCCTGGACGGCCTCGGAGATCTCCGGCAGGAGCGGCCCCGAGTTGCCGATGCAGGTGGTGCAGCCGTAACCGACGAGGTTGAAGCCGATCTTGTCGAGGTACGGCTGGAGCCCGGAGCGCTCGAAGTAGCCGGTGACGACCTGCGACCCGGGGGCCAGCGAGGTCTTGACCCATGGCTTGCGGGTCAGGCCCTTCTCCACGGCGTTGCGGGCCAGCAGCGCCGCGCCGAGCATGACGTACGGGTTGGAGGTGTTGGTGCACGAGGTGATCGCGGCGATCGAGACGATGCCGTGGTCGATCTCGAACGAGGTGCCGTCGGCCAGCGTGACGGGCACCGGCTTGTGCGGCCGCCCGCCGTTGGCCGTGGAGTTGGAGGCGGGCGAGTCGGAGGCCGGGAAGGACTCCTTGGACGCCTCGTCGACGCCGTCCTCCACGTAGTTCTGGACGTCGTAACGCCAGGTGCTCTTGGCGGCCGACAGGGCGATGCGGTCCTGCGGGCGCTTGGGCCCGGCGATGGACGGCACGACCGTGGCGAGGTCGAGCTCGATGTATTCGGAGAACTCCGGCTCGGGCGCGGCCGGGTCGAGCCAGAAGCCCTGGGCCCTGGCGTACGCCTCGACGAGGGCGATCTGCTCCTCGGAGCGCCCGGTCAGGCGGAGATAGTCGATGGTCTGGCCGTCGATCGGGAAGATCGCGCAGGTGGAGCCGAACTCGGGGCTCATGTTGCCGATCGTGGCCCGGTCGGCCAGCGGCACGGACGCGACGCCCTCGCCGTAGAACTCGACGAACTTGCCTACCACGCCGTGCTTGCGCAGGATCTCGGTGATCGTCAGGACCAGGTCGGTGGCCGTGGCCCCGGCGGGCAGCTTGCCGTTGAGCTTAAAGCCGACCACGCGCGGGATCAGCATGGAGATCGGCTGGCCGAGCATCGCGGCCTCGGCCTCGATGCCGCCGACGCCCCAGCCGAGCACGCCGATGCCGTTCTCCATCGTGGTGTGGGAGTCGGTGCCGACGCAGGTGTCGGGGTAGGCCTTCCCGTCGCGGGTCATGACCACGCGGGCCAGGTGCTCGATGTTGACCTGGTGGACGATGCCGGTGCCGGGCGGCACCACCTTGAACTCGTCGAAGGCGGTCTGGCCCCAGCGCAGGAACTGATAGCGCTCGTGGTTGCGCTCGTATTCGCGCTCCACGTTGCGCTGGAAGGCGTCGGGGTGGCCGAAGTAGTCGACGATGACCGAGTGGTCGATGACCATCTCGGCGGGCGCGAGCGGGTTGATCCTGGCCGGGTCGCCGCCGAGGTCGCGCACGGCCTCGCGCATCGTGGCCAGGTCGACCACGCAGGGCACGCCCGTGAAGTCCTGCATGATGACGCGCGCGGGCGTGAACTGGATCTCCACGCTCGGCGCCGCCTTCGGGTCCCATCCTCCGAGCGCGCGGATGTGGTCGGCGGTGATGTTGGCGCCGTCCTCGGTGCGGAGGAGGTTTTCCAGCAGGATCTTCAGACTGTACGGGAGGCGCGCGGCGCCCTCGACGGCGTCCAGCCGGAAGATCTCATATGACGCGTCGCCGACGCGTAGCGTGTCACGGCTGCCGAAGCTGTTCGCGGACACGGTGGTTCGCCTCCTCCATCAGACATCTTTCAGGCTTGCGGGTGGCTCCCCGCTCCTCACGCGCTTCGCGGCTCCCGTGGTGCCGGGTCTCCACTCCGCTCGCTGCGTCGGGTTCACTCCTGCTCATGGGTCGCTCACCCTCCTCACTCACTTCGCGGGGTCCCTCCTTCATCGGGCCCCCACTCCGCTCGCTGCGTCGGGTTCACTCCCCAAATCCTGCCGCACGAGCGAACAAGTAAGCACGTTAGGTGAACCTAACTCGCGGCCGCGCAGCAGGTGTCTCGACATCAAGATATCTGGAAAAGTATCTCGACATCAAGTTAAACGGGCGCCAGGCGCCAGTACAGCAGTCCGACGATGGCCACGGACAGGATCGGCGCGAGGATCTTCTGCTCGAACTTCCTGCCCGTCTTGATGCCGATCTTCCAGGGCAGTACGAACTTCGCCCCCAGCGGCCACAACACGGGGCAGCCGCGCTCGGTCATGCAGTCGCCGACCACGTGCGTGAAACTTCCGACCGCCACGGCCAGCCCGAGCCAGGCGTAGCCCACCTCGAGAGAGAGGAAGACGGCGTAGAGCCCGGCGGTCATGCCGATATTGATCATGATCGAGCCGAGTTTGTTCCCCGGGATCCCGACGCCGATGGCGCGCAACGCCAGGCCGATGAGCAGCACGACCATGATGTCGCGCCCGATCGGATAGGTGTTGGCCAGCCAGTGCGCCCCGAACCCGATGGCGACGGCGAAGACGAGCGAGTGGGTGGCGCCGCGGTGGCCGCCGCCGAGCCATGACACGACCTTGCTGAGCGCCCACGTGAGCGGCCCGAACGTCTGCGCGATCGTCGCGTTCGGATGGTCGAGGTCGGGCAGCATCGCGGCGCCCGCGCAGATGATGGCGCCGGCGATCAACTCGGCGGGACTGAGCGCGGTGGCCATGATCCCGGTTTCCACGAACCGGGTGGACTCGTTCACCAGCGGCAGTGCGGCAAGGGGCGGCGCCAGCCCCAGCCAGGCGATGGCCCCGGTCATCGCATGCGTGTGCCCCATCATGATCCGGACTGTACGGCAAAGAGGTCCTTTACGCGGCGAGGCATGCCGGGCGACCAGGCCGTGAAGGCCGCGACGTTGGGGAAGGCACCCGCAAACGCAGACGAGGTCGTCTCCGCGGCGACAGCACCCCCCAGCCCTGCCGACGCGGAACGACCTCGTCTGACCTGAACAACGTCCACCTCCCCCGGCCTGTTCCCGGATTCCGCAACTTTTTCGTGATCTGGATCACACCTTTTCGTGACTTGCGGAACGGCATTTCATCGATATATCTTTGACGCATCGAGAACAGATCGCGATATAGGGGGAAAAATGAGTTCAGCACAGGCAGCAGGCGGGCCCTGGCCCGGCGCGCGCGAATACAAGCGAGCGGCCCGCGAGGCGTTCAGGGCCATGAGCGACGCCTTCGAGCAGATGGGCGGCCACCACCATCGCGGCGGCCCGCACGAGCACCGCCACCGCGGCAGGCGAGGCGGACCCGGGTTCCCGTTCGACTTCGGGCGCGGCCCGTGGGGCGGCCCCGGCGGTCCCGGCGGCCCCTGGGGCGGCGGGCACCGCGGCTGGGGCGGCAAGGGCCGCAAGGCCAAGCGGGGCGACGTGCGCGCCGCGATCCTGGCCCTGCTCTCCGAGGAGCCGCGCAACGGCTACCAGATCATCCAGGAGATCGCCGAGCGCAGCGAGGGCGGCTGGAAGCCCAGCCCCGGCGCCGTCTATCCGGCGTTGCAGCAGCTCACCGACGAGGGCCTGGTGATCTCGGAGGAGCACGAGGGCCGCAAGGCCTACCGTCTCACCGAGGAAGGCAGCGCGTACGTCGAGACGCACGCCGACGAGGTCAGGGCCCCATGGGACGAGATGCGCCCGGACATCGACGACAACACCGCCGACCTCTGGCACATCGCTCGGCAGTCGGCCTTCGCCATGATGCAGATTCTGCAGACCGGCAGCGACGCGCAGATCCGCGAAGCGCGCAAGACTCTAGTGGAGACCCGGCGCAGGCTGTACCAGATCCTGGCCGACGACGAGCCGGGCGAGGAATGACCACACTGATGGCCGGCGCACGCGATGGCCGGTTCGGAGAGAGCGAGGAGCCGCACATGGACCGCAACGATCTCCGCATCGGCGACGCCGAGCGCGAGCAGACGATGGCCGCCCTGCGCGAGCACTTCGCCCAGGGCCGCCTGACCCACGAGGAGCTCGACGAGCGCCTCGATCAGACGCTGGCCGCCAGGACGGCCCGCGACCTGGCGAGCATCACGGCCGACCTCCCCGGCTCCGGTCACCACGCGCCCGACCTCCCCGGCCCCGGTCACCACACGCGCCCGCCCCAGCCCGACCTGGGCGACTGGCGTGCGGCGATGCACGCGCATCGGCGGCAGATGCAGGAGATGCGCCACGCGCACCGCGACCTGCGCCACCACCGGGGTCACCACCCGTGGCGGCGGCACCGCGGCCCGCACCCGATCGTGCCCCTGTTGTTCGTGGCCATGATGCTCGGGCTGTTCTTCGGCGGGTTCGGCGTCTTCAAGGTGCTGCTCGTGGTGTGGGTCGCGGCCGTGGTCGTCAGCGTGGTGCGCCGCCGGTTCCACTCCCGCCGCTGACCGGCCCCGCCGGCCGTTGACAAACGGAACACTGCTCCGTATCGTTTTCGGAACAACGCTCCGTTTAATGCGGAGCCCGCCGCGGCGGGCGTTCGCCCGCCACCACCACATGAGCAGCGGCGGCCATGGACACAGTCCAGACAGGAGTTTCGGCATGATTCTGGTCACCGGCGGTCTTGGTTTCATCGGGTCCCACACCGTCCAGGCACTCCTCGACCTGGGCGAGGAATGCGTCCTGGTCCAGCGCAGGAAGGTCGAGGCGCCGGCCTACCTCGCCGGCGCACAGGTGGCGGTGGAGCAGGCCGACATCACGGACCTGCCGGCCCTGCTCGACGTCGGCGAACGCCACAAGATCACCGGCATCGTGCACCTCGCGGGGTCCATGCCCTGGCCGCCCGGCTCCGATCAGCCCGTCGACGCCACGCGTAGGGCGCTGGGCGGCCTGCTCAACGTCATACAGGCCGCCCAGGACTGGGGGGTGAGACGCGTGGGCGTCGCGAGCACGATCGGCGTCTACTCCGGCCTGACCGGCGCGCTCCATGAGGACATGCCCCTGCCCATGACGTCGCCCCACCTGATCCCGACCTTCAAGAAGATCGGTGAGCTCCTCAACGAGCACCTGGCCGGCGCCACCGGCATCGAAGTCGTCAACTACCGCGTCTCGGCCACCTGGGGACCGCGCGACCCCCACGGCGCGCTGTTCTTCGCCGCTCCCGAGCTCGTCCATGCCGCCGCCCGCGGAACCGTACCGGACCTGTCGACTCTCGCCGCGCCCCCGCGCGCGGAGGACTCGATCGACTTGTGCTACGTGAAGGACACGGGCCGGGCCATCGCGCTCCTCCAGCTGGCGGACCGGCTCGGCCACCGCACCTACAACGTCGCGTCCGGCCGCGCGACGTCCAACGCCGAGGTCATCGCCGCGATCAAGAAGGTCGTCCCCGACGCCAGGATCGACCTGCCCACAGGCGGGACCGGGCAGCAGACCCACCTCGACATCACCCGTCTCCGGCAGGACACCGGCTACCGGCCCGCCTACGACACCGAGCGCGCCGCCGCCGACTACATCACCTGGCTGCGTGCCGGCAACGAGCACTGAGGCATGCCGCCCGGCGCGGGCTCGTTGACGCAGCGCAGCACGGGGAACCGGGTCAGCGCGCCGGTGTCCAGCTCCCGTCCGTGGTGACGTGGAAGACCACGCTCTCCCCCGGCAGGAGCGTGACGAGCTGGTCGTCCACGACCGCTCCGGGGTCGAGCCTGTCGGGGAAGAGCGTCAGCTCGCGCAGCACGCTTGCGGCGGTGACGGTCACCCGGTGCCCCGGGCACGCGTTCCGCGCGGGCGTCGTAGGCGGCCTCGGGGAACGCCACGGCGGTGTCCTCGGCGTAGCAGCCGACCGTGCGGACCGTGTCCAGCGCGGCCGTGAGCAGCTCGCGCGCCGGATCGCCGGGGGTCGCGACGGAGCCCGGCAACGCCACCCTGAGCACCGACCTCGGCGCCGCCCGCACGGGCACGACCTCCCTGGCCAGCGGCTCGCCGGCCAGGGACCGCCGGACGAGGCGCAGCTGGCCCGACCACGGCTCGCCGGTGTCGTTCACCACGGCCAGCGCCCCGTCCTGGACGCTGAGCAGCCGGTCGGCGTAGGCGCGGCGCAGCGCGTACCAGAGCGGTTTGAGCCGCCCGTCGCCGTCGACCGCCGGCCAGGACGTGACCGGCCAGCAGTCGTTGAGCTGCCAGACGATCGTCCCCATGCAGTACGGCATGAGGGCGCGGAAGCGCTCGATCCCGAACGCCACGGCCCGCGCCTGGTTGAGCTGGGTCAGGTAGTGCCAGTCGTCGAACGTCTCCGGCGCCGGCAGGTGCTCGCCCAGCCCGCGCAGCAGCTTGCCCTGCCCGTCGACGGCCTTCTGGTGCGAGGAGTCCGGCGTCAGCGGCTCGTCGGAGGAGGCGCGGCGCAGCGTGGCGTACGCCGGCGGCCCCTGGAACCCGAACTCGGCCACGAAGCGGGGCCGGTAGGCGGCGTAGCGGGTGTAGTCCGCGCGGTTCCACACGTCCCAGATGTGGATCGTGCCGCCGGCGGTGGCCTGCCCGAACCGCTCGGCCAGCCGATCACCGGTGATCCGGGGAGCGAAGCAGTCGTCGGGGATCCAGTTGACGCCCTTGACGAAGACCGGCACCCCGTGCACCCGGAGCCTGAACGCCTCCCGGTCCAGCTCGACCGAGCGGAAACCGACCCGGCCGCGCCACTCCTGCTCGCCGAGGCGCACGGTCAGGTCGTAGAGGGGCTGCTCGCCGTACCCCCGGGGCCACCACGGCTCGGGGTCGGGCACCCGCAGCGCGAGCACGGCCGCGCGCCCGCCGACCCGCTGCCCGGCGGTCACCCCGGCGGCCTCGGCGGTCACGGTGACCGGCGCCTCGGTGACCCGCTCGACCCGTACGTGCACCTCCACGCGGCCGTCGGCGTGCGCGATCGGGCGCACCTCGGCGAGGCGGGCGCCGCTCCAGCTCTCCAGCCCGATCGGGCGGCTGATCCCGGCGGTGACCACGGTCGGCCCCCAGTCCCAGCCGAAGTTGCAGGCGGCCTTCCTGATGAACGGGTACGGCTCGGCGTACGAGGCGGGCCGCGCGCCGAGCGCCGCCCTGTGCTCCTCGGCGTAGTCGTAGGCCGAGCCGAAGCGGACGGTGAGGGTGTTCTCGCCCGCGCGCAGCAGGTGGCGCACCGGGAAGCGGTAGGAGCGGTGCTCGTTGGCCGTGGCGCCCACCCGTACCCCGTTGAGCTCGACGGCGGCGACCGTGTCGAGGCCCTCGCACACCAGGTCGGTGCGCTCGTGCTCGTCCGGCGATCAGGCGAAGGAGGTCCGGTAGGCCCAGGCCGTACGGCCGATCCAGGCCGGCCGCCGCTCGTTGTCGTCGAGGTAGGGGTCGTCGATGAGGCCGGCGGCGAGCAGGTCGGTGTGCACGCACCCGGGCACGGTCGCCGCCACCGTGGCGATCGCCGGGGCTGGCACGTCCGCCGGTCCCCCCGGGACGGCCGACAGGGTCCAGCCGTCGTGCAGCGGACGGTACGAACTCACAGGCGTCTCCTAAGGGCAGGTGTCCAGCCGGGCGCACGCCACGAAGTGCCCCGGCTCGGCCTCGATCAGGGCGCCGGAGGCCCCGCGCTCGTGGTGGACGCAGGAGTCCACGGGCGTGGCGTCGTCCCAGGCCTGGTTCATGCGCGGCACGGCCGACAGCAGCTCGCGCGTGTACGGGTGCAGCGGGTCCCCGAAGACGCGGCCGGTCAGCCCCATCTCCACCACGCTCCCCCGGCGCAGCACCACGGTCCGCTCGGCCAGGTAGGTGCCGAGCGACAGGTCGTGCGTGATGTAGAGCACGCCCAGTCCTCTGGCCTTCAGCTCGGCCAGCAGGTTGAGCACGTCGATGCGGGTGGAGGCGTCGAGCATGCTGGTGATCTCGTCGGCGACCAGCAGCTTGATGTCCAGCAGCAGCGCGCGGGCGATGAGCAGGCGCTGCAGCTGGCCGCCGCTGAGCTGGTGGGGGTATTTGCCGAGCACCTGGCCGGGGTTGAGCCGCACGTCCCGCAGCGCCGCCTCGACGCGCTCCGCCCACTCGGCCCGGGGGACGGCCGGGTAGTACGCCTCCTTGATCATGTTGTACACGCGGTCGGCCTTGAACACCGGGTTGAACGAGCTGAACGGGTCCTGGAAGATGCCCTGGATGTGGCGGTAGTACTCCTTGCCCGCCCGGACGGGCCGCCCGTCGAAGGTGATCGAGCCGCGGGTGACCGGGTTCAGGCCGAGGATCATCCGGCCGATCGTGCTCTTGCCGCTGCCGCTCTCCCCGATCAGCGAGACGACCTCGCCGGGGACGACCTCGAAGCTCACCTCCCGCACGGCCGTGACGCTCTTGCCGCCGAAGGCGCCGATCCTGAATTCCTTGGTGACGTCGTCGAGTCTGAGCATCAGGCCTTCCAGCAAGCGACGTGGTGGTCGGGGGCGAGCTCGGCCACCGGCGGGTCCTGCGCGCACTCGTCTCCCGCGATCGGGCAGCGGGCGCGGAAGCGGCAGCCGGTGGGCGGGTCGAGCAGCGAGGGCGGGCTTCCGGGGATGCCCTCGAGCCGGCGGTCGGCGTACCGCACGCCGACCTCGGGCAGGGAGTCGAGCAGCAGCTTCGTGTACGGGTGGCGGGGCGCCTTGACGATCACGTCGGCCGGCGCCTTCTCCGCGAGCCTGCCCGCGTACATGACCATGATCGTGTCGGCGATGTGGTGGGTGAGCGCGATGTCGTGCGTGACGAAGATCATGCTCTTGACGTAGCCGCTCTCGCGGAAGCCCAGCAGGGCGCGGGCGACGGCCTTCTGCGTGGAGACGTCGAGCGCCGAGGTGACCTCGTCGGCGATCAGCAGCGACGGGTCGAGCAGCGTGGAGATCACCATCACCATGCGCTGCTTCATGCCGCCCGACAGCTCGATCGGGTAGCGGTCGAGCACCTCGCGGGGCAGGCCGACCTGGTCCATCCGGCGCTCCAGCTCGGCGGTGTCCACCGCCGAGCCCCTGGACCTGAGCAGTTCGGTGACCATCTTGCGCAGCTTGCGGGTCGGGTTGAGCGCGCTCATGGCGTACTGCGGGATGAGGGAGACCTCGCGGAAGCGGAAGTCGTTCATCGCGCGGTCGTCGCCGATCGGCAGCTCCTGGCCGTCGAGCACGACCGTGCCGCCGACGTGGCGCATGCGGCCGTCCATGCGGATGAGGCTCTTGCCCAGGGTGCTCTTGCCGCAGCCGGACTCGCCGACCAGGCCGAGGATCTCGCCGTCGCCGAGCTCGAAGGTCATGCCGTCGAGCGCGCGCACCTCGCCCTTGAGCGTCCTGTAGTACACCCTCAGCTCGCTGACCTGCAGGCTCATGTCTCCCTCAGTTTCGGGTTGAAGACCTCGTCCAGCCCGACGTTGGCGACGTACAGGGCGCCCACGATCGCCGTGATGCCGGCTCCCGGCGGCACGAACCACCACCACATGCCGAGCTGGAGCGCGCTCCACTGGTTGGCGTTCTGCAACATCAGGCCGAGCGAGACGCCCTCGGTCGGGCCGAGGCCGATGAAGTCGAGCGAGGAGGCGATGAGGATCGCGCCGCCGAACAGCAGGATGAACGTCATGAACAGGTAGGAGCTCATGTTCGGCGCGATCTCCCTGGAGATGATCCGCCAGGTGCCCGATCCGCTCATCCGCGCCAGGTCCACGAACTCCCGGGTACGCAGCGAGAACGTCTGCGCCCTGATCGCCCGCGCCGCCCACGGCCACTGCGTCAGGCCGATGAACAGGCCCTGCACCGCCACGCTCCGGATGCCGAGGTAGGCGTTGATGATCAGCAGCACGGCCAGCGTGGGGATGACGAGGATGACGTTCGTCAGCATGTTGAGCACCTCGTCGACCGCGCCGCCCCGGTAGCCGGCCACGAATCCCACGAGCATGCCGATGACCGCCGCGATGCCGCCGCCGATGACGCCCACGAGGAAGGTGGCGCGCAGGCCGTGCACGAACTGGAGGAAGATGTCCTGGCCGAACGTGGTGGTGCCGAGCCAGTGCTCGGCCGACGGCGGGCTCATGGGTCGGGTGCCGTAATCGTTGGGCGTGCCACCGGCCAGCAGCGGCCCGACCAGGCCCAGCACGAGCAGCACGACCACGATGCCGAACCCGGCCATCAGCTTGCCGTTGCGCACGGCGAAGTGGAGCGCCTCGCGGCGCACCCCCTCCCGCTCGCGCGGCTCGGTCTCCTGGAGTGTCGTCATGCCTGCGCACCCGCCATTCCCGCCCTGGTCCGCGGATCGACCACGACATAGACGATGTCGATGATGAAGTTGGCGATCAGCACTCCGAGCACGATGAACAGGAACGTGCCCTGGAGCAGGAAGAAGTCCTGGTTCTGGATCGCCTTCAGGATCAGGCTGCCCAGGCCCGGGTAGGCGAAGACGATCTCGGTGACGAGCGCTCCCGCCACGAGCACGCCCAGTTGCAGGGCCAGGCCGGTGATCTGGGGCAGGACGGCGTTGCGGAAGGCGTACCTGCGGATGAGCCGGGCGGGCGCGCCGAGCGCCGACAGGTAGTTGGAGTAGTCGGACTCCAGCTCATAGATGATCATGTTGCGCATGCCGATCGCCCAGCCGCCCAGCGCCACCAGGAACAACGACAGGAACGGCAGCGTCCAGTGGTGCAGCAGGTCCAGCACGAACGTCCACGACCAGTTGGGCCGCATCGAGAAGCTGTAGCCGCCGGCGACGGGGAAGAGGCCGGCGATCACGCCGAGCGCCCAGGCCAGCAGCACCGCCAGCCACATGTACGGCATGGCCGTCAGCACGTAGCCGACCGGCAGCACGGTGTTGTCGAGCAGCTTGCGCCGGGCGGCGTAGGCGCCGAACCGGTTGCCCACCACCCAGCTCAGCAGCACCGACGGGATGATCAGGCCCAGCGTGTACGGCACCGCCCCGTTGATCACGGTGCTGACCGGGGTCGGGAACAACCAGATGCTGATCCCGAAGTCGCCCCGGAACATCGCGCCCCAGAAGTTCACGTACTGCTGCCAGAGCGGCTGGTCGAAGCCGAAGAGGTCGTTGTAGTAGGCCCGCATCGCCTCGACGGCCTCGGGCTGGGCGACGTTCGCCCGCGCCACCATGCCGGCCACCGGATCGCCCGGCATGAAGCGCGGGATCAGCCAGTTGACCGTGACGGCGACGAAGAAGGTCAATCCGTAGATGAGCAGTTTCCTGCTGAAGTAGCGACGCACGCGTGTTCTCCGAGAGGGCCCTCCGCCCCTGGCGGCCCGAGCCGCGCGGGGCGGAGGGGTGAACGGTCAGAGGTCAGGAGCCGGCGGGCTGGAGCTGGGTGAGCGTCTCGAAGCCGCCCAGTTCGAACCAGTTGCGCCACATGACGGCGCCCGTCTTGGGTGCGCTGCCCTCCGCGGCCGGCCAGTTCTTCCACGTGCTGGTGCTGTGCTGCGCCCACAGGCCGTTGTACCAGAGCGGGATGATCGGCATGTCGTCGAAATGGATCTGCTGGAGCTGCGAGATGATCTTCTGCATGCCGGCGGTGTCGTCGGTCTTGACCTGGTCGAGCTGCTGCACGAGGTCCCAGGCCTTGTCGTTCTCGTAGCGGGCGAAGTTGACCGTGTTCTGCTGCTTCCTGACCGGCAGCTGGAACATGTACTCGTAGTAGGTGTACGGCGAGTTGGACAGCTGGCGCTCGTTGTTGATGAGCAGGTCGAAGTCGCCTTCGGTGCGCTTCTCCACCAGAGCGTTGAAGTCGGGGAAGTCGGGCGTGACCTGGATGCCGGCGGCCTTGGCGCTGGTCGCGATCGACCGGGCCGACTCCATCCAGTCGGTCCAGCCCGACGGCACGATGAGCGTCAGGCTGATCTTGGAGCCGTCCTTGTTCTCCACGAACCCGTCGCCGTCGCCGTCCTTGTAGCCGGCGTCGGCCAGCAGTTTCTTCGCCTTGCCCGTGTCGAAGGCGAAGCCGGACGCGGACACCACGTTCTGGTCCACGTACTCGTCCCACTGCGGGAGCAGGCCCGTCGGGCTCGATGCCTTGACGAGGTTGCCGTACACGCTCTCGACGATCTTCTTGACGTCGATCGACGAGGCCAGCGCCTTGCGGAAGGCGGGGTCGTCCATCGGCTTCTTCGTGGTGTTGGGCACCAGCCAGGCGGTGTTGGCCGACAACATGTACGGCGGTTCCTTGTAGTAGGTGGTCAGGCCGAAGTTGCCCTGCACCAGGTTGGCCACGCCGGGCAGGAAGTTGTTGCTGAGGTCGAGGCCCTTCTGCAGCAGCATGCCCATCGCGACCTCGTTGCTCGGCGTGGCGATGTCGACGATGTAGCGGGGCTTGGGCTCCATGCTGAGCGCCGTCTTGCCCCACCAGTCGTCACGCCGCTGCAGGACCACGCGGTCCTGGTCCTTGCTCATGAACGTGTACGCGCCCGTGGCGACCGGGTTGTCGTTGGTCCCGTCGAGCACCTCCTTCTCCGAGCGGTCCTTCCAGACGTGCTCGGGGACGATGGCCCGGCTGTAGAGCATGTAGTCCCACTGCTGGTAGTTGGCCTCGGAGAAGGTGAACGTCACGGTCTGGTCGTCGGTCGCCTTGACGCTCTCCAGCCAGTCCCAGAGGTTGTGGAACGGGATCGTCTCCATCTTGCCGAGCTCGAAGGTGTAGGCGACGTCCTTGGCGGTGAACGGCTGGCCGTCGGACCACTTGACGCCCTGGCGGAGCTTGAGCTCGTAGGTGGTGTCATCGGTCCACGAGCCGCTCTCGGCCAGCCACGGGACGAGCTTGGCCGCGTTGGTGTCGTAGTGGAACAGCGTCTCGTACACCAGGCCCTTGGTGCCCACGGCGGAGTCCCACTCGCGGATGGGGTTGTAGTTGAGTGGCGGGCCCCACTGGGTGCCGGTGGTGTACAGGGTCTCGTTGCGCGGCAGCTGGTTGGGGTCGGCGCTGGCGGCGCCGGACCGGCCCTGCGCCTGTGAGGCCGGCGGGTTCGGCGTGGATCCGCCGCCGGTGCAGGCCGTGGCCAGCAGGCCCGCCGCCACGACCGGGATGAGGATCCGAGCCCGGATACGCATCTCTTCTCTCCTTCCTCCGCGCCAGGCGCGAAGGTTCGCACGTCTGCTGGGCAACCCCGATGAGCGGCTTCGAACGGGTCGGCACCCTATGGGAGCGCTCCCATCAGGACGGCGAGCACACTCCCGCCCGCTGGCCGGTGAGCGATCACTTCTTCAGTAGTCGCAGGCCGGTAACGGCCTGCTGAACCGGATAAGTACCGCGAACGTAAATTCCTGGTGACGCTTACGTCAAGGGCCGTGACGCTTTCGAGACGTGCCCCCGCAAACGCTCCCACGGCGGACCTGCCACGCGCCGGGGCATGAAGGGAGCACTCCGGCGGGTACGGCCTAACCGGTTCAACCGGCGACCCAGCACGGGAGACAGCGGACTGCCCGCGTGATCGCGGACGTCGCCTCAGGAGTCACCCTGGTTTACCTGCTTTTATCGCGATTCGATGACAAATCGATAGCTTTCCCGACAGAATGCGGTCCCATCCAGCGTCTATCGCAACTGGAGGCACACCGTTATGCGTAGACCCCTTGGGGTACTCGCCGGTCTCGTGACCGTGGCGGCGCTGGGCGCGCCGCTCGGCACGGCGCAGGCCGCCACCACATCCGAGGCCGCGTGCCGGGTGAACGTGGCCAAGCCCCGGCTCGGCAGCAAGGCACAGAAGATCACGTCATTCGCCGTCCGCCGCGGGTGCTTCGGCCCCGCGCTCCTCCGCATCCGCATCAAGCGCGCCGTGCCGGGCCGGGACCCGGTCGTCAAGAGCGGCGCGACCAGGAACGGCCGCATCACCTTGAAGATCAACTGCCGGCCGGGCACCTATTACGCGTTCGCCACCGACTACCGCGGCCACACCGTCAAGTCCAAGGCCGCCAAGCTGACGTGCGACCCCGGCGACGACGCCACCCCCACGCCGTCGACGCCTCCCCCGTCCTCGGGCGGAGTGGGCACGGCCGTGGAGAACGAGGTCGTCAAGCTGACCAACGCCGAACGCGCCAAGGGTGGCTGCGGGCCGCTCGAGCACGACCCGAAGCTTCGCGCCGCCGCCGTCGGCCACTCCTCCGACATGGCGGAGCAGAACAAGATGGCGCACAAACTCCCCGGCCGCCCAGACCTGCGGCAGCGCATCGAGGCGGCGGGCCTCACCGGGTTCCGGGCATGGGGAGAGAACGTCGCCTGGGGCCAGCCCTCCGCGGCCTCCGTGGTGCGGGCCTGGATGAACAGCTCCGGCCACCGGGCCAACATCATGAACTGCCGATACAACCTCATCGGTGTCGGCGCGAAGAAGGACGGCCAGGGCCGGATCTACTGGACGCAGGACTTCGTCACGAAGTGATCCCCCACCGGGGGACTCGATCGAGGGTGGCCGGGGTCGCGGGCCCCGGCCACGCCGGCCGGCTCAGCCCATCTCCTCGAGCTTGCGTCCCTTGGTCTCCCTGACCCACCTGGCGACGAACAGGAAGGAAAGGACGGCGAAGATCGTGTACGCGGCGTACGTGAGCGACAGGTTCCACGCCGACAGCGCCGGGAACGACACCGTGATCAGCCAGTTGGCGATCCACTGCGCCCCGGCGGCGACGCCCAGGGCGGCGGCGCGGATGCGGTTGGGGAACATCTCGCCGAGCAGCACCCAGACCACCACACCCCAGGACAGCGCAAAGAACAGCACGAACACGTTCGCCGCCACGAGCGCGATCGCCCCTTGCGGGTTCGGCAGGGACACCGTCCCCTCCACCAACCGCGCCGCGCTGAACGCCCACGCCGCGGTGGCCAGCGAGATCGCCATCCCGGCCGACCCGATCATGAGCAGCGGCCGTCGGCCGATCTTGTCGACCAGCGAGATGGCGATGAACGTGCCGATGATGTTGATGATCGAGCTGGAGAAGCTGATCAGCAGCGAGTCGGCCTGGTTGATGCCGACCGACTGCCACAACACGGACGAGTAGTAGAAGATCACGTTGATGCCGACGAGTTGCTGGAAGGCCGAGAGGACGATGCCGACCCAGACGATCCCCAGCAGTCCCAGCGCGGGCCCGCGCAGGTCCTTCAGCCCCGGCACGTTCTCGGTGCGCAGCACGTGCTGGATCTCGGCCACCCGCGCGTCGAGGTCGATGTCTTCACCCTCGACCTCGGCCAGCACCTCGCGCGCCCTCCTGCTCCGCCCCGACATGATCAGGTAACGCGGGGACTCGGGGATGACCAGGGCGAACAGCAGGTAGAGCAGGGCCGGCAGGACACACGCCCCGAGCATCCACTGCCAGGCCTGCAGCGGCCCCAGGAGATTGTTGACGTTGCCGCCGGCGCGGCTGGCGATCACGTAGTTGACCAGTTGCGAGACCGCGATGCCGAGCACGATGGCCAGCTGCTGGAATGAGCCCAGCCTCCCCCGGTAGGCGGCCGGAGCGACCTCGGCGATGTACGCGGGCCCGAGCACCGACGCCATGCCGATGGCGAAACCCGCGACGATCCGCCAGAACCCCAGGTCCCAGACGGTGAACGGCAGCATCTGCCCGATCGAGCTGATCGCGAACAGCACCGCCGCCACCTGCATGGACCGGGTGCGCCCCAGCCGGTCGGCCAGCCGGCCGCCCATCCAGGCGCCCAGGGCGGAGCCGAGCAGCGCGATCGCCACCACGAACCCGATCTCGAACGCCCCCACGCGGAAGTGGTTCCGGATCCCCACGACCGCGCCGTTGATGACAGAGCTGTCGTACCCGAACAGAAACCCGCCGACGGCCGCCGCCGCCGTGATGAACACGACGTGACTCAGATGCTCTTGATGGGTGTGCTGAGTAGCCATGCAGGTCCTTCCCCCAGGCCGGGGGAACTACCCGCAGGTCACGCACGTATGCCCATCACAGGCGGGGGTCGACCGGCTCCGACTCCAGGGCCAGCACCGCGAAGACCGGCTCGTGGACGCGCCATCCCGGCTCGCCGTCGGCCAGCCGCGACAGCGCCTCCAGCCCCAGCGCGTACTCGCGCAGCGCCAGCGAGCGCTTCTTGCCGAGGAACCGCCTGCGCAGCACGTCGAGCGACTCGGTGTAGTCGGGGCCGTAGATGATCCGCAGGTATTCGCGCCCCCGCACCTTGACCCCCGGCTGCACGCGGCCCGGCGCGTACGCGGCCGGCTTGACCACCATGCCCTCGCCGCCCGCCGCTGTCATCGACTCCCACCAGGCGGTGGCCCCGGCCCGGGACTCGGGCGAGCCGAGCGTCACGAAGACGTGCTCGGTCCTGGCGATCAGCGGGGAGTCGAGCAGCCCCAGCGTGGACAGGTGCCAGGCGTGCGGCTCCAGTGCCGTGGCCCTCCCCTCGCAGGCCAGGATCTGGAACGGCGCCACCCGGATCCCCTCCAGCCCGTCGACCGGCCAGCAGTAACGCGCGTACGCGTCGCGGAACAGGGCGGCGTTGCCGGAGCGGCGCCGGGTGCGGTCGAGCAGATCGCCGACGTCCAGCCCGCGACCTGCCGCCGCCTCCAGGGCCGCAATCGCTTCGGGCAGCGCGGCGCGGGCGGCCGCCCCGACGGAGGCGTACTGCGACCTGATCAGCTCGCCCGCCTTCGCCGACCAGGGCAGCAGCTCGCAGTCGAGCACCACCCAGTCGGAGCCCAGCTCCGCCCAGAGCGGCTCGCAGGCCTCGCGCAGCCGTGCCACCAGGGGCGCGGTGTCGGCGAAGAACGGCCGCCCGGTGCGCGTGAACACCGCGCCCGCGCTGCCGTCGCTCACGCCGAACCGGGCGGCGGCCACCTCCGGCGTCCTGGCCAGCACGGCGACGGCCCGCGAACCCATGTGCTTCTCCTCGCACACGACCTCGCGCACCCCGGCGGCGGCAAACTCCTCGAACGCCTCGTGCGGGTGCTCCAGGTAGCCGTCGAGCGTGGAGGTCTCCGGCGGCGCCATGGTGGGCGGCAGGTAGACCAGCCAGCGCGGATCGACCGCGAACCGGCTCATGACCTCCAGCGCGGCGGCCGCGTTCTCCTCCATGATCTTGACCCGGGCGCCGAACCTGGTCTCGACGTGCCGGGTGCCGATCACGTCGTTGATGTCGAGCATGCCGGGATCGCGCACCTGGGCGGCGCCGAGCGGCTTGGCCGGTTCGTACCACACCTTCTCGGCGGGCACCTGGACGATCTCGCGCTCCGGGTAGCGCAGCGCCGTCAGGTGGCCGCCGAACACGCAGCCGGTGTCGAGGCAGATCGTGTTGTTCACCCACTCGGGGGCGACGGTGGGCGTGTGGCCGTAGACGACCGTGGCCCGGCCCCGGTATTCGTCGGCCCACGGGTAACGGACCGGCAGGCCGTACTCGTCGGTCTCGCCGGTCGTGTCGCCGTACAGGGCGAACGCGCGCACCCTGCCCGAGGCGCGGCCGTGGTAGGCCTCCTTCAGCCCCGCGTGCGCGACGACGAGCCGGCCGCCGTCGAGGCGGTAGTGGCTGAGCAGGCCGTCCATGAACGTCCTGGCGCGCTCGGTGAACCCGGGCGGCTGCGCGGCGAGCTGGTCGAGCGACTCCTGCAGGCCGTGCGCGACCTTGACCTTGCGCCCGTTGAGCGCGCGCACCAGCTTCTGCTCGTGGTTGCCCATCACGCAGATCGCGGCGCCGGCCTCGACCATGTCCATGACCAGGTGCAGCACGCCCGGCGTGTCGGGCCCGCGGTCCACCAGGTCGCCGACGAACACCGCGGTGCGGCCCCCGGGATGCGTGAACCCCTGCGGACCGCGCTGCCAGCCGAGTTCCAGCAGCAGGGTCTCCAGCTCCGAGCGGCAACCGTGGACGTCGCCGATGATGTCGAACGGGCCGGTCAGCTCCGTCCTGTCGGACCACGCCTTCTCGTAGCCGATCGTGGCGGCGTCGATCTCGTCGAGGCCACGCAGCACGTGGACCTTCCTGAAGCCGTCGCGCGAGATCTTGCCGAGCGAGCGGCGCAGGTCCTTGCGCTGCCGGATCACCACGCCGGGGCCGAAGTCGCGGTCGGGGCGGGCGGCGTTGCGCTCGATCGCCACCTCCTCCGGCACGTCGAGCACGATCGCGTCCGCCAGCACGTCGTGCTTCCTGGCCAGGTCGATGAGGCTCTTGCGGGCGGCGTACTGGACGTTGGTGGCATCGACGACGGTGAGCAGCCCTCTGGCCAGGCGCACGCCGACGATGTGGTGCAGCAGGTCGAACGCCGCCGGGGTGGCCGACTGGTCGTTCTCGTCGTCGGAGACCAGGCCCCGGCAGAAGTCGGAGGAGATGACCTGCGTGGGCCCGAAGTGCCGGGCCGCGAACGTGGACTTGCCGCTGCCGGAGACGCCGACGAGCACCACGAGGGAGAGCTCAGGAACGCTGATCACGGGTGAACACTCCCATCTGGGTGGGCGGGCCGACCTCGGGGTCGTCGTCGCCGACCGGTTCGAACGCCACCTGGTAGCCGTGCTCCCCGGCCACCCGGGTGGCCCAGGCGGCGAACTCGGCGCGGGTCCACTCGAAACGGTGGTCGGGGTGGCGCAGCCCGGTCAGGAACTCGTAGCGGACGTTGTGCTCGATGTTGGGCGTGGTGACGAGCACGTGCCGGGGTCTGGCGTGGGCGAACACGACGCGTTCGAGCGCGGCCAGCCGAGGCGGGTCGACGTGTTCGATCACCTCCATGAGGACGGCGGCGTCGTAGCCGGACAGCCGCTTGTCCGTGTAGGTGAGCGCGCCCTGGAACAGGGTGAGCCGGGCGCGCCTGCTGTCGGGCATGCGGTCGAGGCGCAGCTTGCGGGCGGCGATGGTGAGGGCCATCGACGAGACGTCCATGCCGCCGACCCTGGCGAACCGGGGCCTGGCCAGCAGCGCGCCGAGCAGCTCGCCATGGCCGCACCCGAGGTCGATCACGCTGGCCGCGCCGAGCTGCTCCAGCTTCGCGAGCACGGCCTCGCGCCGCCGCGCGCTGAGCGGCCTGCCCTTGGGTGCGCCACCACACCCACCGTCGTGAACCCCGGCGTCCTGAACATCAGCGTCCTGAACATCAGCGTCCTGCGCTCCGGCGTCCTGCGCTCCGGCGTCCTGCGCTCCGGCGTCCTGGGCCGCGCCGACGCCGGCCGGTGGCTCGGCGGGCTCGCCGGCGGCGGCAGCGGTCTCCGTCTCCGCGCTCCACGGCCCTGCGGTCTCTGTCACCTCGGCGGCCTCGGCGGCCTCGTCGGCGGCGGTCGCGCCGGTGGGCGCGTCCTCCTCGACCGCGGGCTCGAGCTGCTCCTCGGTCTCGTCGCCCAGCTCGGCCAGGCGCGCCAGCGCGGTGCGGGCCAGCTTGGAGCGCCGCCCCAGGTAGCGCCGGGTGATCAGGCCACGCTCCGGGTGGCCGTGCAGCCATCCCTCCCCGGCCCTGATGAGCTTGTCGACCTCGTCGGGCGCGATCCAGTAGTGCTTGCCGTCGTCGAGCACCGGCAGCAGCACGTACAGGTGGTTGAGCGCGTCGGCCAGGCGGGCGGACCCGCTCAGGGTGAGCCGGACGTAGCGCGACTCACCCCACTCCGGGAAGCCGTCGTCGAGCACGATCGGCTGCGCGGCCACCTCCCAGCCGAGCGGCTCGAACAGCCGCCGCGCCAGGTCGGGCCCGCCCCGGCAGGGCAGCGCGGGCAGCCGCAGCTCCAGCGGCAGCGGCGTGCCCGGCAGCTCGGGCCTGGCCCTGCACCGGCCGGCCCGCGCGGTGCGGAACACGTCGGCCAGCGCCACGGCCAGCAGCGATGAGGCGGCGTAGGGGCGGTCGTTGACGTACTGCGACAGGCTGAAGTCGGGCGAGCCCTTGCCGCGCGACCTGACCAGCGCGATCGGGTCGACCTCGAGCACGAGCGCCGCCGTGCAGCGCTCGTCGCCGGCTTCGGGGTAGAACACCGTGGCCGTGCCGAACGACTGGCCGAACTCCTGCACGCGCTCGGGATGCTTGTGCAGGAGAAAGCCGAGATCGGTGGCGGGCCTCGCGGTGGTCGTGATCGTCAGCAGCACCCGCCCAAGTGTGCCGTAACCACGCGAAGCGCCGCCAATCGATTACGCCACGTGCGGAAGCACCTCGGCGGCGATCAGCTCCAGGTGTTCCAGGTCGGCCAGGTCGAGGATCTGCAGGTAAACATGTTCCGCGCCGAGCTCGGCGAGCTTGGCGATCTTCTCGGCCACCTCTGCGGGGGTGCCGGCCAGGCCGTGCTCGCGCAGGGTGTCGGGGTTCTCGCCGATGGCCGCCGCACGACGCTCGACCTCCGCCCGGTCGGCTCCCACGACCGTGGTGTGCGCCGTCGACAGCAGCACGGTGCGCCCGGTGCTCTCGCACGCCGCACGCACCCGGTCGAAGGCCTCCTTGGTCTCCGACAGCGTACGGAACGGCACGTTGTACTCGTCCGCGTACGTCGCCGCCAGCCGGGGCGTGCGCTTGGTGCCGAACCCGCCGATGATCACCGGCGGCCTGGGCCGCTGGACGGGCTTGGGCAGGGCGGGCGAGTCGGCGAGCCGGTAGTAGCTGCCCTCGAAGGAGTAGCCCTTCTCCGCCGTCCACAGGCCCGTGATGATCTCGAGCTGCTCCTCGAAGCGCGCGAAACGCTCGCCCGTCGGCGGGAACGGGATGCCGTACGCGGCGTGCTCGCCGTCGTACCAGCCGGTGCCGAAGCCCAGCTCGGCCCGGCCCCCGCTCATCTGGTCGACCTGGGCCACACTGATCGCCAGCGGCCCCGGCAGCCGGAACGTGGCCGGGCTCACCAGCGTGCCCAGCCGGATCCTCGAGGTCTCCCTGGCCAGGCCGGCAAGCGTGATCCACGCGTCGGTCGAGCCTGGACCCGGGTCGCCGGGGCCGATGCGCTGGTAGTGGTCAGACCGGAAGAAAGCGTCGAAACCAAGGCGTTCGGTGGCCTTTGCGACGTTGAGCAGGTCGTCATATGTCGCGCCCTGCTGGGGCTCGGTGAAGATCCGCAGCTTCATGCCCACATTATCCGCACACAACGGACGCGAATCTGAAAAGGGCCGCGCCGTGCCGCCCGTGGTTGGTAGCGTGCACCCGCCAGCGCTGTACGTAGCCGACCGAACACACGGGGTGGCCTATGCCGCGGCACACCAGGGAGCCCGGCCTGCTCCCGCGTCCTCTGGCGATCCTGGGGGCGCTCGCGCTCGTCGCGGGCACCGGCGCCGCGATCCGCCTGCTCCCAGCGGACGGCGCGCCTCCGCCGGCTGCGCCGCCACCGGTCGCGCGGCCGTCGCCGTCGCTCTCGCCCGTGGTCTCCGAGGAGCCGCCGCCGACGACGTACGTGACCTTCGTCGACACCGCCGGCGAGCCCGAGTTCGACCTTCCCGCGCTGTCCCGCCGCACCGGCGTCCGGCAGTACGCGCTCGGCCACCTCGTCGCGGGGGGCGAGGGCTGCGTGCCGACGTGGACGGGCTCCCCCGCTCCCGGCAAGCCGATCGGCCGGCTCAGGGCGCTGGGCGGCGACGCCGTGCTCGTGTTCGGCGGGCCGGGCGGGCGCGAGCTGGCCACGACGTGCACCCGGCCCGGCGCGCTCGCCACCGCCTACCGCAGGATCGTCGGAACGTACGACGCCGCCGCCGTCGACTTCGAGGTCCGCGACAGCGCCGACAAGGCCGCCGTGCTGCGCAGGGCGCGCGCCATCCACACCCTGCAGCAGGAGCGCGACCTGCGCGTGAGCTTCACCCTGCCGCTGAGGCCCGGAGGGCTGAGCCCGGCCGACGCGGCGATGTTGCGGACCACCCGCCGGGCGGGCGCGGACATCGGGACCGTCAACCTGCTGGCCGCTCTCGGGCGGAGCACGGCGCACCGCATCCGGCTGGGCAGGGTGGCGACGGCCGTGCGAGCGGCCCGCGTCCAGATCGCGCGGGCGCAGGACCTGGACGATCCCCGCGAGGCGTGGGAGCGCATCGCGCTGACCCCGGTGCTGGCCGGCGGCTCCGATCTGGGCGCGTCGGACGCGCGTACGCTGGCCGCTTACGCCACCCGCCACCGGCTGGCCTGGTTGTCGCTGCGCGGAGCGGAGCCACCGCAGGGCGTCTCACGGATTCTCTGGCGGGCGCTGTCCTGAATATAGGATTCCGGGGAGCGGTGAGGTCTTTGTCAGTAAGGGGAGGGCGTGATGGCGGCACGTCCCGACACGGCCAGACAGCTCCTCCTCTATTGGATGGACGCCGTGATGGCCCTCATGGCCGTGATGTTCGGCGCGATCACCGTCGTGGAGACGGCGGCCGGCACGATCTCCGTCCTCCGCGGGGCGGCCATCCTCGCGTGCCTGCTCGGCTTCTTCGGGCTCTACCCCCTCCTCCTCAGGCAGTCCTTCGACCACCGGCCGGGGCCCACGCCGAAACTGGCGCTCGCGGCGGTGTTCGCGGCGGGCATGCTGCTGCTCATGCCGCACAGCGGCAGCATCACCGGCCTGCGCTGGGAGAGCGTCACCCTGTGGTTGTCGGCCGCCGCCCTCTATCTGCCGCTGTGGGCGACGGTCTGCCTGGCCACGGTCACCGTCGCCCTGACCACCGCGTTCGTCGTCCACATGACCGGCCAGGCGTGGCAGGGCGTCCTGCTCGGCGAGTCGGCCGTGGCCGTCTTCATGATCGGAGCCATGCTGCTGTGGCGCTGGCTCTGGTGGATGATCAGGGACGCGCACAAGAGCCGGGAGGCGAAGGCCAGCCTGGCCGTCGCGGAAGAACGGCTGCGCTTCGCACGTGACCTGCACGATCTGCTCGGCCACAGCCTCGCGGTGATCACGCTGAAGAGCGAGCTGGCCGCCAAGCTGGCCACCAAGGACGCCGCGAGGGCGGCCGCCGAGATGGCCGCCGTACGCGAGCTGGCCGGCGAGTCGCTGGCCGAGGTGCAGCAGGCCGTGCACGGTTACCAAATGCTCGACCTGGACGAGGAGCTCGCCGGCGTACGCGTGGCGCTGGAGGCCACGGGCGCCCGCTGCGTGATCGAGGCCAGGGCCGACGGGCTGGCGCCGGAGGCCAGGACGCTGCTGGCGTGGGCGGTGCGCGAGGGCGGCACCAACGTGCTCAAGCACAGCAGGGCCACCCGCTGCGCCATCACGATCGACGGGGGCGTGCTCGAGATGGTCAACGACGGCGTGAACGGGCGCCCGGGCACGCCCGGGAACGGCCTGCGCGGGCTGTCGGAGCGGCTGGTCGCGGCGGGCGGCTCGTTCTCCGCGGCGCCCACCAGGTCGGGCGAGTTCCTGCTGCGCGCGGCGGTGCCGTCGTGAGCGTGATCTCCCGCGTGCGGAACGCGACGAAGTTCGACAAGGCCCGCTGGGTGATCATCTGCTCCTCCGACACGCTCCTGATCGTGGCCGCCCTCGGCTTCGTCCAGCTGTACGTCGGATGGCAGGAGGGCTGGCCCTGGCCGCTGGCCGTGACCGCCGCCGGGCTGCTGCTGGTCTTCATCGTGCTGAGCCTGCGGCCGTTCAGGATCGCCACCAGGGGCGGGAAGCGGCCCACAGCCATCCTCGCGGTCACCGGGGTGATCGTCCTGCTCCTGTCGGTCGTCCCCGTCTTCTGGGCGATCGCGACGTGGCTGGGGCTGGTCGCCGCGTTCGCCCGCAAGACGACCGTCATCGCCCTGTCCGTCGCGTCGATCGTGGCAGTCAACCTGTACGTGACGCTGGCCAACTCCTTCCTCCCCGAGCTGGCGCTCGTCCAGGTGCTGATAACCGCCCTCACGGTCGGCGGGACGTGGGCCAACCTGCGGCTCTGGCACCTGACCAAGGAGGCGCACGAAGGGCAGGAGGCGCTGTCCAGGCTGGCGGTGTCGGAAGAGCGGCTGCGCTTCGCCCGCGACCTCAACGACCTGCTGGGCCAGAGCCTCACCGACATCGCGGCCAGGACCTCCCACGCCGAGCAGACCCTGCGCTCCGGGCAGGAGGCGGCCGCGGCCGAGATGTTCGAGGTGCGCGACCTGGCCAGGCAGTCGCTGCGCGAGGTGCGCAACGTCGTCCAGAACTACCGGGCGATCGACCTGGACGAGGTCCTCGCCAGCGTGCGGGCGGTGCTGGAGGCGGCGGACGTACGCTGCACCGTGCGCGCCGAGATCTCCTCGCTGTCGCCCGAGACGCGCACGCTGCTGGCCACGGTCGTGCGCGAGGGCGCGACGAACGTGCTCAAGCACAGCAAGGCCGAACGCTGCACGATCACGATCCAGGACGGAGTGCTGGAGATGTCCAACGACGGGGTGAACGGGCCGGTGGGCGAGCACGCGCCGAACGGCCTGGCAGGGCTGGCCCAGCGCGTGCGCGCGGCGGGCGGCACCCTGGAGGCCGAGCCGACCCGCGAGGGCCGCTACGTCCTGCGCGCGGCGGTGCCCGCATGACCGCGCGCGTGCCGTGCACGAGGAGGACGCCCGCATGACCACCCGCGTGCTGCTCGCCGACGACGAGCACCTCGTCAGGGGCGCCATCGCGGCCCTGCTCGACCTGGAGGACGGCATCGAGGTCGTGGCCCAGGTGGGCCGGGGCGACGAGATCCTGCCCGCGGTGGCCGAGCACCGGCCCGATGTGGCCGTCCTCGACATCGAGATGCCGGGCATGGACGGCCTCAGCGCCGCCGAGCAGATCAGCTCCCAGTGCAAGATCGTCATCCTGACCAGCCTGGGCCGTCCCGGCTACCTGCGCAGGGCCATGGCGGCGGGCGTGAGCGGCTTTCTCGGTAAGGACGCCTCGGCGGAGGAGCTGGCGATGGCCATCCGCAAGGTCCAGGCGGGCGGGCGCTACCTCGACGCCGAGCTGGCCGCCGCGGCGATGGCGGCCGGCGACAGCCCGCTGACCGAGCGCGAGCGCGACGCGCTCCGCCTGGCGGGCGACGGGGCCACGATCTCCAGGATCGCGGGAGAGCTGCACCTGACCGAGGGCACCGTACGCAACTACCTGTCCAGTGCCATGACCAAGCTCAACGCGCAGAACCGCCTGGAGGCGATCCGCACGGCGCAGCGCATGGGCTGGCTCTGAGCTCCGCACGCTGAGGCGTCCGGCACGCCCGCCACGGCACCGCCCGGCCCGCGCGGGACCACCCGGCCCGCACACGACCATCCGGCCCGCACACGACCATCCGGCCTGCCCAGGCCACCCGGCCTACGCCCGGACGAGCAGCGCGACGCACTCCACGTGATGGGTCATCGGGAACGCGTCGAACGCCCGCAGCTCCGACAGGGTGTAGCCGCGCTCCGCCAGCCAGGCCAGGTCGCGGGCGAGGGTGGCCGGGTCGCACGACACGTACACGATCCGCAGGGCGTCCAGGGACGCGATGCGCGTCACCACCTCGCGCCCCAGCCCCGCTCTCGGCGGGTCGACCACGACGAGGTCGGCCCGCTCGATCTGGAACCGGTCGAGGGCGTCCTCGACGCGCCCCCGCTCCACCCGCGCCTGCGGCAGGTCGCGGAGGTTGGCGCGGGCGTCACGGACCGCGGACTCCTCCGACTCGACGCCGAACACCGCTCCCTCGGGCCCCACGGCCTCCGCCAGGCCGGCCGCGAACAGGCCCACGCCGCAGTAGAGGTCGAGCGCCCACTCCCCCGGTTCGGGCGCGGCGTACGCCAGCACCGCGTCCAGCAGCGTCTCGGCGGCCCCGGGGTGCACCTGCCAGAAGCCGCTGCCCGCCACCCGGAACCGGCGCTCGCCCACCTGCTCGTGCAGCACGCCCGAGCCGCGCCGCGGCACCGTGCGGCCCTTGCCCTGGTCGAGCAGGACGGAGGCGGGCGCTTCGAGGTCGGGCACCGTGACGCTGCGCCGGGGCCTGGGCGTGACGACCACGGCCCGGTCGCCGCCGGACGAGGTGATGACCTCGATGCTCGACGCGCCGGGCCAGGTGTGCTCCTCGGCGGCGACCGCCTCGACCTCGGGGTGGGCGATCAGGCAGGCGTCGACGACCTCGATCTCGTGGGAGCGGTGGCGGCGGAAGCCCAGCTCGCCGGAGGGCAGCGCGGCGAACTGCACCCGCGTGCGCCAGCCGAGACCGTCTTTGGCCCCCGGCACCTCCTCGACCACGACCTCACGCCGGATGCCCGCCAGCCGCTGCAGCTGCTCGGTCACGACCTGCGCCTTGAGCCGCCGCTGCGCCTCGGGCGTGGCGTGCTGCCAGTCGCAGCCGCCGCAGCGCCCCGGTCCGGCGTAGGGGCAGGGCGGGACGACACGATCGGGCGACGGCTCGAGGATCTCCACGGCGTCGGCCCTCAGGAACCGGGTGGTCTCCTCGGTGACGTCGGCGATCACCCGCTCGCCGGGCAGGGCGTGGCGGACGAAGACCACGCGCCCTTCGTGGCGTGCCACGCACCAGCCGCCATGGGCGACCGGACCTACCGTCAGCTCGAGAGATGCCTGTTCCACACCGACACCCTATGTGCGCGGGCGCGGCGGCCTGTCACGGGCGGGGGGCGCCGCCGTCCGCTACGGGCGGGCCGTTACCCTAGGTGATCGTGAACGAGGGGCGGGTGGTACGTCGGCGGCTCGGGTTCGGGGGGACGCTGCTGGCCGTGCTGTTCGCCTGCGCCTCGCTGACGCCGTCGCTGCTGCCCCGCACGTGGCTCTACCAGGGGGTCATGGGCGCCGTCACCGGGGTCATCGGCTATGCGGCGGGCGCGGCGCTGGGCGCGCTGGGGCGGTCGGTGATCAGCTACCGTCCGTCCGAGCGGGCACGGTGGATCGCCTGGCAGGTCCTGATCGCGGGCTGCGCGGCGGTGGGGGCGATCACGCTCTGGTACAGCTACGACTGGCAGCGCGACCTGCGGGAACTCATGGGCATGGACACCCGGATCAGCTGGTTCCCGCCGGTGATCCTCGCCGTGGCCCTCAGCCTGTTCGCCGTGATCCTGTTCCTGAGCAGGCTGGTACGCCTGGGCGGCCGCAGGCTGATCGGCTGGCTGGACCGGTTCTTGCCGTCGTACGCGGGGCACGCCATCGGTGTGCTCGTCATCGCCGTCCTGGTGGGGGTGCTGGCCAACGACGTGTTGTTCTCCGGGTTCGTGGCCAGGGTGAGCGACGTCTCGTCGGTCGCCAACAAGGGCACCAACCCGGGCGTGCGCCGGCCCGAGTCGCGTTCCCTGTCGGGCGGTCCCGGCTCGCTGGTGAGCTGGGATTCCCTGGGCAGGGAAGGCCGTAGCTTCGCCGGCAGCGCCGTCACCCCCGCCCTGCTGACCGCCTTCTCCGGCCGTCCGGCCGCCGAGCCGGTCAGGGTGTACGTCGGCCTCGACGCCGCGGCCACACCCGAGGCGCAGGCGGAGCTGGCCGTGCGCGAGCTGGAGCGCACCGGCGCGTTCGACCGGCCGATCATCGCCGTGCTCGGCACCACCGGCACCGGCTGGGTGGACGAGCACATCGCCGACGCGCTCGAGTACATGTACAACGGCCGCTCCGCCATGGTCGCGGTGCAGTACTCCTACCTGCCGAGCTGGGTGTCGTTCCTGGTCGACAGGGGCAGGGCGGCGGCCGCGGGCAAGGCGTTGTTCGAGGCGGTGCACGCCCGGCTGGCCCTGCTGCCGCCCGATGACCGGCCGCGGCTGGTGTTGTCGGGGGAGAGCCTGGGCTCGTACGAGCTGGAGCGGGCGTTCGGCGACCTGGACGACATGGTGGCCAGGACGGACGGCGCGTTGTTCGTCGGGCCGCCGAACGCCGACCCGATCTGGCGGCGGCTCACCGAGGGCCGCGAGCCGGGCAGCCCTGTGTGGCGGCCGGTCTACGAAGGCGGCAGGACGGCCAGGTTCGCCCAGCGCCCCGCCGACCTGAGCCGCCCGCCCGGCCCGTGGCTGCACCCGCGGGTGGTCTACCTGCAGAACGCCTCCGACCCGGTGGTGTGGTGGACGCCGGAGCTGATCTACCGCAGGCCGGCCTGGCTGGAGGAACCGCGGGCGCCGGGCATGAACCCGCAGATGAACTGGTTCCCGCTGGTGACGTTCTGGCAGGTGCTGGTGGACATGACGGCCGCGCTGTCGGTGCCGCCCGGTCACGGGCACCGGTACAACTCCGACATCGTGGACGGGTGGGCCGCCGTGGCCCCGCCGCCGGGTTGGAGCGCGGACGACACCGGCAGGCTGCGCGAGCTGATCAGCGGGAACTGACCCGCCCCTCGTCGTCGCTCTGCTGCGCCGGACGCCGCACCGCGCCGGGCGCGAACGGCTCGGGCCTGCCCTTGAGCCGGTCGGAGGAGTGCAGCTGCCAGGGCACGCTGGTCACCATGACTCCCGGCTTGAACAGCAGGCGCGCCTTCAGCCGGAGCGCGCTCTGGTTGTGCAGCAGGTGCTCCCACCAGTGGCCGACCACGTATTCGGGGATGAACACGGTCACCACGTCGCGCGGCGAGCGCCTGCGCAGCGTCTTGACGTAGTCGAGGATGGGCTGCGTGATCTCGCGGTAGGGCGAGTCGAGCATCTTGAGCGGCACCGGGATGCCCAGGCGCTCCCACTCCTCCTGCAGCCTGCGCGCCTCCTCCCCCTCGACGCCCACGGTGACGGCCTCCAGCGTGGACGGCCGGGTGACGCGGGCGTACGCGAGGGCGCGCATGGTCGGCTTGTGGATCTTCGAGACCAGCACGATCGCGTGGTTGCGCGCGGGCAGCATGGCCGGCTCGTAGTCCTCGGTGATCTCCAGCTCGGCCGCCACGTTGTCGTAGTGGCGCCTGATGCCTTTCATCGTGAGGAACAGGATCGGCATCACGATCACCACGATCCACGCCCCGACCAGGAACTTCGTCAGCAGCACGACGATGAGCACCAGCCCTGTCATGATCGCCCCGAAGGAGTTGATCGCGCGGGAGCGGTGCATCTGGTGCCGGATCCTGGGCTCGGTCTCAATCTTCAGATGGCGGGTCCAGTGGATGACCATGCCGGTCTGGCTCAGCGTGAACGAGACGAAGACCCCGACGATGTAGAGGTTGAGCAGGCGGCTGACGTCCGCGTCGAACCCCCAGAGGAGCAGGCACGCGCCGAGCGCCAGGATGACGATGCCGTTGGAGAAGGCCAGCCGGTCACCGCGGGTGTGCAGCTGGCGCGGCAGGTAGCGGTCCTGCGCCAGGATGGAGCCGAGCACGGGGAAGCCGTTGAAGGCCGTGTTGGCGGCAAGGAAGAGGATCAGCGCCGTCACCGCCGAGACGACGACGAACGGCATCGACCCGCCCCCGAACACCGCGTCGGCCACCTGGGAGATGATCGGCTGCTGGTAGTAGTCGGGGCCGACGGGCGTGCCGTCCGGCCTGAGCAGGTCCTCGGCGACCACCGACGGCTCGGCCACCTTCACCCCTGACGCCAGGCCGAGGGCGATGATGCCGCCGAACATGCTGATCGCCACCAGTCCCATCATCAGCAGCGTGGTGGCGGCGTTCTTGCTCTTGGGCTTCCTGAACGCGGGCACGCCGTTGCTGATGGCCTCGACGCCCGTCAGGGCGGCGCAGCCGGAGGAGAACGCGCGCAGGATCAGGAACGCCGCGGCGAAGGCCGTGAGGTCGGTCTGCTCGGGCTTGATGGTGAAGTGGGCGCTGGGCGCCTGGATCTGCTCGCCCAGGACCAGCAGCCGGAACCCGCCCCAGGCGATCAGTCCCAGGACGGCGACCATGAACGCGTACGTCGGGACGGCGAACGCGGCGCCCGACTCGCGGATCCCGCGCAGGTTCACCACGGTCAGCAGGATGACGATGGCGACGGCGACGGCGGTCTTGTGCTGGCCCACGAACGGGATGGTGGCGCCGACGTAGTCGACGCCGTTGGCGACCGACACGGCGACGGTCAGCACGTAGTCGACCATGAGAGCGCTGGCCACGGTGAGCCCCGCGTTGCGGCCGAGGTTGGTGGTCGCGATCTCGTAGTCGCCGCCGCCGCTGGGGTAGGCGTGCACGTTCTGCCGGTACGACGCCACGACCGTGAGCATCACGACCACGACGGCGAGCGCCACCCACGGGCTGTAGGCGTAGAAGGAGGCGCCCGCCAGCGAGAGGATGACGAGGATCTCCTGGGGCGCGTACGCCACGGACGAGAGGGCGTCACTCGCGAAGACAGGCAGGGCGATGCGTTTTCGCAGGAGTTGCTCGTGGAGCTGCCCGCTACGCAAGGCACGCCCCACGAGCACGCGTTTGACGAGATCCGTCACCTTCGACACGTAACGAGATGCTAGTCCTCTGCCGGGGGGATCGAACGCGGCAGCCCCTATCGGGCCATACTGGTGTCGAGCAAGCTGCCGACCGCGAACATGCGGGGGGAAATGCATATTGTGATCATGGGATGTGGCCGGGTGGGTTCGACCCTCGCGCACATCCTCGAAGACGGCGGACATTCCGTCGCCATCATCGACCGCGACCCGCAGGCGTTCCGGCGGCTGCGGGCCGGGTTCCGCGGGCGGCGGGTGACGGGTGTGGGCTTCGATCGCGACGTGCTCACCGAGGCGGGCGTCGAGTCCGCCACCGCGTTCGTGGCCGTCTCCAGCGGCGACAACTCCAACATCATCTCCGCCCGCGTGGCGCGTGAGACGTTCGGCGTCGACAACGTGGTGGCCCGCATCTACGACCCCCGCCGGGCCGAGGTCTACCAGCGGCTGGGCATCCCGACGGTGGCGACCGTGCGCTGGACCGCCGACCAGATCATGCGCCGCATCCTCCCCGAGGGCGCCGAGCCGCTCTGGCGCGACCCCACCGGCACCGTCGTGCTGTCCGAGGCGGCCGCGCACCCGGCCTGGATCGGCACGCGCGTCGTCGAGCTCGAGGAGCGGGCGCGGGCACGCATCGCCTTCATCAACCGCATGGGCGAGGCCGTGACCATCGGGCCCGACACGGTGGTGCAGGAGGGCGACGGGCTGCACGTCATCGCCGCCGAGAGCGACATGGATCGGATCAACAAGGTGCTCGCCGCGGCACCGGAAGAGGACGACTGATGCGCGTCGCCATCGCCGGAGCGGGCGCCGTGGGCCGCTCCATCGCGGCCGAGCTTCTGGAGAACGGCCACGACGTGCTGCTCATCGACGTCGATCCCGCCGCCATCAAGATCGACAGCGTGCCCCGCGCGGAGTGGCTGCTCGCCGACGCCTGCGAGATCGCCTCCCTCGACGAGGCCGGGCTCAACAACTGCCATGTCGTGGTGGCCTCCACCGGCGACGACAAGGTCAACCTGGTGGTGTCGCTGCTGGCCAAGACCGAATACGGCGTGCCGCGCGTGGTCGCCCGTATCAACCACCCCAACAACGAGTGGCTGTTCAACGAGTCGTGGGGCGTCGACGTGGCCGTCTCGACCCCGCGCCTGCTGAGCGCGCTGGTGGAGGAGGCGGTGAGCGTCGGTGACCTGGTACGCCTGATGACGTTCCGCCAAGGGCAGGCCAACCTGGTCGAGCTCACCCTCGCCGACGACGCCCCCGTGGTGGGCCAGCGGGCCGGCTCGGTGCCGTGGCCCGTCGACGCCGCCCTGGTGGCGATCCTGCGCGAGGGGCGGGTGCTCGTCCCCACGGCGGACGATCCGCTGGAGGCGGGCGACGAGCTGCTCTTCGTGGCCAACCAGGAAGTGGAGCAGGAGCTGGCCCACCTGCTGTCGCAACACTGACGGAAGGCCCCTCGCGAGCGACGCGCGAGGGGGCCTGTCTCCGCGCCGCCCGTCAGGACTCCCAGACGAACTCGTGGATCTGGTCTGGGTCGTCCTCATCGGCGCAGAATCGGTGGGTGCGCGGTGACTGGTCTGGGATGTTGACGTCGATCTCGCTGCTGATGTCCTTCCCGCAGGTCAGGTTCTGCGGGTCGGTGTCGTCATCGGCGATGGCGGGCACGGCCGCGAGCAGCAGGGCCGCGGCGGTCAAGGTGAGGGCGGCGACAACGCTTCTGAGCATGATGGCTCCCGTACGGATGAGAGGGCAGTTCTGCCGGTTTTCTTACCCTGCGTAGCGAATCGTGTACTTAAGAGATACTTCCCGAGGTCTTTAACGTCGCAGACTTTCCCGCGCCCCGGCCGGATGTCCCGCGACGGCGGGTAGGGGGAGCCCATGCGCCACAACGTGCTGGCTTGTGACTACGACGAGACCCTGGCCCGCGGGGGCCACGTGACCGAGACGACGATCGAGGCGCTGGAGCGGCTCTCCCGCGCCGGCATCAAACTCGTGCTGGTCACCGGACGCGAGCTCGACGACCTGCTCTCCGTGTTCCCGCACCCCGGCCTGTTCGACCTGATCGTCGCCGAGAACGGCGGCCTGCTGTACGACCCGGGGCAGCGCACCTGCGACGCCCTCGCCACGCCCCCGCCCGCCGCGCTGGCCGACCGGCTGCGCAGCGAAGGGGTCAGCCCGCTGGGCGTGGGGCAGGTGGTCGTCGCCACGCGGGAGCCGCACGACGTACGCGTCCTGGGGGCCATCCGCGAGCTCGGGCTGGAGCTACAGGTGATCTACAACAAGGGCGCCGTCATGGTGCTGCCGCCGGGCGTGAACAAGGCGAGCGGCCTGGCCGCCGCCCTCGACCGGCTGTCGCTGTCGGCGCACAGCACGGTCGCGGTCGGCGACGGGGAGAACGACCACGCGTTCCTGGCCGCCGCCGAGTGCGGCGCCGCCGTCGCCAACGCGCTGCCCGCGCTCAGGGACTCGTGCGACCTGCGCCTGGCGGGCGAGGCCGGCGACGGGGTGGCCGAGCTGGCCGGGATGATGCTCTCGGGCGACCTGGACGCGGTGGAGGTGCCGCGCCGCCACGTCCTGCTCGGCCATCGCGACGGCGAGGAGGTGCGCCTGCGCCCGTACGGCTCCGGGCTCCTGGTGGCGGGCCCCTCGGGCAGCGGCAAGTCCACAGTGACGACGGCGCTGCTGGAGCGGCTCGTCGGCGACGGCTACCAGTGCGTGATCGTGGACCCGGAAGGCGACTACGCCGACTACCCGGGCATCACCGTGCTCGGCGACCCGGACCGGGTGCCCGGCGTGGAGGAGGTCACGCACGTGCTGGAGCAGCCGCGGCAGAGCGTCGTGGTCAACCTGATCGGCCTGCAGCTGCGCGACCGCCCCACGTACTTCGCCGAGCTGCTGCCCCGGCTGACCGGCGTGCGCGCCAAGCTCGGCCATCCGCACTGGGTGGTGGTCGACGAGGTCCACCACCTGCTGCCCGCCGAGGTGCGGCGCGTGCCGCTGGGCGAGGCCGCCGACCTCGGCTCGCTGCTGATGATCACCGTGCATCCCGAGGCGGTGAGCGCCGAGGCGCTGCGCCTGGTGACGACCACGATCGCGGTGGGCAAGGAACCGGAAAGCACGCTCGCCGCGTTCGCCGGCGCCCTCGGCCAGGAGGCGCCCTCACTCGACCCGGTCGCCGATGGCGACATCGCGCTGTGGCAGCGCGGGGACGAGACGGCCCAGCACCTCACCCTCACGCCCGCCACCGTCGAACGCACCCGGCACCGCCGCAAGTACGCGGCGGGCACCATGGCCAAGGACAAGAGCTTCTACTTCACCGGGCCCGGCGAGCGGCTGCGGCTGCGGGCGCGTAACCTGCACACCTTCGTCGAGCTGGCCGAGGGCGTGGACGACGACACCTGGCTGCACCACCTGCGCAGGGGCGACTACTCGCAGTGGATCCGCGACTGCCTCGGGGACGCCGGCCTCGCCGACGAAGTGGCGGAGCTGGAGCGGGCCGACGAGCCGGAGCCCGCGGAGAGCAGGCAGCGGGTGGCCGACCTCATCGGCGAGCGCTACACCCTCCCCGCCGAGCCCACCGCCTTCGACCCGGACCACGACGACCGCTGAGCTCCCCGCGCAAGGGTGCGCAAGGACGCGGAAGACGCGGAAGGGCGGGCGTCGCCACGGAACGGTCAGGCCGGCGCGGCCGGTTTGACCGGGGTGCGGCCGCGGCCGAGCACCCACAACATCGCGGCGAACGCGGCCACCTGGAGCGGCCAGCCCATCACGATCTTGGCGAACCCGAGCGCCGCCACCGCCTGGTCGCCGCCCCCGAACAGGTAGACGGGCCCCTGCACGGCCACCCGCACCGCGCACGGCAACATGAGCAGCCACGTCAGCCGGGTGCAGAGCCGCACGATGCCCTGGTCCTTATGCCAGGCCGTCGGATCACCCGTGACCGAGCCGATCAGGAACCCGACCACCGGCCAGCGCGTGACGATCGACACCAGCATGGCGAGCATGTAGGCGGCGTTCCAGAGGATGCCGGGCAGGAAATAGTCTTTCGCGTCGCCCGTGCGGCTGGCGAAGAACGCGCCGATCGCGATGCCGATCAAGCTGTTGATCACGAACTGTGGCGTGGACCGCTGCACGATCCTGACCGCCAGCAGCACGACCGCCAGGGCGACGCTGATGATCAACGACAGCTTCAGGTCTTCCGTGGTGATCCAGGACACCGTGAAGGCGATCGTGGGGACCGCCGCCTCGATGATGCCGCGCACGCCGCCGAAGGCCTTGGCGAGCTGGGCTCGCACCGCCGCCTCAACCGTGTCGTGGGCGACCTCTTCCGCCTCGGCACTCACTCGATCAACTCCCTGGGCGCAGCTCGTAACGCGGATTGAACATCACCTTGCGCCCGTCCTGCATGCTGACCAGGCCCTCGGCCTTGACCGTGCGGCCGGGCTCGATGCCCGCTATCTTGCGGCGGCCGAGCCAGACCAGGTCGATCACGTCTGACCCGTCGTAGAGCTCGGCCTCAAGCGCGGGAGCACCACCCCTCGGGCGCAGTGTCACTGTACGTAGCGTACCCGCCACGCAGAAGCGCCGGCGCCCGCCACACGAGGCGATGGGGGTGGCGCCGACCTCATCGACGTCTTCCCGCAGCTCCTGGGCCTCGATCTCGGACTGGGAAGATGCCAGCCGATCCAAGAACCCGCGCAATCCCCTGCGTTTTTGGGGCTCTGCCGTACTCATGATGGAGCCAGCCTATGTGATGTCAGCCGTCAGCGAATCTCACTGATCTCCGGCCCCCTCCTGAACGGGTTGAACCCCTGCTGCTCCTGCTGCTGCTCGGCTCCCGGCTCGTTGGGGCGGCGCAGCGGGATCGGCTCCTCGCGGGCCATCGGCTCGTCGCCCCGCACGACCACGACGTCCTTGATGAAGTCGATGTACGCCGTCGCGATCGTCTCGTCGAGGGCCGCCTTGCCGGAGATCACCGCGAGCAGGAACCAGCGCGGCCCGTCGATGCCGATGTAGCGGGCGGGCCTGGTGTTGCCGTCGGCCTTCATCTCGCCGGCCAGCTCGCTGCCGAACGGGCCCTCCTGCTCCTCCAGGTGCTTGGCCTGGGCCAGGATCTTGGCCTTGATCTCCTCCCACAACCCCGAGCTGCGCGGCGCGGCCAGGGCCTGGAGTTGCAGCGAGCTGTCTTCGTACAGGGCCACGACGCCGACATGCTGGTCGCCGACCGACGCCAGCCGTACGTCGAAGTCGGGATTGTGCGGCAGCCGCAGGCCGCCGAGGTCGATCCTGTCGGTGTCGGGGTGGGGCTCGTCGGCGTCCCACGGGCCGGACTCTCGGGTGGGCGCGGCAGACTCCTGCTCAATCGCCTGTTCCGGCTGCTCACGACGACGACGTCGGAACACGTTCCTCACTCTCCTTGTTCACCGGGCCGCCTGGCGGCCCGCCATGTCGATGGGCCGCGGGCGCGGCCCGCCGGTCAGCGTCCTGTCGATCCGAATCCGTTGGCGCCGCGCACCGAACCGGGCAGGCGCTGGACCTCGTAGAAGGCGGCGCGCTCCACCCGCTGGACCACGAGCTGCGCCATCCGGTCGCCCCGCCGGAGGCGGAACGGCTCCTTGGCGTCGGTGTTGATCAGCGTGACCCTGATCTCGCCGCGGTATCCGGCGTCGACCGTGCCGGGCGCGTTGACCAGGGTGACACCGTGCCGGGATGCCAGCCCCGACCTCGGATGCACGAACGCGGCGTAGCCGTCGGGAAGGGCGATCGCCACTCCCGTGCCGACGACGGCCCGCTCGCCGGGCATCAGCTCGACGTCCTCGACCGCGTAGAGGTCGGCGCCCGCGTCACCGGGGTGGGCGTAGGACGGCATCGGCAGCTCGGCGTCGAGCCGCTGGATGAGGACCTCGGGGCCCGCACCTGCGTTGGTCAAGGGTTCACCTCGTAGTCGTGTTCGGCGGCGATGCCGGCCCGATCGCCGTGCTTGGCGAAGTGTTCCATGTTCACCTCGATGCGCGGGGCTGCCACGCGGACGGCGACCGCGCCGCCGGGGGCGCGTTTCGCCCCTCAGCCTCAAGGTACGCCTTCCGGCCCGCGATGCCGTTGCACCAGGCACGCAGGTGGAGTGTCGTGCCCACGGGAACGGGGAGGCGCGGGCCGCCCGGCTGATCGCGGCCGTGCCCGAAGCCGCGGTCGCAGCGGCTGCGCAGGGCGGTGCCCGGCGGCGGCGCCTCGGGGCGCGCCGACGGCGGGGCGGTCACGGAGGAACGCGTCACGGGTGACGAGGTTACTCGGTGTCAGCTGACCCGCCGTCCGTCTTCCCCCTCCCGCCGCCCGCCGGCCGGTCAACGGCGGCGTGCCCGCGCTCCTCGGCATCACCGGCCTGTTGACGCGGACCGGCGTCGTCCCCGCCTTGCTCGGGACCGTCGCCCCGCGGCCGGGCCGCGGTGCGGCCCTGTTGGCCGGCGGACTCGGAGCGCGTCTCCGTGCCGTCCGTGTGCTCATCGGCGTCGCCGTCCCTGGGCTGGGGGACGTCTCCGGCTTCCCCCGAGCCGGCGGCCGGGCGAGGGCCGGGGATGTCGCCGGGCGCGGGGGACCCC